>CAZEFT010000006.1:0-156645 GCA_964511495.1 uncultured Algimonas sp. | reverse complement strand
GCCTTTTAACAACGCATGTCATCTTTCACGCCAATCCAACGTACGATTAGGCCCGCCGTGAAGAACAAATCTACTATACCGCACCTTCAGCATGTGGGGATCATTCTCTTGATTTTCTCACAAGGCACTGAATTTATGGAGGGTTTCAAAACGCTAAGTGTGGATCATTCTGTATCACTCTCTGAATTACCATATGACGTTCAACATGATTAGCGCAGTGGCGTAGAAAATGCCGGATAGTCCCAAAAGGATTTTAACCCAGAGTTTTGGGAAACGTCGCCAGAGGGTGACGATACAAATGAGTGCGATAAGGCTTTCAACACCGCTGACCCATTGTGAATGATGGTCTGCGTCCCAGTAAGACAGAGGTGAGAAAAACCGCCAATCTGTAAGAGGCCAGAAATGGCGATAAGCATCATCGGCGTGAACGGGTAAATCTGTGGCCATATGGATGAGAGCCGCCGCTGCGAAAAAGAGCAATAGCTGACCCCATAATTTGGTGCGGCCAAACCAGCCCAATATCAACAGAGCCAGATAAATCGGGATGGAGTTGAAATAAGCGATCAAGTTCTGCATGGGAGCTTGGAAATAAAGCTCCCGCCACATCTCTTCGCCTGACACACCCTTGACCAGACTTTGATACGGGGCCCAGAGATAGATGGCGAGGTCAGGAATGAGAGAGCCGATAAACACGGCCCAATTTCGTTTTGGCGTGCCCTTTTTGGATAAAAGCGCGAGAGCGAGAAGGCTATGTGTCGGAGAATTCATATAGCCTTCCGGTTTGTCCTAACTTCTTTTTATTTTTGACGTTCGGGATGGACGCCAATCCATGTCTCATCGACATAGGCTTTCAACGCTTTATTATCGGCTTTTAAATCCCCCGTCAGCGGAAACAGGCGGTCAAGTACAACACGTTTGTTTGGGCCATCAAAGGCGCAGATAAAGACGGGTACATTAGCGGCATAGGCGGCGCGCAGATAGCCCGTTTTGTAACGCTCGACCTTAGCTCGAGTGCCCTCGGGTGGGAAACCAACGCAGACTTTGTCTTCGCTTTCAAATAGTTTGACCAATTGCGCCACGACATCCGCGCCTTTGCCGCGGTCCACAGGATAACCCCCGAGCGCGCGGAATATGGGCCCCATCGGCCAGAAGAACCATTCTTTCTTAATAAGAAAGGTATATTTAAAACCTGAGGCCAGCATGGCGAGAGAGGCGGAAATTGCATCCCAATTTGACGTATGCGGCACGCCGACAATGACAAATTTCGGGACATCGGGCATTTGCCCGTGTAGGCTCCATCCCGTTAGTTTGAGGCCAAATGAGCCCATGGCGCGGGTGAAAGCATTGCCCATACGCGGCGAATATTCGCTCATGTGAGGATTGTTATATTTCATCGGATACACTCCGATAGTTTGGCCAAGAACAGGTCACCCGTATTCGGGGCGAATCCCTTTGAAATTGGCATCAAAATAAGCTTTGACGGCTGCATTGTCTGTTTCCAAATCTCCGGTTGTCTCCCAGATTTTATCCAGAACGACTTCCTTTGTGGGGGCATTAATGCCGATAACAAAAAGAGGAACGCCTGTGCCATAGGCCATACGCAAATATCCTTTTTTAAATGTTTCGACTTTGCTGCGTGTACCTTCAGGGGTGAGACCAATCCACACATTATCATTGTTTTGGAAGTATTCAGAAATTTGGCCCACTACATCCACATCTCCGCCTCGGTCGATGGGAATACCGCCCAAAGCTTTCCACAAACTGCCTAAGGGCCAGAAAAAGGCTTCCTTTTTCATCATCCATGAAAAGCGCAAGCCAGCGGCCAGCATGCAGCCCATCGCCAAAATCAAATCCCAATTGGATGTATGAGGCGCACCGATAATGATGATTTGTTTGCGATCGGGCAGGCGGCCGGTCATCTTCCACCCTATCATTTTGAGAATCATTCGCCCTATCCACCGTGTCAGCGCATTCCCCATACGCGGTGTCGAAGGGCTGACGACATCTTTATAATTATTTGTCATATGTGCCTGCCTTTTCATCGGGATAGCGAAAAAGCTGCATTGGCACAATCGTTAGTCTTGCGATTGTCTAAAGGGTGATTGCCAAGGCTATAAATTGGGTGTTTTGGACAATCAAAGCAGGACGGAGTTCTCAAAATTTTGGTGTAAAATTTGAGACAGAAAATTTAAAGTTGGCACAGAAAGACTGATTTGTTAGGCAAGATTATGAATTTTCGTGCCTTTGTTTTTAGTATCTTTTGTTTCTGTCTGTGTTTGAATGTCGCCCCAATTGCGAAGGCCGCCAATGGGGAAGAGGCTGGGTTGGCAGTATTTGACTCGGCCAATCATTCTCCACCTGTCATGTCCCCTGATGGGAAATACCTCGCTTACATCGTCCATGATTATCAGCATTATTGCAAAGACCCTGACGGTAGATATGTCGAGTTGAATGACACCGGGTGTCTTGTCGAAACCATACAGAATGAAGGTTATTCCTTTATCGAATTTTTTGATTTGGAAGCTATGCGTCCGGGACGCAGATTGCGTTTACCAAGAACGACACAGCCCCTTTCTGTGCATTGGGCTAATTCAGAACGGGTGTTGATCAAATTATTCCGTTTTCCGGGTCTCGTCGATAATGGCCGAAAAATTATTTTGGGCGGCACACGCATGATTTCGACCAGTCCCACCGAGGAGGGCTACACGGCTCTGTTTCAAAACCAAACTGAAATCGCCGGGGGGAATTGGGGGCTGACGACAATCACAAATATTCTGCCTTCTGATTCAGAGCATATAATCATGCCTGCAAGGCGAAATAATGATTTAGATCTTTGGCGCGTGAATATTATCAGTGGAGATGCCGAACGAATTGCTCGTGGCAATACTCAGACGGCCGCATGGCACACAGATCGTCAGGGACGCCCGGTTTTCCGTATGGATTGCCATGGGAAGTCCTGCAAAAAAATGAGTGTTCATGCCAGTCAGGGCTATGATCAACGTCGCAAACGTTATGATTGGAAAAAAATTAAAACGTTTAAAATCAATCCAGATGAAGATGAAAAGAATTTTGACTTCTTGCCTATTGCGGCCACCGAAGATTCGAAAGGGTTCTACGTTCTTGCGAATGAAGAGGGGGACGCGCGGCGGAATGTCAAAATTTACAACCCTATCACGGATTCCTACACGAAAACGATATATGAACATCCCAAGGTCGATATAGAGCAGGCTTTGACATCGAGTGATGGTGATAAGTTTTTGGCGGTGGGTTTTTACGACGAATATCTGAACTACAAGTTTTTCGACCCTGAATATGAAGCGCTTTATAAATCCTTGCGCAGTCAGTTTGCGCTTGAGGAGAATGTGGAGCTATTGGATGTTGATAAAGCAAAGTCCAAGGCAATTATTCGCGTGAGTTCAACGAATAAGTCCGCAGAAATTTATATTTTTGACAAAGATAAAAATGCTCCGCGTCAATTATTTGCATCCAATCGTTTTCCAACATTTGAACATCGCAGCAAGACAAATATTTTGACAATCAAAATGAGCGATGGTCAGGACATTACGGCCTATCATACACTGCCCACATCCATTGGTGATAAACAAGCGCCGCTTATCGTCATGCCCCATGGGGGCCCGGAAGTCCGGAATTTCCCGATTTATGACCCGCAGGTTCAATATTTTGCCTCTAAGGGTTATCAAATTTTGCAGCCCAATTTCCGGGGATCTTCGGGCTATGGCCGAGATTTTGCACGGGCAGGTTTTCGGGAGTGGGGCGGCGTTATGCAGACGGATATCTATGACTCCGTCAATTATCTGTTTTCGCAGGGTTTGGCCTCACGTGAGAAGACCTGCATTTCAGGCTATAGCTATGGTGGCTATGCTGCGCTTTTTGCCGTTATTCAAAGACCGAATATGTTTCAATGCGTGGCCAGTGGAGGAGGGCCGACGGATTTACGGCGGATGTTGAGGCAAGTCCGCAAGGATTTCGGCTCCAAATCAGGAGTCTATGAATATTGGACCGAGTCAATCGGTGATGAAAAAGCTGACCGCGATAGGTTGGCGAATGTCTCTCCTGCCTTTCACGCGGCCTCTATTCAAACGCCTATCTTCTTAGCGCATGGTTCAGATGATCAGATTGTCGATATTGAACAGAGCGAGAAAATGTCTGAAGCGCTTGAAAAGGCCGGGGTGGACCATGAATTTCTTATTTTGGACGGTGCGAGGCATTCGGGATGGGGGCTTCGAACAACGGCGATTTATATTCGCGGCCTGGAAGCGTTTTTTGCTGAACATATCCCACCCGAATAGGCCATTAAGACGGTTACGACACTTGCTCCTCGCTTACGCCCCTGCTAACTCGCGCAATTGAAAATATAGGAGACTCTCGTGAGTGAACCCAAAGGGGCCGTCAGCGCCGAAGATGTCAAGAAAATCGCCCGCTTATCCCGGCTTCATGTTGAGGATGATCGGCTGCAACCGCTTGCGGATGACTTGAACGGAATTTTGTCTTGGATTGAGCAATTGGGTGAGGTTGATGTTGATGGCGTAGAGCCGATGACGTCTGCCGTTGATATGTCCGCCCCTCTGCGCGCAGATTCAATCACCGATGGTGGTAAGCGCGACGATATTTTGAAAAACGCCCCGAAAAAAGATGATGGCTTCTTCGTTGTGCCGAGAAGTGTGGAGTAGATCATGAGTGAGTTGACCAATCTTACCCTGACGGATGCTCTGGACGGAATGACCAAAGGTGATTTTACGTCTGAAGAACTCACCAAGGCGCATATTGATGCGTGTATGGATGGGGCGGATTTAAACGCCTTTATCACCACAACGTTCGAATTGGCGATGGAACAGGCCAAGCAATCAGATAATCGCCGCGCCCACGCCAAAAAAGAGGGTGGCGAGTTGGGCTTGCTCGAAGGCGCGCCTTTGGCGGTGAAAGATTTATTCTGCACGGATGGTGTGAAAACCTGTGCGGGGTCAAAAATCCTTGGCGAGTTTCAACCGACTTATGAGAGTTCTGTGACGGCCAATATGAAAGCCGACGGCATGGTCATGCTCGGCAAGCTGAACCTCGATGAATTTGCTATGGGCTCCTCCAATGAGACATCGGCCTATGGGCCTGTCATTAATCCATGGCGTAAGGGTGAAGATTTGGTGCCGGGCGGGTCGTCAGGAGGGTCTGCCGCCGCCGTGGCTGCGGATATGTGCCTCGGCGCAACGGCGACGGATACGGGCGGTTCTATTCGTCAACCGGCGTCCTTTACGGGAACTGTGGGCATTAAGCCGACCTATGGTCGTTGTTCGCGTTGGGGAACGGTCGCTTTTGCCAGCTCGCTCGACCAAGCAGGGCCGATTGCTAAAACGGTGAAAGATGCGGCCATTTTGTTGGAAAGCATGTCTGGCTATGATCCAAAAGATTCTACATCGCTCAATGTCGATGTGCCGAAATGGTCAGAGGCTTGCGGGCAATCCATTAAAGGTCTGCGCATTGGTATTCCGAAAGAATATTCGATTGAGGGTATGCCCGAAGAAATCCAATCGCTTTGGGATCAAGGGGTGGAATGGATGAAAGCGGCGGGTGCGGAAATCGTGCCGATAACATTACCGCATACGCAATATGCGCTGCCCGCTTACTATGTTGTCGCGCCTGCTGAAGCGTCCTCAAATTTGGCGCGTTATGATGGGATGCGTTATGGGCTACGCGTTGACGGCGAAGATTTGAACGACACTTATGACCGTACTCGCACTGCCGGTTTTGGCAAAGAAGTCCGCCGCCGTATCATGATCGGGACTTATGTTTTATCCGCGGGTTATTATGATGCCTATTACCTCCGCGCGCAGAAAGTCCGGACGCGAATTGTCGAAGATTTTGAAAATGCGTGGCAGACGTGCGATGCTATCCTCACCCCAACAGCGCCAAGCGCCGCTTTCCCTGTGGGGCGTAAAGTCAATGATCCCGTTCAAATGTATTTGAACGACATCTTTACGGTCACGACAAATTTGGCAGGTCTGCCCGGAATCTCCGTCCCTGCGGGCCTCGATAAAAACGGTTTGCCATTGGGACTACAACTCATTGGTCGGGCATTGGATGAAGAAACTGTGTTCAAAGCCGCGAGTGCGTTGGAAGATGCGGCAGGCTTTACGGCGAAGCCTGGGAAGTGGTGGATGTAAATGGAGCTCATAAAGGCGAAAGACTTTAAGAGTGATGTACCTTGGGCCTCTGTTCTTATTGCAGAGATGAATGGTATTACAACGAAACTCCATTGGACGGACCAACCTTATACATGGCACGTAAATGATGGTCAGGAAGTCTTTGCCGTTTTAGATGGGGAGGTCGATATGCACTATAAGGAATTGGGTTTAGAAAAAGTATTTGAAATGAAGGTTGGTGACATATTTTACGCATCCATTGGTACTGAACATGTTGCAAAACCCAAAGGTGAAGCTCGAATTTTAGTCGTAGAAACAGCCGGCAGTGTTTAAGAGATAATATTATGTTCACAGCAGAAAGGGTCGGAGACCCTAAAGATTATATCAAGGGCGAGACGGGTGATTGGGAAATCATCATCGGTCTCGAAGTCCATGCGCAGGTGGCGTCGACCTCGAAACTCTTTTCGGGCTCTTCCACCGCATATGGGTCAGAGCCGAACAGCCAAGTGTCGCTCGTCGATGCGGGTATGCCCGGCATGTTGCCTGTGCTGAATGAGTTTTGCGTCGAGCAAGCCGTGAAAACCGGTTTGGGCCTGAATGCAAAAATTAATTTATTCTCGCGTTTTGATCGCAAAAATTATTTTTATGTCGACCTGCCGCAGGGCTATCAAATTTCACAGTTTGAGCATCCGATTGTGGGTGAGGGCGAGATTGATATCCTCCCCATTGATGCGGACGGCAATGTCGGCGAAGAAGTCACGGTTGGGATTGAACGCCTCCATTTGGAACAGGATGCAGGGAAATCCGTGCATGACCTCTCACCTGATGAGACCTATGTCGATTTGAACCGTTGCGGCGTGGCGCTGATGGAAATTGTGTCTAAGCCCGATATGCGTTCGCCTGAAGAGGCTTCCGCCTATGTCGAAAAACTGCGCGGTATTGTGCGCGCGCTTGGCACGTGTGACGGTGATATGGAGAAGGGCAATCTTCGCGCCGATGTGAATGTGTCTGTGCGTAAACCCGGTGGTGAATTGGGAACACGTTGCGAGATTAAAAATGTCAACTCCATGCGTTTTATTCGCCAAGCCATTAATTATGAAGCGCGCCGCCATATCGACATTATCGAGGCAGGCGGCACGATCGACCAAGAGACTCGCTTGTTCGATAGCGTCAAAGGTGAAACACGCACTATGCGCTCCAAAGAAGACGCGCATGATTATCGCTATTTCCCTGACCCGGATTTGCTACCATTGAAATTGGAACAAAGCTTTGTCGATCGGATTAAATCCGAACTGCCAGAAATGCCGGATGCGCGCAAAGCCCGCTTTATGAGCGATTACGGCCTGCCGGAATATGATGCTCGTATTTTGACAGCGGATGCGGTCAAGGCGGATTTCTATGAAACTGTCGCCAAAGGGCGTGACGCCAAAATCGCGTCGAACTGGGTGATGGGCGAATTATTTGGGGCTTTGAATAAGGCGGGTATTGAGCTGAGCGACAGCCCAGTCTCAGCGGACGCATTGGGCGGTTTGCTTGACCGTATTGCCGATAAAACAATTTCCGGCAAAATCGCCAAGGAAGTGTTTGAGCGCATGTTTAAAGGCGAAGGCACGGCCGATGACATCATCAAGGCCCAAGGCTTGAAACAAGTCACCGATATGGGCGCGATTGAGGCGATGGTCCAAACGGTTATCGATGCGAACCCCGATCAAGCGGCCGCAGCAAAAGAAAACCCGAAACTCGTCGGTTTTTTTGTCGGGCAAGTGATGAAGGCGTCGCAAGGTAAAGCGAACCCGCAAGCGGTGAACCAGATTTTACGTCAGAAATTGGGGTTGTGATAGATAACTGTCTAAATGATTTATGTGAAAATCTTTGGGAAGGGTTGAATGGAAAAATCACCTTGGTTGAAGAGTTATCAAGCAATCAAGTTTTAGTAAAATTAATTTGCGACGACTGGAAAAATGCTAACGCTCAAAGAAGCTATAATATTATTTGCAAAGACGTGGCCGCATCTAAATTAGTTCCGATGCCATGTGATGAAATCGCCGTAAATAGTGAGCACGTTTTACTATGGCAATATAACGCACAACATTACGATTTGTTTTATAGCTCTAAACCCGAAAACGGTTATGAAATTTTAGGCATGTTATGGGAGGCCCATGAACGCGCATTGGGTGATTTCGCAGAGTGCTATAGCTCAATAAACGCAATAAACTTTATATCGCATTTCAAGAGCGGTTATGGGTTACTTGCAAGGGGGCCGAAATCACTGATTGAGTCTTATCAGAGCGCAGTTGTTGGTAAAATTAATTTAAATGTAATAGAATCTTACAATCCCGAGGGTGGTTATTCTATCCTTTTCTTTGATAATTCTTATATTATTGCCAAGTCATTCGAGACAATATGAATTCAAATAGGTGAGTGTTATGTCGGGTCAAAATAATGATTCACAACAAAATTTAGCGTGGGATCTTTTACGCATCACAATGCCGGCTTTGATCTTTGTTGTGATTTTCCTCACATTGGTTTTGGTGGTGAAGATGAGCTTTTGGTTGGCCGGTGGCATCGCCTTCGCGGTGGCCTTGGCGGATTATTTTCTCTTCGCCATGTTAAAGAAACGTAGCGGTTCACAATAAAGGTTTCAGAGGATGAGTTTAAAAACGGATTCGAGTGAGTCAGTCTCAGAGGCTTTGGAAACGCGCATTACCGTGCGGGATTTCCTTGATAAGCCCGTTCCGACGGCGCTCTTGACCGAGATTTTGAACAAAGCCCAGCGCAGCCCGTCAGGGGGCAATCTCCAACCTTGGAAGTTGCATGTTATGACGGGCAGCACCTTGGAGGAGTTTAAAAAGCGGGCGTCTGAGCGCACGCTCGCCGGTAAGGTCGAAGAACCAACCTATCCCGCCTATCCGTCGCCCCTCTGGGAACCACAACGCTCATGGCGCTACAAGCTCGGTGAAGATATGTATAATCTCATCGGTATTCCGCGAGAGAATAAAATGGGACGCCTGATTTGGTTGGCCCAAAATGCGAAATTTTTTAATGCTCCTGTTGGTATTATTATCACAGGCCATAAAAAACTGGATATGCCGCAATATATGGATATCGGCATTTGGCTCCAATCCGTGATGTTATTGGCGCGCGAAGCGGGATTGCACACGGCCCCACAAGGATGGTGGCGGAATTGGACGAGCGTCTGTCATGAATTGCTGAATATTCCTGACGAAGAAGAAGTACTTGTTGGTCTGTCCTTGGGTTACGGCAACCCGGAGGCCGATGTGAATAAGCTCTATGCCGACCGCGCATCTTTGGAAGAGATCAGTCAATTTTACGATTAATGGCGTCCAAAAATCACGAAAAGTCGAAAAATCTGACTTTAATTAGTTTAAAAACAAACTTTTTTCTGAATTTTTCTTATGTGGCATACTTAGGAAATACTGACTCTATTCTGATGGGTGGAGAATTCTATACTTAGTGTAATACTCTTTTAATTACAGTATAACTGTTTAGTAATTCATATTTACTTGTTTTAACCTCTGTATTGTTAATTTAAAACTTCGTCTTATTAACGCTATATTTATCCTGTGAAGTAAAAGTCTAATCATGGATTGAGAGACACGAAGCAAATTCGGCCTCATCCGCCCTCGGGAACGGGATCCCGATGGTATTAGGTGAAAACAACACAGGGAGGTCATCATGGCCTTTACATCATTAGAAGTTCAGGAAGCCGAACAGGCTATTTCTGTCCAAGCCAATTCAGACGATATGTTTCGACTGGGTCTGATCTATTCAACTGACGTTGAAGATCGCGGCCCTGATTTTATCGAAGCTCATAAATGGTTTAGCCTTGCGGCCATGATGGGGTCGATTCCGGCGAAATCATATCAAGCTGAGTTGAAGCAGGAAATGAGCCAAGAAGACGTGACTTTGGCTTTGCGGGCTGCGCGCGGCTGGTTAGCTGAAAATCGGGATTTAATCAAAAAGGCGGCGTAAGCGCCGTCAAAAATTTGATCCGACCGTTATATTTAAAATAGCGTCGGAATATCTAAGCTGATTAAGCCGTTTATAATGGCATCAATCGCAACGGTCGCCAGGACGAGGCCCATAATCCGACTGATAATACTCGCGCCTGTATTGCCGATAACTTTTTGAATGCGCGTTGCGGCGAGCAATAAAAGAAATGTCAGCATCAATATGCTAAGGAGTATCAAAGCTGTAATGGATTGCTCTGTTACGGATGTCTTGTGATTGTCAGTTAAGATCACAATGGCGAGAATAGCCCCCGGCGATGCAATGGACGGCATGGCCAGAGGGAAGACAGCTCCGGATAGGTCATTGGCATCGACCATAGCGATTTCTGTGGCCGGTTTTGACTGACCAAAAATCATGTCCAGTGCGAATAAGAATAAGATAATGCCGCCGGCCATTTGGAATGAGCCCAGACGTAACCCCAATGTCTCTAAAAGAATTTGTCCTAAAACCAAGAACGCTAATAAAACACAGCCTGCTATCAGAACCGCTCTGAACGCGAATTTTACCCTGAGTTCGGGGGCAATTTTTTGCGCGGCGTAGAGATAGACTGGAATCGTCCCTATCGGGTCGATAACAACGAAAAGCGTTATAAATTCGCGATATAACTCTTGCCACATAAGGGAGACTATTCGTTCACGGGTTTAGCGGAGCCAATCGCGGATTAAGGGTTAGCTTAGGGCGAAACGACTGTCGTGCCGCCATTATTAGCGCCAAATTGATAGCTGAGATTGAAATCAACGGGCAGGGCACTGCGGAAATTCTGCATAAAGGTACCGACCTCGGCCAAAGTGGATTGCGGCACGTAAATAATATCGCCGCGCTTCAACTGCATATTGTCGCTGTATTGTCTGATATTTCTCAGTCCACCGCGAATATCCACTGTTCGCATCATCATGCCGCCATTAGGTGCACGACGCAGCACAGCGACTTGTGTTGTTCGAGCTGTCGGGCGCATGCCTCCGGCCATAAAGATGGCTTCCAAAGCGCCAATCCGCCCGGGAATCGTATAGGTTCCCGGTTGGCCGACTTCTCCGCCTACGAAAACCTGCTGCGGCGCATAGGCGCGAGGTGTGACAGCAACGGTGGGGTCTCTTAATTGTTTGGATAATTCCGCTTTTAGCAGCGCTTGAACCTGCACAAAACTGCGCCCTGCCGCCATAATGGGCGAGCTCATGGGCATGACAATACGACCATCAGGGCCAACAGTGAGCGTGCGGGATAATTCCGGCGCCGAAGAGACGACAATATCCAATTGGTCATCAGGCTGAATCAAATAATCCGGTTCATATTCTACCCATTGCTGAAAAATCGCAGGGGCTGTTGCAACGGGCCGCTGACCAGGATGCATTTTATAAGGCTGACGATTTTGGGGGTAATCATAGCGAGCATGAGGCATAGATCGTGCTGGATATTGCTGCGGCTTTGACTTGTTTCCCTTCAAAAATCCCATCAGACCGCCATATTCAACTGGCTGTTTGACCTGTGTTGGGGGCTGTTGAACGACCTTTACCGGCGCGGAAGGGTGTTTGCTCTGCATTGGCAGGTAACGACTCTGCGCAAGTGATTCGCTCACTCCAAAGGAGAAGCAGAGGGCTGAAACCCCCATCATTACGGTCATTTTCACAGATTTTTGCATAAAAACACTCAATCTCAGGCGTTTTCGCCAAGAATTTCAATTTTTCCAATTCTTAACAAGAATGGATAAGGAAATATTAAAATTTAGGGGTCTTTATGGTTAACGAATCGCAATGAGGAAACATTATGGCCCTTTTAGGTCTAAGGAATAGACTGAGGCGTGGCCGGAGCCATCCCCCCGTCTATGCGCAGAATGTAGAGCCTCAAAATGTGGCTTACAACAGTGCTGATATAAATGAGCTTACCGTGCGGGATTATGCGCAGGGTGTTCCCAATATTCGTCTCGCGGATGCTGCGAAATCTTTTGGTCGACAATTATTCTGGGTTATCCCTCTTTTGCTCATCGGGATGGTTTTCGCTTGGTATGCGACCGCTGATTTCAAACGCACCTATACGGCAAATGGGAGCCTCATGGTGCAATTGGGTGACGAATATGTCTATCAACCCGTGGGCACGCAGGGCAATCAAAATGGACTTCAGTTAACGGCGGATACGATTATCCTGACCGAAGTGGGTATCATTAAAAACTCTGAAGTGATTGATGCGGTTATTGGTCAAATGACCTCGACCCCTTCAGACAGTTTACGGTTTGATAAGTCGGCCGAAGAAAAAATCAGAGCTGCCGGAAATGATCAATTTGCTATTCGTGAAGCACAGATGGAGCGTCGCAAACGCGTTGAATCTTCATTTGTTGTCATGCCGCAACCCAAATCTTCAATCATCAATTTGGTCTATAAGCATGAGAACCCTGCGGTGGCCGTTGAAACACTGAACGCTTTTATCCAAGAATATAAAACTTTCCGGCGCACAGTGTTCGTTGAAGGCTCATCCGATTTGATCGGGAAGAGACGAATTGCGACAGAAGAGCAACTCGCCAAAAATGAATTAGCTTTGGCCAGCTTTCTAAAAACCAATAATATTTCTGATTTCCTCTCAGAGCAAAAAGGCGTGCAGAAGCGTTCAGAAGAATTGAAAGAAGCGCTCAATAAAACGCGCGCGGATATTGCCGAAGCGGAAGCCGCGCTTGCCAAGGTAGAAGATCAGATGCGTCAAACACCTGCAACGATTGATCTTTATCGAGACGACAGAGCGTCTCAACGAATTGCGCAAGCGGAGTTGGAACTTGGACAGCTTTTGGCTAAATATTTGCCGACGAGTGACCCTGTGCGTCAAAAACGCGCCGAGTTAGAACAATTGCGGTCTGTGCAATCAGGCTATAACGGTGAAGCAACAGGGGGGCGTCGTGTCGGGCCAAATCCGGTTCATCAGGAAATCGCAAAGACCCTGAATACATTACAGGCAACTGCGGACTCTTTGCGCGAAAAGGAGTTCACGTTGCAACGTCAACTCGATAGTGCTGATGCCAAAGTCCGTCGTTTGACCCAATTAGATCCAACCTATCAAAACCTAGTACGAGAGCGGAAGACATTATCAGAACGCTTAACGACTTATAATGCGCGTGAGCAAGAAGCCCTTATCAATCAGGATCAAGCCGCTGCAAATAACGAAAATGTACGGACGATTGCCCGTGCACGTTATGCGCTGAAGGGGCCGAATATGCGCATGTTAATGTTTGCACTGGCGACTTTGTTTTGGGGCTTCGCCTTATTAATGGTGGCCTTGGCGCGTGTCTTCTTGGACCCGCGTCATTTCGCAACCTCGCAACGTGTAGGCGCCGCTGCCGCCGGTCATGGAAGCGGGCAAGCCGGGGGACGTCGCCAAAGCGACCGCATTCCCGAGCCTTTATCGCCGCCAGAATATTCTCCGCAGGAATATCAACCTGCCGCACAACATTCTGCATCTTCCTATGAGGCAGGCGGGTATCAGCAAGCCTCGATGGGATATGGTAATGGATATGATCAGGGTGGCTATTATGACGCTTCCGGGGCTCAGCCCGCTCCTTATTTTCCAAACGGCCAAGAACAGGGTTATGGCGCACAACAAACCAATGCCAGCTTAAGCACAGACTACCAAACTGGTCCGGTTGAGTGGAGCCCACAACAGCCCTATCATTCCCAAAACGGTTCTGCTGCATTGGATATGTATGCCAATCCTTATGTCGCACCAATGCCGCAACAGAACCAAAATTCACAAAATCAATCGCAAAATGATATGAATGTGCTAGGAACATTACCGCCGGAGGATAATTCCGGGCAGTAAAATGGGGTTAAACGGGAATGGATATGGGATCTGATACGCCTTCCCATGCTGCTCGTTCGGTCCTTCGTGCTATTCTGGCAGGACTGAAAAGCCACCCAAGACCTGACGGTCTTGGGAAAATCATACAAATCTCAGCCGCGAAGTCAGAGATGGGGACGAGTTTCGTCGCCCGTAACTTAGCGGAAATTGCCGCGTCCGAAGCGGCCTATGATGCCAAACGTGTGGGATTGGTCGATTGTGACTTTCTTCAATTGGCGCAAACGAAACATTATTTCGCGGCGCATAGAGCAGGCGATGTGCATGGACCCTATGACGCGACCTTTGGCAGCACAGGGTATTGGCAAGTCAGCAATCAAAACGGACAAACACGCGCCCAACCCAATGTTGGCGCTGTCTATATAGACAATAAAACTGACTTGGCCTTCACCAGTTTTTTCTGGGACCAATTGGGTGTCGGAGACCAATTATCCTTCTTCCCCAATAGTGCCTATTGGCAGTTATTACGCTCTCAATTTTCTATCATATTTGTCGACATGCCTGCCTTTGACCGCAATGCCGATTGTCTAGCCTTAGCCCCCTTTGCGGACAGCACGGTTTTAGTGGCTTTGGCCGATGACGGAAATGCGCCGGCTCATCAATATTTGAGAGATCAAATTATCGCAGTTGGCGGCCGTTATGAAGGACTAATCCTCAATGCAGGTTCGCCTTTACGCGTTTTGCAAACGGCTCAATAGGTCAGCGACGAAAGCTCTAGGTCGCTGGGTATCAAACAGAAGCGCTGACTTTAATTCCCGTAAAGCTTGGGTGAAAACGCTTTGAACCAGAAAATTTTACCAACACCCTGAGCAAATTTGGCGAGAGAGAGAACCCGTTTAGGGGACCCTGTCAAACCGTCCCATGCCAAACGTGGCAGAGAAAGAAGGCTTTGTGCGCCACCGACTGCCATCCAGAAAAAGACGCGTGGTAATCCTTTTAGCCCGGCTTCACTGGCTTCTTGAGATGGGCTTTGCCCAAAGGCAAAATTGCGTTGCCAGATATAGTTAAATGTAGCGCGTTTTTCCGGCACATGTTCCAGACATTTGGCATCATTTGTCCAAACGGCTTTTGTGCCTCTCGCCATCACATGACGGAAAAAGGCATCATCTTCACCGCCAGTCTGATTGAGCGCCGGGTCAAAAGCGGGGGTCGGAATATTACAACGTGCCAAATCAACGAGGCAACCGCCCGTGGCGACACCTTCATCAATATACCCGGTTTCCGTGTGGGGGAGGCGGTCAAAGGCGGGAGACATAAAGGGATAAATCGCTTTCCCTTTGGGCATAACCGCATTGACCGGCCCAAAGACCAGGCCTGCATCAAAGTTTTCACAGGCTTTCAGGCTCGCACTGACCCATTGGGGCAGGGCTTCCATATCATCATCCAAGAAAGCGATGTAACGCCCCCGCGCTTTTTTAAGCGCTGTATTGCGGGCATTGGAGACACCCGGATTAGGCTCGTGAATATAATGCGTATCAGTTTCGCTAGTCTTGATAAAAGTGCTGACGATATCTTTTGCTGAGGCGGCCGGATCGTTATCCGTCACAACGATTTCGCAAAGAGGTAAGGCGAGCGCCTCGGCTTCAACGCTTTTCAAGGCGCGTAAAATATCATCGGGTCTTTTATAGGTCGGGATAACGATCGAGACGCCGTTCTCTTTCCATTGATCAACTCCTGGCTTCGTCATTTATTTTGCCTCCCTCAAAACGTCCAAGGCCGCTTGAACGGGCAAGACATCAGCTCCGATGGTCTCAACATCTTTCAGAATGGTTTGAAATTCGCTAGGCGTACAACCAAACGGACTGGGATTATCCCTGACGTCGTGAGTAAAAAGGATGAGCCAGCTCGGCGTTTCTTTCAAACCTCGAATGGCTTTACGGCATTCCAGAAAATCCTCGCCAGAATAAAGGCGGTGAGTGGCGGCTTGATTCAAATCCATGGTCTTGGAGTGTATCGGTGAGTGGATACCGCGCATGAGAGAGAATTGTTCGGCCAAGGCTTCTTTGACCGACGCATTTACCTCGCCATAAGGATAAGCGAAATTACGGGCGCGTGGCAGGCCTAGACGCTCAAAGGCGGCGCGGTTCTTCGCGATGTCTTTGAGGAAAATTTCGGGCGCCACCGCATTGGCATCCAAATGCGAAAAGGTATGGTCCGCGATTTCATGTCCGCTTTTAGAGGCCGATTTCATTTCGGCCTCGCTCATATGCAGGCCCAAATGATTGCTGGTTCCGCAGAGGCCCATGGCGGCGTAAATCGTACCGTGCCATCCGCGCTTCTCAAGAGCGGGTAGGGCGTTTTCGAATACGGATTGCGGGCAGTCGTCAAAACTGAAACTGACGAGAGGCTTCTCAGTTTTAATCACTAATTTCCGTTGATGCTGATATTTCACGGCGCGGCGGGCCAATTTCGACCAAAGCGAGGTCGAAGGCGAATAGACCTTGAAGTCAGTAGAAGCGAAATCAGTATGAGCGTTCATGACAAAGCATCCGCATACCAAGAGGCGCGCCAGAGTTTTAGCGCTATTAGGCGCGCTTTCATCGGCAAGGGCAGTTTCACGATGGCTTTTAAAATTGGACGAACGAATTTATGCCCTGGCACTGATCTGAGCTTACTTGAAAGTCTGTAAAGCGTTAGAGCCTTTGCTAGGTCGGGATGTTTTTCCGTAAACAGGGCGTAATTTTCACCACTGGTCTTAAAACGGCAAAGCAAGGTATTTGTGCTTTCCAAGCCAATATGAAGCGCTGGATTATTGACATGTTTCAAGCGGTAGATTTTTGAAATTCGGGCGGCCCATTCACTGTCTTCCCAACCCCATCCTTGGAAACCATCATCAAAGGGATTGTCCTGAATGACAGACTTGCGAATACATAAATTAGATGACGCCACAAATTGTGGCCCGGCGGCTTCGCGTTCTTCTACGGGCAGGCAATCAGACACTTCTGATAAGGCGCGATGCAATTCGCCGTCTTTGTTTTGGCTCTTTTCTTCAACAGTAAAGCCGCCGAAAAAAACATCCGCCATATCCGATTGAATGAGCTGGATATAATTTTCTAAAAACGCTTCACTGACAGGGCGCATATCCGCATCAAGGAATAATATCCAATCCGCATTGGAGGCGCGTTGTAAGTGGTTTCGTGCGGCTGAGCGCCCTTGATTTTCGGCCAAGGTCATCAGGCAAGCGGCTTTATTGGCTTGCTGCACAGCGGCTGTCACGCGTTCCGTCAGAGCGTCGTCTTTTGTACCGTCATCCACAATAATAATCTCAACAGGTTGAGATGTCCGTTGTTTTGAGAGGGAATTGAGCAAGGCAGACGCATCATCACGATAAAACGGGATGAGAACGGATAAAACAACCGTTTTTTCCCCAAAGGCTGAATTAGAAATAATTTTAGTCACAAACAGCTCCCTTTACGTCAATGGGGGCATTATCATCGGAATGCCCCTTAAATCGGGCGTAAAAACCTTTCACCAAATTCCGGCAATTGGCGGCATTGATGACCCAACAGACAGCGCCATAAATTGCCATGCCCCAAGCCGCTTTCGCGAAAAGGCGAATGACATCAGGCCACTCATCCGACCACGGCATTATAGAGACACCGGCATACATTACGGCACATGCGAAAGATATTTGAGCGATGGCTTTGGTCGGTAAGGGAAGGGGATAATAACGTCGCGCAATAATAAAGGCGAGCACGGCACCGAGACTATACGCAGCGATCGTGGCGTAAACCGCTCCCATCAAGCCATAGGCCGGAATAAGCCAGAGGTTCAGCCCGATGTTTAAAACAAAAGGCGGTATCATAACCCAAACGAATGAGCGCGTGACACCCGAGAGCATAAAGGCACGTTGAATATAATAATTTATGAAACCATTCAGGACACCCGCAAAGGCGATTAACGGCATGACCATGACGGCATTGTCCCGCACGGACTCACCCAGAATAAATCCGGCATCATTGGCGACTAAGGCAATGCCGGTGGCTGCGGGAAGGGTAATCCAGAGGAGTGTCGCACCATAATCGCGCATAATATTTTCAGAGACGCCGGAGCCATTTTTTTCAAACGCCGTAATCGCCAAAGGGGTAACGGCCATGGACAGCCAGATAAATAAAATTTCCAGACTGCGATTAGCGAGATTGTAACCCGCACTATATTCGCCCGCCGCAGCTTCGCCCATGAAACCCGCAATGAGGTAAACATCAGCAGAGTTCAAAGCATAGGTCAAAAGCAATGAGAGGCTAATGGGGATACCGTAAGCGGCATAAGTTTTTGATTTACTCTGTAAGAATGTCCCGCCTTTTAGCTTGGGCAACATGAAGAGCAAATCAAGAAAAAGAATGAGGGAACACCCTATAATAATTCCGATAAAAGGCGCGACCTCACGTAGAGGTGTCACAAGGATTAAAATAATACCAAGCGAAAAACTCAACAAATTTTGCGTCGAAAAGGTGAGAGAATAACGTTTAATACGGTGCGCAGCCTTATGGGCTTCCATGCCCAGATTGAAAAAGACCTGAAGGCAAGTTGAGGCCAAAGCAAACCCGATAATCGTTTTCAAGAGTTGCGAAATCGGTAAGAAGTAGAGAATAGCAGAAAAGGAAAGGGCGGCGGCGACGACTAAAATCGCGGCTAGCATATAAAGCGTTTTGAGGTGATTTTTGACATCACCCTCTCGTTCCGCGCGTGATTGAAACCGCGCCATAGCGGCCTCAATCCATGTAAAAAATAACATATGCCCAAATTGCAGCGTAATCACAGCAATGGCGTAACGGCCAAACTCACCCGGTTGGTCGAGCAAGCGCGTCAGGATCACGACCGTACCAAAACTCACCACGATATTGGCGAGATTAACCGGAATATAAGCGAGGGCTGAGCGACCAATCATGATCGCGCCCCCTGCAACATATGCCAATTCCCGTGTTTCATTTAACGCACAGTCTCCTTGTCGCCCAATAAGACAGGCAAGGTCATCAACATGATGTAAAGATCAAAGAAGAAACTGCTGCGCTCTATATAGTCGACATCCAAGCGAACCCGTTCGGCAATATCGTCGGCGGTTTCCAACGCACCGCGTGAGCCATTAATCTGCGCCCATCCGGTCATGCCGGGCTTAACCTTATGACGGTGCGCATATTCCTCGACCAATTCCATAGAGTCTTTACCGTTCGTGCGCATACCCACGGCATGAGGGCGGGGCCCGACCAAAGACATTTCGCCCTTCAACACATTGAGAAGTTGCGGCAATTCATCAATCGAGGTTTTACGAATGAAGCGACCGAGTTTCGTCACGCGTGAATCACCCACAGTGACTTGGCGCTCGGCATTCAGGTCTTCTTCCTCTTTTTTCATAGAGCGGAATTTATACACGCTGAAGACGCGATTATTAAAACCATGGCGTTTCTGTTTGAAAATAACCGGGCCGGGACTGTCGAGTTTAATCATCGCCGCAATGAGCAATAAGAACGGTGCGCCTATAATCAAAGCAATGGAAGAGATCACAATATCCGTAACCCGTTTAACGGCGGTATGACGTCCACTTTTTGGATGGCCTGTCACATCCCGCATACTGATTTCGGCGATTTCAGAAACGCGTTGCTGCACGTGGTTCAGGGTTTCGAACGCGTCCACGACAAAAGCGATACGGTTGGGCAGGAGCTTCACCTGATCGACAAAAGCCTGTTTTCTGTCTGCCGCCATAGAGGGCAGGGTCACAACAATGCGGTTGACGAAGGGAAGCTTATCCCATGTCATGAGGTCTTCCACACGACCCACAACGGGGACACCGTGAATATCATGTGGGGCCCGCGCAATGCGATCGTCAAAAATAGCCAGAATATTTAGCTCTTTTGAGCGCGCATTCTCTTCGATAATGCGGCGCGCCGATTCTGTTGCACCCAGCATGACAATCGTAGGGGCCAAAGCACCTTTATTATGTAATCGTCGGGTGGCGTAATAGTAAAGCGTATGAAGCGCTAGCAAAACGCCCGTCGCTATGATTCCGGCCTTGGCTAAAACGTCCGGCAAAAAGCTTTCAGGGCGTAAAATCAGCGCGCAGGTCAACCACAGACCCAAAGCGCCTGTCGAAGCCAAGCTTACTTTTCGTATGTGCTGGCCAAATGTTTCCGTGGGCTTGAACCGGTGCGCCCTGTTCAGGGCGAGCAAGCCAATAAAGAAAACACTGCCTAAAACCGCCGCAGCAATCGGCGCGACAATGCCATTATTATTGGCGCCGACATAACCGTTCCAAATGCTCAACGTAATCACATATATCACAGCAAAGACATCAACGCCGCGCATGGCAAAGCGCCAAGCGCTCATATTGGTTTGTTTTTCGGGAACTTGTATATCAGTAACGGATTGGCGGCGTCTGCGCCGTTCAGGCATATCGGGCAAGCGGTCTTGCTGACCGGTGCGCTTTTCATCGCCTTTCCGATCTGTCGATTGAGCCGCATTCATCATTGTCGAGAGATCGGCCCGTAGGCGTGCTGTCTCTGCAAAATGCTCCGCATCCTTCTTCTTGGCTGACATTGTCCCACCTTCTTTCACTGCAATATAGAAACAGCGTGTTCTGTTTCATTTTGAACACGCAAGCCCCGTCATGCTGTATTCGAGCCACGCTTGACCTTATGTTACAAAGGTGACCACTTCGCGGAGATTTAAGGTTAAAATGGACTTAATTTCAGATTGACCGTCCGTTTAAGGGAGTCTCAAGGATAAAAAGCGCTTCATAAGTCGTTGAACAATATTGCGTTGGATCGAATATTTAAGGAAAATTATTCTCAATTTTTATGAAATGTGATGATATTCCTATGTTAAATCTCAAATAGAGCGTTTAGATTGCCCTCAACTGAATAGCGGAGAGAATTTATGGAAGTCATCGGTCATTATGTCGACGGTAAACGCGTTGCGGGGACGTCCGGACGCACTAAGGACATTTTTAATCCGAATACGGGACAAGTGCAGCGTCAGGTGTCTATGGCGACACCGTCAGAATTAGATGCGGCTGTCGCTTCTGCAGCAAAAGCGCAGGTGCAATGGGCCAATACCAATCCACAACGACGTTCACGCATTCTGTTCGCCTATAAGCAATTAGTTGAAACCCATATGGATGAGTTGGCGGCCATGCTCTCCTCTGAACATGGTAAGGTTTTGGCGGATAGTCGTGGTGACGTTATTCGTGGCGTTGATGTCATCGAATTTGCGTGCGGTATCCCGCACGGTCAAAAGGGCGAGCATACTTACGGGGCAGGGCCGGAGATTGACGTTTATTCTATGCGTAAGCCCTTAGGCGTTGTGGCGGGTATCACGCCGTTTAATTTTCCCGCTATGATTCCGATGTGGATGTTCGGTATGGCGATTGCCACAGGCAATGCCTGTATTTTGAAACCCTCCGAAAAAGATCCAAGCGTACCTATGCGCCTCGCAGAACTTTTTGTGGAAGCGGGCGGCCCTGTGGGCTTGTTGCAATGTATCAATGGCGACAAAGAAATCGTGGATGCGATTTGTGACCATCCGACGATTAAAGCGGTCAGCTTTGTCGGCTCATCCGACATCGCACAATATGTCTATGCTCGTGCGACGGCCAATGGGAAACGCGCGCAATGTATGGGTGGCGCGAAAAACCATGGCATTATCATGCCCGACGCCAATATGGACCAAGCCGTAAAAGACATTCTCGGTGCGGCTTATGGGTCGGCGGGAGAACGCTGTATGGCTCTGCCTGTTGTTGTGCCCGTGGGTGAAGGAACGGCGGAACGTTTCCTTGAGAAAATGCTGCCTGCGATTGAAGCCATGAAAGTCGGCGTTTCTGAGGACCCAGACGCGGATTACGGCCCCGTTGTGACGGCTGTCCATCGTGACAGTATCAAAGCACAAGTCACAAAGGCCGTCGAAGAGGGCGCTGATTTGCTCGTTGATGGACGCGAATTTGAACTGCAAGGCTATGAAGACGGGTTCTTCATTGGGCCATCACTTCTGGATAATGTGACGCCGGATATGGAAACCTATCAGGATGAAATCTTTGGGCCGGTTTTACAGATTGTGCGCGCCGAAAATTTTGAAGAGGCGTTGAAGCTACCGTCTGAGCATCAATACGGTAATGGCGTGGCGATCTTCACCCAAAATGGGCGTGTCGCCCGCGAATTTGCGGACCGCGTCGAAGTCGGCATGGTCGGGATTAACGTACCCATCCCCGTACCCGTCGCCTATCACAGTTTCGGCGGATGGAAACGCTCCGCCTTTGGTGACGCCAATCAATACGGCATGGAAGGCTTACGCTTCTACACCAAGGTCAAAACCGTCACGCAACGTTGGCCCGAAGGCGAAACCGAAGACAGCGCCTTCATTATCCCGACGTTTTAAAATGGGTTTGTATATTCAAACATACGCTCCACTTCCGAAGTTTAAGAAATGGCCGTGGTCTAAATCTACCCCTTTATCTGAGCAGATAAAAAATGAAGCTCAAAATTGGGCTAAATCCTTTGGGATTACAGATTTGTTTTATAACTATGAAACGACGGCGACACTAAGTCATTTTACGTTCTACCCATTGAACGAGTCTCTTCGTTTTGAGATTGACAAGAGCAATGTTTCTATCGGTCTCAAAACATCCAGCGTGGGGGCGGGCTATCACGCCGCCTTCATTGATCTTTGCGAATATTTAGAAAATAAAGTCGGTTTGAAGTGGAATTGGCAATTATCAGGCCAAGAGAGTGGGGATGAAACAGGATACGCAATATCGAAAAATTTCGAAAATTTGCAGGCACAACATTTTGAACAAGCAGCCACGATCCTAAACCATGTTTTTTCGAATGAAGATTTAAACGGCGTTAGCGTGCATATTCACCCTGGTCTGACGCACGATCACGATGAGAATAAAATTATTGGTCCTCGCGGTTATATCGATTTTATGACGCTCTCAGAATATCAAGAGGGTGAGCCTTATGAAATAAAAACTGTAACGGACAAACTCTTCTCTTGGCAAAACAAAAACATAGATGAAAAGTTTTGGATCGAAACTTTAGAAGCATTGTTGTGGCAGGAGTTTCCTTGGCGTGCGGCGACGAACTCTCATGAGATGTACATAGAAAAGTGTATAAACAGTTGTTTGGAAAAAATAACGCAAGAGAGTTTGCCTTCAGATCTAAAGATAGCAATACAAGAATTTAAATTGCACTCTCAAAAGGATCTTGCACCAATCCCAACAGGTATAGGATACAAAAAAAGAACACTATATACAGATATTTCAGGGCCTTGGAGATGCTCAATTCCAGGGTATTTTAAAATTACCTTCGAATCTGAAAATTCGACCTGTCTCTTTAATTTTGACGAAATCGCCTATCGAGTATCGTCTCTGGTTGTTGAGAGGAAGGACGACAAACAAGAAAACCTCTGGCCCGAGTTCCTGGAAGATAGTCTCGAATTTAATAGGAAAAATTTTTCTTATAGACTTCCCGCAGAATTAGATAATGAGGGTGAGGGTTGGTACCATGGCATGGGAATTGGTATGACGCCGATTTCAAATAAAATGCAACATATGATTATGTTTTCAGTCACTGCGAAAAGTGAAGAAATTGTATTTAATCATTTAAGAGATCAATTTGAAAATGGAATTCATTTCAAAGGGACAGTGTGAATGAAAACCATTGTCCTCATTATAATGTCCATAATCTGCGGATTGGCTGTGTCGCAATTCCCGGAATTTGAACAGCAATATCGTCAGCGTTTATCGGGCGCGGTCGATGAGCTGTCAAAAATTGTTGTGCAATTTGATGCGGATGCGGGGCAATTTGGTTTGACGCGAGATGTGGCCTTGAAGCGTTATTTGGCTTCTTCTGATCAATTTTTAAACCTGCGCGGTAAAAATATGGAGCAAATTATTACGCGCTATGACTATTTATCCGCACATGAAAAGAATTTGGAAACGGCCAGTGATTTTAAGCGCTTATGGGTCTTTATTCGCGAACGTGATGCAGAGCTGACAAAGGCGACCGCCGAAATCTATGAACCGGCCCTGCCCATCACCGCAGAAGGTTTAATACATGCAGCGATTGGCTTCTTGGCCGGATGGGGACTTTTCGGTCTCTTGCTTTGGCCCTTTGGCCGCTCCCGCCGTCGCGCCGAGGCATAATAAGAACTATGGATTTTCGATTTTCAGGTGGTCAAACTGTGTCTCAGAAATACACGCGCCAGTTTGACAGAGGCCTCAAATTCGGGGGTGTAGGGCGATGAAATTCATATTGACGGCCATTGATGATGAACTGGCTGACGCTTTTGAATGTCATTGCGCTGATTTTGATGGCGTGCAAATTTTTCGCGGTTCAATTTTTGATGTGAGTTGTGATGCGGTTGTCAGTCCTGCAAATAGTTTCGGCTTTATGGATGGTGGAATTGACTCTTGGTATAAATGGAGATTTGGAGACGGTGTTCAAGACAATGTTCGAATGGCCATTTTAAAATACTGGCATGGCGAATTACCGGTGGGGGCCGCTGAAATCGTTTACACAAATGATGATGAAGTTGAATTTCTAATTTCAGCACCGACTATGCGCGTTCCCCTTATTTTAGGAAAAGACAGCATAAATGCCTATATGTCCATGAGAGCATTAATTATGTTAGTACGGGAAGGCATATTTAGAGATGGTAAGTATCGTGGGGAGAAAATTTCTGACCATGTTAAAACTATTGCCTTGCCGGGTTTGGGGACGGGTGTTGGAAAAATACCTTATGAAACAGCGGCTCACCAGATAAGCAAGGCAATCTCCTTACATGCACAAGGTAAGCATTTTCTGCCTAAATCATGGTTTTTGGCGCAAGAGAACCATGAAGATCTGCTGAAACCAAGCGGTCGAAACATAATAGAGGGTAGATAAAGTAAAACTATGGACTTCCAACTTACAGAAGAACAAACCTTGATTCAGGATATGGCGCGGCAATTTGCTGAGGCCGAACTTGCGCCGCATTCCGCCCTATGGGACGAAGAGAAGTTTTTGGACCGTGATGTCTTTAAGAAAGCTGCGGAATTAGGTTTCCTCGGAATATACACAGGCGAAGAGCATGGCGGCACGGCGCTTTCGCGTTTGGATTCTGCGTTAGTCTTTGAGCAACTTGCGGCTGGAGACGTGTCCCACACGGCCATGATGACTATTCATAATATGGCGACATGGATGATTGACCGTTACGGCGATGAGGATTTGCGCGCGAAATTTGTGCCGCGTTTAGTCACCGGAGAATTGATTGCGAGCTATTGCCTGACGGAGCCGGGAAGCGGGTCAGATGCAGCCTCGCTTTCGACTAAGGCTGTGCGTGATGGCGATGAGTATATTTTGAATGGTTCCAAAGTGTTTATCTCAGGGGCCGGATGGTCGGATATTTATGTCGTCATGGCTCGCACATCGGACGATGGCGCGCGCGGCGTATCCACTTTCGTGGTGGAAAAAGATACGCCCGGATTGGATTTTGGCGCGAATGAAAAGAAAATGGGGTGGAATGCGCAACCCACGGCCCAAGTCATTTTCGAAGACTGCCGTATTCCAGCGAGCCATCGCGTTGGCGCGGAAGGCGAAGGCTTTAAATTCGCTATGAGCGGGCTTGATGGCGGGCGAATTAATATCGGGGCGTGTTCTTTGGGGGGCGCGCAAAAGGCGTTAAATGTCACGCTAGACTATACTAAAGACCGCAAGCAATTTGGTAAATCCATTTCTGATTTTCAAAACACACAATTCATGTTGGCCGATATGGCCACGGAATTAGAAGCGTCACGCCTGATGATTTATCGTGGGGCCGATATGGTCGATAAAAAGCTTCCCAATGCGGGCGCAGCCTGCGCCATGGCCAAGCGGTTTGCCACGGATTTATGTTCTAAAATCGCAAATGATGCACTGCAACTCCATGGCGGTTATGGCTATTTGAAAGACTATCCTGTTGAGCAAATTGTACGAGATCTCCGTGTGCATCAAATTTTGGAAGGCACCAACCAAATCATGCGGGTGATCGTTAGCCGCAGTTTGCTGCGGCAATGAGTAAATAATGAATATTCTTCATCCCGGCGACAGTCGGGACCTACCCTCCTATACTGTTTATAAACGTAAGTAATGGACATGGACGCCGTTTTTCAACGGGACGAGCGGGAATCAAAAGGCGTATAATTATGACAGACCAAATAATCTCTCAAGTCCGAGGCAATCTCGGCCATATTACACTTAACCGCCCAAAGGCGCTGAACGCACTGACATTGGATATGTGCGTTGAACTCACGCGGCTTTTATTGGCGTGGGAGAAGGATGATAAGATTGGCGCGGTCCTCATCGATGGCGCAGGTGATCGGGCGTTTTGCGCAGGTGGTGATGTCATTCTCCTCCATGATAGCGGGAAAGCGGGAGATGATCGCGCCGAACAATTCTGGCGTACGGAATATGCGTTAAACGAATTAATTCACCGCTATTCCAAACCTTACATCACTTTGATTGACAGCTTCGTTATGGGCGGCGGCGTTGGTCTGTCGGTTCATGGACGCTATCGCGTGGCGGGGAATGACACGCTCTTCGCGATGCCTGAAACGGGGATTGGATATTTCCCCGATGTGGGTGGGACTTATTTCTTGCCGCGTTTGGGAATGGATATAGGGCAATGGCTAGGCTTGACGGGCGCGCGTTTAAATGCGGCGCAGTCTTTGGAAATTGGAGTGGCCAATGGTTTCATTCCATCAGAGAAACATGAATGGTTTATCAAAGCCTTGGGCGAAGCGGAATTAGATGGCTCTGATGCGGCGGTTCTGTCCGTGATGAATAAATTTCAAGAAAGCGGGCCTATGGATGCGGATTTGCCCGCCGCCTTGACCGCTTTTAATGAAAAGGATGTACCATCCATTTTGCGCGCACTTGACGGTATGGGTGGTGAGTGGGCCGCCAAACAAGCGGCCTCCATCCGCAAGAAAAGCCCCTTAGCTGTGACCGTGACTTTTGAAGCGATTAAACGCGGCGCGACGCTCGATTTTCGTGAGGCCATGACGCAGGAATTAGACTTGTCGCTGAATTTCCTCAAAACGCAAGACTTCTATGAAGGCATACGCGCGCAATTAATTGATAAAGACCGTAACCCGAAATGGTCGCATGACAGTGTCGAAACGGTTACGGAAGACCAAATCGAGCGCCTGTTTAAACAAACCGCAAAGCCACAGCAGGAGTTTTTATCATGACAGAAATCGCCTTTATCGGTTTGGGTAATATGGGTCTCGGCATGGCGGCGAACCTTGCTAAGGCTGGGCATAGGGTGAAAGCCTTGGATATCTCTAAGGACGCCGTCCAAAAAGCTGTAGAGTCAGGTTGTCTCGCTGCAGCGAATGCAAAAGACGCAGTGAGCGAGGCGGATTTAGTGGTGACGATGTTACCCGCAGGTCAACATGTTCGCCTCGTCTATACAGGGGATGAGGGTGTCTTCAATTACGCCAAAGACGGAGCGGTCTTTATCGATTGCTCGACCATTGATGTGGCGACGGCGCGTGACGTGATTTCACAGGCGGAAGATAGGGGTTTTGCCATGATCGACGCGCCTGTCTCGGGTGGTGTTGGTGGCGCTGCTGCTGGCACTTTGACCTTTATGTGTGGTGGGACAGTGTCAGCATTTGATTGCGCCAAACCGTTTTTAGACATTATGGGGAAAAACGTGTTCCATGCCGGTGATGCCGGTAATGGGCAAGTCGCCAAGATTTGCAATAATATGTTGCTCGGGATTCACATGATCGGCACTTGCGAGGCGTTCAATCTGGCGGAGAAGCTCGGTTTGGATGCGCAGACCTTTTACGATATCAGCTCCACAGCCTCAGGACAGAACTGGTCAATGACGAGCTATTGCCCGGCTCCGGGCCCTGTCCCGTCTGCTCCGTCAAATAAAGATTATGCCGCAGGCTTTGCAGCTGCCATGATGCTAAAAGATCTCCGCCTCGCGCAAGCAGCGGCCACGACTGCCAAAGCGGCAACTCCTTTGGGGACGCAATCAGAAGCGATTTATTCTTTGATGGAAGCCGCCGGGAAAGACGGGTTGGATTTTTCCGCAGTGATGAAATTAATTAACGGGTCGCTGTAAATTTAAGCGCCGACAATTTTACTCTCAGTAAGCTCTACAATGCGGATTTTGGAATAGCCAAGGCTTGTCAAAATCTCTTCGGCGGAGTCGTTTAAGCCCAAAATAGGTGGCGGGGTATAGTCGGGTTTTGCTCGGGGCGGATTAAAAACCGGGGCAGGGCGCGGATGTTCAAACGGGCCCGCTTGCGCCTTACCGCCGCGGGCTTGGTTATGCGGATGGGACGCCGCTTCTTTATAATCCAGAACAGGTGTCACACAGGCGTCACTGCCGTTAAAAATCTCGGCCCATTCATCACGCGTTTTCGTCTTAAAGAGAGCCTCTAATGTGTCATGTTGTCGGGCATGAGCCTTGCCTTCATTTTGCCCGCCAAATTCTGCAGGGTCGATTTCAAGTCTTTGTAACATTTCAGCGAAGAATTGCGGCTCAATACAGCCCACGGCCATAAAGCCGCCATCAGAGGTTTCGTAACAACGATAATAAGGTTTGGAACCGTCGAGCAAATTGTGCTCGCGTTTCGAGCTCCACTGGCCAAGGCCCGAAAGTGAATAGAATAAGCTCATCATAGAGGAGACACCGTCAATCATTGCCGCATCGACGACCGCGCCTTTATTCGTTTTTTCGGCACTTAAAAGCGCGGCTAAAATACCGCTGACGAGAAAAAGCGAGCCGCCGCCATAATCTCCTATAAGGTTTAGCGGCACGGGGGGCACGTCTTGCGCTTTCCCCATAGCGTGAAGAGCGCCTGTTAAGCCGATATAGTTGATGTCATGTCCGGCAGTTTTGGCCAGAGGGCCGTTTTGACCCCAACCGGTCATGCGGCCATAGACAAGCTTCGGATTCACAGCCTGACAGGTCTCAGGCCCGACTCCGAGTTTTTCAACCACACCCGGTCGCAAGCCTTCATAGAGTGCGTCAGCCGTTTTCACGAGGTCTAGCAATATCGCGACACCGTCTGGCTTGCGCAGATCCAACATGATCGTTTTCTTACCGCGATGGGATATATTCGGGAAATTCATGCCGGTTTTGCGGTTGATCAGAATGACTTCCGCGCCCATATCGACGAAAAGCTGACCGGCATAGGGGCAAGGGCCAATACCCGCGAGTTCAATGAAGCGATATCCGGAAAGAGGCAGGGTCATATAAAAGATTGAATTTCAGGTGATCCGGGTTTGGGTGTCATCAACGAGATAACTATTGTTTAGGCGCGGTTGAATCCATTTGAACCACAGAAATGGCATTGATCCGCCAGCCACCATTGACGTTTTTATAAATGAGATCAAATCGGATGGATTGCGGACGGAAATCAAATCCCCCTCTCAGGCGAAGTGTGCCGTCGGACAGGATTTCAGGCTGTCTGTAATAGGCGGGTGTCGAGAGAATAGTGCGCCCGACATCGACACGATTTATGCGTAGATCGGAAAAAAGATTGAACAATCTTTGCGGGGTGTTTTTGTTTTGGAATTCCGGTGTCCCTAATTGATAGAGGACGGAATAATTATCGGTTCTGTTGGCATTATCCAAAGCGACCATTGTCGACCACACGAGGCGCGCCAAAACATTTTCATCTGGAAGATTTCTTTGTAGTCTCAAATAGTCAATCGTTTGAGCTGTTCTCAGTGGCGTGTCTGAGCTTTGCGACAGGGCCGGAGGCGCTACACTTGCAAAAATCAAGGCGAATAGGAGACCAATAATAAAGCGCTGACTTGTCATGGCTTAATCTTATGCTTTTTTATAGCTGTCGTAAAAGTGTTTATCAGCAGTGTATGAAGGATAGGCAAAATAAAACTCCGGGAAACGAAGTTGCCCGGAGTTATGTGGCTCTCTGATGATTGAGTGAATCATCGGAGAGCGGATATTACAGAGAGTGATTACCAGCTGGCTTGGAAACCTGCACGTGCACCTGTTGCGCCATTATTGGAACCGGTTGTGACGGCGCCGCTCAACTGCAATGTGTCATTGAGTCTGTAAGCGATACTGCCGGCAAAGGCTGTTTCGTCGTCATAGTTACCGATACCGCCGGAGACCGCAAATGTCTGACCAACTGGAACATAGGCATTATCAAGCGCCAAGGCCGCCGCAATACCGGCACGGTTGTCGAGAATATCGTCGATATTCGTACCGATTTGTGCCGTGTTCAATGCGATAGCTGTATTCGCAGCTGTCAGGCCTGAAGCATTTTGACTAATCGCAGCAGAGTTCGCCGTGATGTTTGTCGTGTTATTAGCAATACTTGTTGCGTTTGTACCAATGCCCAGAATAGCGTTTGCGTTGGCGGCAATTGCCGTATTGGCCGTGACCAATCCGGCAGCATTCGTTGAAATGCCTGTGGCGTTTGTGGCAATACTAGTCGTGTTAGTGGCGATACCCGAAGCATTGGTTGCAATACCAGCGGTGTTCGTCGCAATATTGGTAGTGTTGGTTGCAATATTCGTCGTATTCGTCGCGATATTCGTGGTGTTTGTTGCAATGTTCGCAGTATTTGTTGCAATGTTGCCTGTGTTCGTCGCGATATTTGTCGTGTTTGTCGCGATGTTCGCAGTATTGGTCGCAATATTGCCTGTGTTCGTAGCGATGTTTGTGCCGTTTGTCGCAATCGCTGTTGTATTGCCGGCTACCGTCATTGGTAGAGCAAAATCAGCAGCAACGTTACCGTTCGCATCTGTTGTCACAACACCTGTCGCGCCTGTTTGTGCTGCCGTACTGGCTGCAGATGTCAAACCAGCAAAGGTATAAGTGTTGATCGCTGTACCAAAGGCAAACTGGTTCATACGAGTTGTTGTGGCTCCGTTACCAAAGGCCGCTGAGTTGTTAAACCCGGCACTGGCTTGGTTACCAATCGCTGTTGAATTGTCACCGGCTGCATCAGCGGCTTCACCAACGGCCAATGAACGAACGCCTGAGGCATTGGCCAAGTGACCAATAGCGTGGGCCCGTTCAGCCGTGGCGGAAGAACGCCAACCAAAGGATGTTGCGGCCAAGCCATTTGCAACGGCTTCACCACCCACTGCTGTTGTGGAGTTACCATTGGCGATAGACATTGTACCGAAAGCTGTTGCATCAACACCTGTGGCAGATGCTTGGTTGCCGATAGCGGAGGCTTGCTCGCCATTGGCCGTTGCGGCTTCACCGACGGCTAATGTGCGCTCACCCGTGGCTGTTGCTAAATGACCAATAGCATGAGCGCGTTCGCCCTGTGCATTTGACATCCAGCCAAAAGCTGTTGCGGCTAGGCCGTTAGCTGTCGCCCGTCCACCGATGGCTGTTGTTGAATTTCCTGTGGCTGTCGCGCTCGCACCTGATGCTGTGGCATCAATACCAACTGCGTTAGCCCGAAGACCAATAGCAGCAGCGCCTGAACCTTCGGCGTAAGATCCGCCACCAATGGCTGTCGTAAAGAATCCATTTGCATTTGATAAACGACCAATGGCTAGGGCGTCGGCACCTGTCGCGATTGAGTCATTACCAATAGCTGTTGTTGTTGCACCATTGGCTAAAGCGCGGCGACCTACTGCAAGAGAATTCGTACCATTAGCGTTTGCTTCATGTCCTAAAGAGGTCGCGGCAGAACCTGTCGCAACAGCTCGTGCACCTACGGCCGTTGAGTTGTCACCTGTTGTTGCAGCACCTGTACCGACCGCTGTAGCGTCAAGGCCAATTGCGCTTGCGCGAAGGCCAACAGCCGCGGCTCCAGCGCCCTCAGCATATGATTGTGTTCCGATGGCTGTTGTAAAGAAGCCATTTGCATTGGCTTGACGACCCACTGCGACTGAGTCAGCACCCGTCGCTGTTGCGTCCACGCCGCACTCAAGTGCCGTCGCGTCACCCGCATTAGCATTACAATCCGGTGTTGGATCGGCCAGTGCTGGCGCAGCGGTTAAGAGAGCAACAAGCATAGCGCTCCCTGAAATTGTCCCGAATAATGTTTTTTGTGACTTCATGATAATGATCTTCCCATTCTGAATAAAAAACGCTCAGATGTTGGCAGACATACCAACGTATCTTTGCGTCAACCCTTTTAAGCTTCCGAAGTCCATTGATGTGAGACATTCGCGCCCAAATCAGAGTTAAACGAGCTTTAAATCGGGTGCAACCTATAGGTGGCTCTCCTTCAATAATTTTGGAAATATTCTTTTTAAGCAGCTGAATTTAATGAATTTTTCTTTCTCTTATAAGGGAGAAATATTTCTTCATTATGTCCATTTTTTTGAAAATTGAGGCAAGCCTGTGTCGAATTTGAGCTGAATCATATCGAAATCTTGTCATGGGCGCGCCCATTTCAAAATTAGACTCTAAGGATTTAATGTGTCGGCAGTGCAAAAATGCAACAATTCGGCTTGATTTTGCATTCGAATTCAAAAAAGGCTTGCGCTTTTGTTTCTGGCTTCTATTCCTAGTCCATAAGAAAAGATGTCATCACGATTTTGGCGTCAACAATAACCAGAGAGGGAAAAATATGACTCACCGCAATTTGACCAAGTTTTTGATTGGAAGCGCGAGTGCGCTGGCCGTTCTGACCGCATCGCCGGCCTTTGCGCAGATTGATGAGATCATTGTAACGGCTGAAAGACGGACGGAAAATGTCCAAGACGTCAGTATTTCAGTCTCAGCTTTCAATGAAAAAACATTAGAGCTTGGTGGTATTGATGATGTATCCCGTTTGGAACTCGTTGTGCCGGGCGTCAATTTTGCCTTTGCGGGTAATGATGCGAAATTCAATGTCCGTGGTGCGAACTCTACCAACACATTCGGCGATAACAGCTCAATTGTTGGAGCTTTCCTTGACGGTGTTTATAAGGCGCGGGCGTCTCAACAGACACGTGGTTTCTTTGATGTCTCCTCTGTGGAATTCCTGCGTGGCCCACAAGGCACACTCTACGGGCGAAATACATTTGCCGGTGCATTGAATGTCTACACGAATAAGCCTGAATTGGATGAATATAGCGCCGGTATTGAGGCCAGTATTCAGCGTTTTGACCGTTTACGTGGTGAAGCGTATGTTAACATTCCAATCAGCGAAAACGCGGCTCTGCGTGTAGCTGGTTATTATGATAAGAGTGATGGTTACATCCGTAACTTGGCCGGGCCTGATATTGGTGCGCAAGATGATAAGGCCCTGCGTATTACGGGTCTTTGGGCTCCGAGTGATGACCTCGAAATTATTGCCCGCTATTCCTATAGTGCCGAAGATGGCAATGAGGCAGGTCTGTTTGGTTATGCTTTTCTTTGCCGGAACGTGACACCAGAAGGCCTGACAGATGCGTTCGGGTCTCAGCGTGATTGTCGTAACCCGGTTCGCGGTTCTGGGGCTCGTGGTCTTGCAGCGAACGGGCCGTTTGGTGACCCTTATTTGATTTCTCAGGATTACATTCAACCCGTCGACCTTGTCGACCACAATGCCACTTTAGAAATCAATTATGATTTCGGCGGTGTGACGATGAAATCTATTTCAAACTATAATAAGTTTGAAAATGATATCGGTTTTGACTTTGATTTCAGCCCGACACCAAATCAGACGGGTGGTTATGATGAAGAGTCAGAGGGTTGGTCTCAAGAATTCCAGTTTAACTCTGATTATGATAGCCCGTTGCAGTGGACAGCCGGTGCCTATTACTCAGATTTAGAAGATCGCAACACATTCTATATTTATGACCAAACTCAACGTCGTCCGAACTCTGATCGCCCGACTGTTGTTACGCCGCAATTCCCTGGTGGCACGCAGCTGCTTATTGCCACAGGCATTGAGTCGCGTGATCGTATTTTGAATAATTTCTTTGCCAATAATGTCGTAATCGATACCGAATATTTTGGTGTCTATGGACAGGCAGAATACTCTTTATCAGATCAGTTCCGAGTTATTGGTGGTCTGCGTTATAATGACGAAACGAAAGCCGCGAGTTGTGGAGGATCTAATTTCTCAGGCGGTGACCGTGTTGTGAATGTTCTGCCAGGTATTGCCGGGTCCTCACCATCTGTTTTGCCGTCTAATGCGCAGGACGTATTTTCTTACAATTGTGATGCGGCCGATGCCGTTACCAGTGCAGATGTTTCTGACTTCCCCGGCAATTATAGCAATGTGACATGGCGTGCTGGTGCAGAATATGACGTCTCAGACGACGTCATGTTATATGTCACAGGTTCTACGGGTTACCTTTCAGGATCAGCGTCGACAGCCTCTACAACAGAAGAGCAAAACTCTCGCGTATTAGAAGGCGGTTTCCGGAGTCGCTTGGCTGAAAATACATTGCAGTTAAATGGTGCCGCGCACTTTACAACTTACGACAATCTCCTGACTCAACGTCAAGAGATTGACCCGAACACAAACATCGCTTTGACGTTCACTGATAACGGCGGTGATATTGAAGCCTGGGGTGTTGAATTCGATGCAATTTGGCAGCCGACAGATGCACTGACATTGACCGGTACTTTGGCCTATCTTAATTCAGAGTTTAAAACCTTTGGTCAAGGTAACCCTTACCAGCTTTACAGAGGTCAAGTTGTTTCCTTCATCGATCAATCTGGTGTTACAACACCTTGGTCACCAGATCTGACCTTGGGCGCAAGTGCTGCTTATGTCATCGATTTAGGCGCGACAGGCACGCTCACACCATATGTGCAGACTTATTATTCCGGTGGATATAATACATCTAACTTGCTCGCAAATGACCCCAGTCATTATCAAGAGTCTTACACAAAAACAGACTTGCGTTTAATCTGGGATGCGCCTGACGGAAATTACTCTGTTGAAGCCTTTATCGAAAATCTGGAAGATGAAGCGGTTCTGGCTCGGGGTAACAATAACTCTGACGATATCGTTCAGACGTCTTTCCTTTATCCGCGTAATTTCGGCTTTAAATTCAAGGCACAATTCTAAGGCAAATGCTTGCTTTAGATCAGTATAGAAGAGGGAGGGCTTATGCTCTCCCTTTTTTATTGACCGCAATGATATGCGGGGTGTGCGTTGTGCTGTCATCCTGTCAACCTCTCAAATCAACTCATAAGACAGAGGGTGTTGTAAGTGTGAATGAGAGGCGCGCCCCAAATGATACAAAGCTGACGTCACTTTCCGAGCTTTCAATTGAAACACTTCGCGAAAAAGAATTTTCAGGAGAATTGACGTTCGAGGCGTCACTTGACCAAAGCGCATGTGTTGACCCCGAGGTCGTGAAATCTTTACCTGAAGCCGAGGGACGTTATCAATCCTATATGGCATCATATAAGTCAGAAGGATTACGCGTCTATTCACGCGTAAATATCCCTGACGGACCCGCTCCCGAGACCGGTTTTCCTGTCATAATTTTTGCCCATGGTTGGGTGGGTGCAGAGGCCGCGCCCGATTACACATTGGGATGTGATCCCGCCTCCATGTATTCGGAAATCACAGATGCCTATGCCCGTGCAGGTTATCTGGTTCTCATTCCCGCTTATCGCGGTCATGCGACGGTAAACGGTATTGTCGGCGAAGGTCTTGAGTTTTTGGAGGATTGGGACAATGGCACATATTTATCGACCCAATTTTACGCCATTGATACGTTGAACCTGTTAGCGGGGCTGCATCAGACAGATCGTTTGCAATCCGATGATTTTGATATTGACGTGCCTTTTGACCCAAATGCTGTTCATCTGGCGGGCCATTCCCAAGGTGGAGATGTTGTCCTCAGCGTCCTGGCCGCCATTGGTGAGGGCAGTGGAAATAACCTCTCTGTTAAAAAAGCGTCCATTTGGTCAGGGGCTATTGCGCCTCGTCTTACGCAAATGGCGGTCTATAATCCGCTGCGTTCTTCAGCGGAAAGTTTCGTTTCCGGGGATAGTCAATGGACGGGCTCGGCGAAAAGCGAAACGGGCGAAGTCAATCCAAATTTTATCTTTGGCTGGCCGCCTGATTGGATTGAAACGCCTGAGCCTAAGGCATGGACTTGGCAAAAAGAGACGTGGTCGTTTGAAACAGTGCGTGAAGTTTATGAGGATAGCTTGCCAAAGACCTATCAGAAGCTGAACGAAAAGGTAGAAGACATATCGGGCGCTTCATTTGAATTGATAGAGGATGAAACTGGAAAGACGCGGATTATTCATGATCCACAAATCATTGCCGGCATGCAGGGAATAGGAGGTTATGATTTTGCTCATTATCTGAGCGAACCCTTAATTTTGCACTTTCCTGATAAAGACCTTGTTTCCTTTCCGGACTGGAATTTCGACCTGTGCCGCCGTGTGAATGAGGCAGGCGGGCAATGCGTGTCTTACGAATATAAAGATAATAATCATGGTATGCGTCTTAGCCCTCATAGCTGGTTCTCAGGCCCTGATGCTGTTGAAGGCTACGCGCCTATGGTCGCGCGTGATGTAGCCTTTTTCTCAGGTAAAGATTCGCAAAACGTCTCGCGAGAGTGAATTTGAAACAATAGCTATTGAACCGAAAAAATATTTAATCTGTCATAAAGAGAGAGTTAATGAGTATTTCACGTCGTCATCTTTTACGCTCCGCCGCTATGGGCGCTGTCTTATCGGGAGTGGCTTGCACGTCGAACACGGGTGGGTCGGGAGATCAGAAAGCGTCGGCGACAGATGCCTCTAAAAAGAAAGGCGCACCCAAATCCGTAAACTCCAAAACTCAATCGCCTTGGCCTGTGAAAGACGGCGCCAAACGGCCTAATATTGTGGTTGCCATTTTTGACGATGTGGGCTTTGGAGATTTAGGCTGTTTCGGCTCCGAGATCGATACGTCAGCCGTGGACCGTTTGGCAGAGAATGGCGTGCGCTATAATAATTTCCACGTCACAGCGCTTTGCGCGCCCACCCGCGCTTGTTTGATGACCGGACAAAATGCTCACCGTGTTGGCGTCGGAAATATTGCGGAATGGGGTCGAGCCTTGCCGGGCTATCGCGGTTACATTCGCGAGGATGTAAAACTTCTGCCCCAATATTTAAAAGAAAGCGGTTATAATACGATTGCAATCGGAAAGTGGCATATGTCGATGGTGAATGATCAAGACGCCATGGGACCTTTTGATCATTGGCCGATGGGGCGGGGTTTTGATCACTGGTATGGTTTCCATGGTTCAGCCGTGGATCATTTCTATCCCGAAGTTTTCCGCAATCAAACGCAAGTCCATCCGGATATGACAGGGGATTACCACCTCAGTGAAGATTTGGCGAACCAAGCCATTGCTTATGTTAAGGATCACAAGGTCGCGACGCCCGACAAACCGTTCTTCCTCTATATGGGTTTTGGGGCGTGCCATTTTCCTTTTCATGCACCGCAATCTTATATCGACAAATATAAAGGTCAGTTTGACCAAGGTTATGACGCTTTACGGGCTCCGCGACTGGCACGACAGGAAAAGCTGGGTGTTGTCCCTCCCGGAACAGAATTATCGCCGCGCCCCGATGATATTCCGCCTTGGGCTTCTCTCCCGGACGATGAAAAAGCATTTAGCCTTCGCACCCAACAAGCTTTTGCAGGCATGCTCGACCATGCCGATGACCAATTGGGGCGCTTCGTTGATGCCCTGCGTGATATGGGGGAACTGGATGATACCATCTTGATTGTCATGTCAGATAATGGTGCCGGCGGTGGCTATCACCGCGCAGGCGCATTGGATGTGCGCCGTATCGCCTATATCGGGCCGGAGACGGTCGGTGAGAAAATGAGAAGTCTGGAAAATGTCGGCGGCCCGCAGAGTAATCCGCTTTACTCAACAGGTTGGTCACATCTCGGCAATACGCCGTTAAAGCGCCGGAAAGGTGATACCTATGCGGGCGGTACGCGAACCCCGATGATTGTGCATTGGCCAAATGGAAATTTGCCGACCGGTAAGATTTGTTCTCAATATCACCATATCATCGACATTCTGCCAACACTGGCTGACCTTACAGAAATTACTCCGGATTACTCACAAAGCTTGGACGGTATCAGCCTCGCCTATAGTTTGAAGTCGCCCGATGCGCAGACGAAAAAAACGGTTCAACATTTCGAAACCGCAGGTGATCGCGCCATTTGGGCCGAAGGCTGGAAAGCCGTGACCCAGCATCAGAAAGGGGACGCGTTTGAGGATGACGTTTGGGCGCTCTATCATGCGGAAAAAGATTTTTCTGAAGTGAGAGATTTAGCGGCGGACAATCCCGACCGACTTAAATCTCTTATCTCTTTGTGGAACAAAGAGGCGGCAGCGAATAATGTTTTACCTTTGGATGATGATCTGGACGGTCTTTATGCCAAGGTCGCACCCAAGCCCCGGTCACAATATGTTTTCTACCCTGGACAGACGCGCTTCAACCGTCTCTCCGCGCCCGATATCTATCGTTACGATTTCGAAGTTCGGGCCGATGTGGCGCTACAATCCGACAGGGCGGAAGGCGTATTATTGGCTTCGGGCGATAGTTGTGCCGGGTATGAATGGTATATGCAGGATGGTTTCTTGCATTTTAATTACGTCTATACACGCGAGAATGTCTATCGCTTCAAATCTGCTCGTCGCGTGCCCAAAGGCACGCAAAGCCTTTTCCTGAAAGGTGATGTAAGCGGTGAGGGAACCGGACGTTTGAGCATGCGGGCAGGACAACAATCACTCGGCCAATTTGATTTACCGAATATGTGGAAAACCGAAGCTTTGAATGCGGGCATTCGTTGTGGAGAAAATCGCGGTGCGCCGATAGTCTTCCCGAATAAGAATATTGGCCCATTCGAATACGGTTTGACAAAAATCACATTTGATTTGGCGCTTTAGACGACCCAAAGTAAACCGTATTTTCATGTCGTTAGAATTTGACTTCGAATGCAAAAATGCGATTATCGTTGAAAGCGAAGGGGTGTTATCATGGTCATGATGATGGAGACTGTCGACATGAAAGAGGGTGACGTGATGAACGAAGCGCGTATTGTGCGCTATGCCGATCTTAAACCCTGTTATGATGCCTTTATTGATACGCGAACGCCCGGTTCTGATAAGAAAGAGAACTTTACCATTATCGGGCCCGGCGTGTCTGAAAACCCCAATCAATTCGTCCATATTGCGGAACCGCATGGATTTAATATTGGCGGAGCGAGACAGCCTCCTAAATGTGTAAACTCCCAACATAGCCATGACACGGCGGAGGTCTTTTTTGTGCATTCCGGCACATGGTCGTTTAATTTGGGTGAAACAGGAATGGATGCAAAAATCACCTTAAAAGAAGGCGATTTGATTTCCATCCCCACACAAGTCTTTCGCGGATTTGAAAATATTGGTGAGGATGTTGGTTATCTTTGGGCCATTCTTGGTAAGGACGATCCGGGCAAAGTTCTGTGGGCGCCTGATGTTTTCGATATGGCCAAGGATTACGGTTTAGTGTTGCTAGAAAATGGTATGCTAGTGGATACAGCCAAAGGTGAAGCTTTACCCGAAGATGCGCAAATCATGCCTGTGACGACACAGGAGCAAATAAATCGCCTGCAAGTCTTTGATGACGGGCAATTGCGCGATTGCTGTATATTGGCCGACGAGTCTGTTCCGATGGAGGTGAGCCTAACGGCTGTGAAACGTCATCTTATCGGACCAGAGACGAAACTCTCTTGGGACCATGAATTTACTCTGGATCATGTGAGTTTGGAGGCAGGGCAGACAATTTCGACCCATAATCTGGAAACTGCTGATGTAATCTTTGTGCATAGAGGGGAGCTGACTTTATCTTCAGGAGAGGGTGTTTGGGTCTTGCAGCCCGGAGATACCGTCACAATTCCGCGGGGCGTAGACCGTTGTTTTGAAAATGTCGGTGATGTCCCTGTTGAATATTTGCGTCTGATAGGCGACCAATAATCATGGGTGTATTATCGGGTAAAACGGCGCTTGTCACAGGCGCGTCACGCGGTATCGGACGGGCGATTGCTTTGACCTTAAGCGAAGCCGGTGCGCATATTATTGCTACGGCTAGACCGTCGGATGACCTAAACTCCCTCGGGGAAGAGCTTGGAAAGCAGGGAACAATTTGGCCGGATGATGCGACGTCGGATAGCTTTCTTGATCGCATCGAAAAGCTCAACTCACTTGATATTCTCGTCAATAATATTGGTGGAAATCGGCCAGAACCGATGAAAGATGTGAGTGATGAAAATTTAGATTTCATCCTAAACCTGAATGTTCGGGCGACTTTCCGTATCGCCCGTGAAGGCTTGAAAAAAATGTCCAAGGGTGGGGCAATTATCAACATCACGTCGCAAATGGGTCATATCGGATCACCCGAACGCACTGTCTATTGTATGACGAAACATGCCATTGAAGGCCTCACCAAAGCCATGGCGGTGGAACTGGCGCCTGAGGGTATTCGTGTCAATTCTGTTGCACCGACTTTTGTGGAAACACCGCTGACCCGTCCTATGTTGGACGATCCGAAATTTATGGACTTCGTCAAAGATATGATTCCGATGGGGCAAATTGCCGATGTCGAGGATGTCGCTGAAGCCGTGCTTTATTTGTGTCAGGCAAAAATGGTGACAGGGCATAGTCTTTTGGTTGATGGAGGGTGGACAGCACGATGAGTGATTTACCAATTACCCATGTCGCGACGACGGACTTGTCAGACATGCTTGACCCGCCACGGGGGCGCCGCATGGATATGCCCGGCTTTGATGCCGACTTTGTCGATTTCCCCGACTATATTATCCGTATTACGGATCAAATTTGGCATGAGCGTAAAGTCGAAAAGATTTACGAATATTACGGTAAGGACTGCATCGTCCATACCCAATCGGGAACGATTATCGGTGTCGAACCCGTTGTCACTGGCACGCGAGCAACGATGGTTTCCTTTCCGGATCGCGTTTTGGATGCTGATAATGTGATTTGGTCGATTGATGCGCCGCGCCCCAGAACGGATAAGCCCGTTTTTTATTCATCCCACCTCATCACGTCGAAGATGACAAATTTAGGACCGTCAGAGTTCGGCCCTGCCACAGGCAATAAGGTCAAGGTTCGCACGATTGCGGATTGCGCCTGCCAAGCCAATATGATTTTTGAAGAATGGCTCGTCAGAGATTATGCCGCCATCGTCAAGCATCTTGGATTTGATGTTCAAGCCACAGCCCAGAAATTAGCCGCTGAGGATGTTGAAAATAATGTCAATATTCTGAGCCAGCATGCCGATAATATAGCGCGAATCAAAAGCTCCCCTCTTTTATCTGTTTCGCATTATGATGTGCCTGAGAAGAACCTGAAGGCTTTCGTCACGGATTATTTCAAAACAATTTGGCAGGATCAGAATTTCGATGAACTAAGCCGTTTTTATGATTTTCGTGTGGATGGAAAATATCCCGGAGACCTTAATCTTTATGGGCCGGATCAAATTCAGCCCGTTTTGGAGTCCGTGTTGTGTGTCTTGTCAGACGTAAAGCTCAGCGTCGATCATGTTTGCGAAATCCCCTATTTGGGCGATGCCAAAGATGTGGCCGTGCGGTGGGCGCTGACGGGTCGGCATAGTCATGACGGGGCCTATGGAGTTCCCACTGGCAAAGACGTTTATTTATTGGGCATGTCTCAATTTCGGGTCATGCGCGGTCGCATCCGGGAGGACGTGACGGTGTGGGATGATGTAGCTTATCGCCGAATGATTGAAGGGGAACGCCTGCGTGGCTAAGCCTTCTGACCTAGATGCGATTATTGATGCTCATCACCATTTATGGGATTTGGAGGCGTGCGCTCATACATGGCTTTTGCAGCCTGGAAAGCGTTTCTTTGGTGACCCTGCCCCTATTGCCAAAAATTATCATGTTCCGGATTTCCGCGATGATTTTGGCGATTTACCGATTATTGGCTCTGTCCACATTCAGGTCGGGGTCGAAGAGGATCATTCGGTCGGAGAAACGGCGTGGATTTCGGAACAGGCGGAGCAATATGGTTTGCCCAATGCCATTGTCGCCTTTTGTGACCTGACGCTAGATAATGCGCAATCCGAATTAGATCGCCATGCTGCCTTTTCAAATTTGCGGGGCGTGAGACAGATTGTGGGGCGGGACGCCAAAGAAGACGCCCGAAACGGCACCAATGCGCTTTTGCAGGATGATAGCTTCAAAGCCGGATTACAAAGCTTGATTGCGCGAAAACTATCTTTTGATCTCCAATTAACGCCGCCCTTGCTCAAAGCCGCTGCCCGTTTGTTCAAATCCGTCGAAGATGTTCCGGTGGCTCTCTGCCACGCGGCTAGTCTTCAGGACTTTTCCAAACAGGGCTTTCAAGAGTGGGAAGCAGGCCTGAAAAATTTTGCAGAGCATGAGAATATGATTTGTAAAATTTCAGGTTTGGGTATGTTTGATCAAAATTGGACGATTGAGAGCCTCCGTGACAAAGTCCTGCGCGTGATTGATATTTTCGGGCCAAGCCGTATCGCTTTCGGATCCAATTTCCCCGTTGATAAACTCTATGCAAGTTACACTGATACGATGGGAGCTTATCTGCGCATAACCGAAGGGTTTTCGGCGACGGAGCGTCAGGATATGTTCCATAATGTGGCAAAGACCTTTTACCGAATAGGCTGAATTATGGATGATGAATTTATTCGCTCTCTGGCGAAATATGATACCCCGACTATTTGTAACGCGATAGAAGTGGCGCAAGGGGGGCGTGGGTTTTCTGCCTTTACCCGAGGGACAATGTGCTCTGCCATGAATGGCAAAAAAGCTATGATTGGATATGCCCGTACGGCCAAAATTGCCGGGCAAAAGCCATCTAGAGAAGACCCCGATGTGATTAAAGCACGGCGGCTGGATTATTACACCTATATGGCTGCGGAAACTCGCCCGTCTTTATGTGTTATCGAAGATGTGGATGCGCCGGAATGTGTGTCTGCTTGGTGGGGCGAAGTGCACACGGCTGTTCATAAGGGCTTGGGTATTGGCGGTGCTCTAACAAATGGTGTGATGCGGGATTTGGATGATCATGAACCGGGCTTTCCGGTGGTGGCGGGTTCCATAGGCCCGAGCCATATGTTTGTGCATGTCCGCGAATTAGGCACGCCTGTCACGATATTTGGACTAGACATTTGCGAAGGTGATTTGGTTCACGCCGATCAACATGGGGCCGTTATTATCCCACTTGAGGTCTTGCCTGATTTAGAGGCCGCCATTGAAACGCTCTTGAAGAATGAGAAAATCATTATCGGTCCTGCGCGGGAGCCCGGTTTCAATATTGAAAAATTACAAGAGGCTTGGAAAGTCTTTGAAGAGGCGCGAACTTAGTTTTGGAGCAGGGTTTTGCAGCAGGAATTTGCCGCATGAATTGCAGGAAGAAATATGTCACCTGAAGACTTAAAATCACTTTTCACACCGTTTCGCAAAGCCGCGGAAACTTTTGATCCGGACTCAATCGCTGCGCCGATAAAGGCTCTATTTGCGCCTGATGCTCAGATTAAACTCTGCTACCCTTTCGGGACCTTAAGTGGAGGTGAGGCCTATCTCTCCGAGGCTTTGACGCCCCTTTCCAAAGCTCTGCCGGATTTGGAAAGGCGTGATATGATTATGCTGGCGGGCACCACACCTGAAGGACAGGACTGGGTCGGCTGTATGGGCAATTATATGGGCACCTTTACCTCTGCCTTTTTGGATATTCCACCCACAGGGCATTTGGCCCATATGCGCTATCATGAATTTTTTCGAATAGAAGATGATCAAGTCGTGGAGGTACAGGCAATTTGGGACATTCCTGAATTGATGATGCAGGCAGGCGCTTGGCCAATGGCCCCGCAACTTGGAAAATATTTATGTACGCCCGCGCCGATGAGCGGCGATGGTCTATTTGTTACGGGCGATGGTCAAAACACCCAAGACCATGTGCTCGCTATGCTGACTGATCTCTGTAAATACCCCGCCAATCCTGATCCCGCGATTATGAATTTGGACGTTTATTGGCATCCGCGATTTAACTGGTACGGGCCATGCGGCATTGGCACGGGACGAGGGATTTCGGGCTTTAGAAACTGGCACCAGATTCCATTTTTGCGAGGTATGCCTGATCGGAAATTGGATGCGGCCGGAGACCTGATGTCTCATTGGTTCGGGCAGGGCGATTATGTCTGTGAAACCGGCTGGCCGAATATGCGTCTGACTTTGAGCGATGATGGGTGGATGGGCATTGCTCCGTCAGGAAAAGAAGTTCTACTTCGCAGTCTCGATTTTTGGCGTATGGAAGGCGATAAAATTCGCGAGAATTGGGTGCTCGTCGATATCCTCGACCTCTATGACCAAGTCGGCGTTGATGTATTGGCGCGTATGAAAGAGTTTAATAAGGCTCGAAATGTCGGGCCCATTCACGTGCCGAGCGGGCTTGAGGGTTAGTTTAGGACTGGCCACTAAAGTCGGTATATATTCTACCCTTGCGACGATAGCAGCATTTCGAGCACTGTTCTTAAATAACTTGCCTCTTACACTCCACCACTATTGGATTGCTTGTTTTCAGAGCGACCCAAAGTTTCGCCTCAGCGTTTCATCTCTGCTTCACCTAAATTCGATTTCTTAGATTAACCCCAAAGGCGCTTGCTGGCGATTTCTGCGCCTTCGGCCATGGAGTTTAATTTGGCATAGACAATGTCTTCGTCCACCGCGCCAAAACCGGCAAAGGTTGAGAAGCCACAATCTGAACCTGCGATGACACGTTCCCGCCCGACAATATCGGCAAAACGCTCAATTCGCTGGGCGACAAGCTCAGGATGCTCGATGAAATTGGTTGTGCTGTCGACCACACCGGGGATAAGAATTTTGTCTTCGGGAATATCCATAGCGGCCACCTCGACCCATTCATGAGCATGACGCGGGTTAGAGTTCTCAAACAGCAAACCCTGTGGTTTAGCTTTGAGGGCGACGGGCATGACTTCGCTCATCGCAGCATCATAATGATGCGGACCTTCATAATTCCCCCAACAAATGTGCATTCGCACGCGTGAACCATCAACATTTCGAAGAGCGTGGTTGAGAGCCTCAACATGCGCTCCGGCGAGTTTTGCGTAATTTTCGGGCTCGTCTTTAAACATCATGTGTTTGCCAAGACCCAAGTCAGGGCTGTCGAGTTGCAGAATATATCCCGCGGCGACTATTGCTTCATATTCTGCACGCATCCCTTCAGCCAAAGCTTCGAGATATTCTTCTTGAGTTCTGTAATGATGATTGGGCTGAAAGAGGGCGATCACACCCGGAGAGGCGGCATTCATAAAGCCGTCTTGTACATCCGCGCCTTCCAAGGCCGCTGCGAAATTATCTAAATCCTCTTGCAGCGGCTGCATGGATTTGACCTCAATTGGGCCGACGCAACATGGGCGACGATAGGTTGGTGTACCACCGCCACTGGCTTGACGCTCTAAAAATTTTGGGAAGTCCTCAAGGTCTTTCGGCGCAGAACGCGGACTGTCCCCATCAAATCCCGTAATCCGGTCTTTAATATAGGTCGCGTAAGAGATTTTGGACATCTCACCATCACTCACAATATCAACGCGAGCCTCGACCTGTTTCTTCACCACATCTTTGACGGCTTCGGCAATGATGGCCGGTGCATCGGGCAGGGGATTGCCCTGTTCATGAGAGAATACGCAATCTGTCACGGCTTTGCTGCGGGGCAGGCTCCCGACATGGGTTGTGAGGATGCGGTCTTTGCTAATTTTCATTGCGGTCTTCCCAAATATTTTAAGAGAAATTAAGTCGTTTTGACTTCGAATGCAATTTTATAATTTGGATTTGGTGGTATTCAGGAGACGACTGGGCCGGAGGAAGTGCCCTCGATTAAACTTCCCGTCAACACGCGCTTTTCGACTGAAGTTTCCGGCTTCTCAATCCTGTCGACCAATATGGATACCGCGGCATCTGTCATGCGCCCTATAGGTTGGCGAATGGTCGTTAATTCATAACTGGCAAAGCGTGCGGCGCCGATGCCGTCAAACCCGACGACGGAAACATCGCCGGGAACGGAAAGGCCCATTGCATTTTTTAATTCATCCAACGCCCCCATGGCCATCATATCATTGGCGGCGATGATGGCCGTTGGTTGCTGATCGCCTGCCATCAAGACCTCAATCGCAGGACCCGCACTTTCATAACGGTAATTTCCGCTGGCTTGGCTCACGATTTTACCGCCCTGTCTTTTCAAAGCCTCTTTGACGCATTTCATACGTTCTTGGTTGACCATGGAATAAGCAGGGCCTTCTAATAGCCCGAATTGCTTATGGCCGAAATCAATGAGATGTTTCACCAAATCTTCTGTCGCCATGGACGGATCGCACCAGACTGAATTTGACGGATAATCCTCGAAATAGCGGTTAAACATGACAACAGGGATATGCTTATCTTCCAACATTTTATGTTGCTCAACGGATAAATAAGAGGCCGAGATCACACCATCGGCTTGATATTGCCAAATTTGATTGAGGCTCTCATTCACATCGTCTTCGTCATTAATGGTAAAGAGCAGGACGCGTAGGCCGCGTTTGGAGAAGCGGTCTGTGAGTTGAAACAAGACTTCCGGATAATAGAAGTTCAACTGTGAGGAGACCAGCACAGCGATGAGGTTTGAACGCCTTGTGATTAAACCACGTGCAATGGCATTGGGTTGGTAGTCGAGTGTTTTGGCCGCCTCCATAACCCTGTCGCGCATTTTTTTTGAGATTGACGCCCCGGGTTTAAAACAGCGGGAGACAGCAGATTGCGAAACCCCCGCCAGACGGGCGACGTCATAACTTGTTGCGCGGGATTTAGGTTTTTGCAGCTCCATAAAGGTCTTTTACGGCATCAGGGTGATTAAGCAAATCAATGCCGTGTTGCATCAAATAATATAGTATATCGATAAAGACCCAGTTTTCTGCGAGTTTATCTCCGTCTCGCCGATAAATATCGACAACCCGCATTTCGGCGTGGATATCGCTTTTGGGCAGACCCAAAAAACCACCCTTATTTTTATTGTTTAAGTTGGGCCAACCAAACCACCCGACATAATTACCTTCGCCAATCCGGGTCACATGACCATTAAAGACTTTATCACTGAGTTGTTGCCTGAAGGGATATTGGTGCTGTTCTTGATAGCGTCGAATGGTGTAGGTCGAGCCAATTCCGGCCGGGCCGTACCAAATCATATCGTCTGCCCAGGTTTTAGCTAAAATTTCGGGCGGGCAATTATCGTTTTTTGTGATATTCAACTCGGTCAAATCGGCGACCATAGCTTCGACAAGCTCGAGCGTCATTCGCGTGGCATGCGCGTCCTGTGGTTCAAACAACAGACCGTCATGCGTGCGCGGCCCGGGTTGGATGATGGCGGCAGCTGTTTGATGCGGAAAAGGGTCAATGCCAGCTTGTTGCATGATACGAATAATATCGATGAACAAAGCTGTTTCCGCGATTTTGCCGTCCTGTATGCGGTGAAATTCAGCATAAGGCAAAAAGGCCATTTTCCGCGTTGCAGGAATGCCCAGCCAGTCAGAGTCAAACAGCCCCATGAAATGCCCCATGGAACAGGTCCATACTTCATTGTCGTCTTGATAGATGTTCTGCCCAGCAAAGAATATATCTTCGCGGCGCTGCAAATGTTTAAAGCTTTTTTTGAGAGGTCGCCAGAACCGATCAATGACGCAATCGACACCTTTCAATTCATAAAAGGGATGCATGCCGCGCCACTGGTAATCTCTGCTCACCAAATTTGATAAGGTGGTTTTGAGACTGTCTATATCGGCTGTGTCAAATTGCTCAGTATAGTTTCGGACAATTTGTTTCTGGTGTTGAAAATCGGACATTGCCGCAAGCTATGCTTGTTTGCGGGGTGAGGGCAAGCTGTCTAATCCCTGGATGTTCTGTCCTGAAAAACGACGCAGGCGAATATCGGCCTGTTCCTTATGGCCCGCAAAGCCTTCATAAGAACAGAGCCGCGAACAATATTCGCCGACGGCAACGGAGCCTTCTTCTGTTACGCGTTGATAGGTGCAGGTTTTCAAAAATTTCCCGACCCATAATCCGCCCGTATAGCGGGCCGCCTTATTCGTCGGCAGAGTATGATTAGTTCCGATAACCTTATCTCCATAGGCCACATTGGTCTCATGTCCTAAAAACAGGGCCCCGTAATTGGTCATGTTTTTATGAAAATAGCTGGGGTCTTTGGTCATGACTTGAACATGTTCGGAAGAGACTAAGTCGGCCATTTCGACCATTTCTTCATAGGAGTCACAAAGAATAACCTGCCCGTAATCATCCCACGCTTTTCCTGCAACATCACCCGTGGGCAGAATATGACGCTGTCGCTCCACTTCTTTGATTGTGTCATTGGCGAGCTTTTCTGAATTGGTGATGAGAACCGCAGGGGAGTTGATGCCGTGCTCGGCTTGACCTAAAAGATCAACAGCACAAATTTCTCCATCCGACGTGTCATCCGCAATGATAAGTGTCTCTGTTGGGCCCGCAAATAGATCAATTCCAACACGACCAAACAGTTGGCGTTTGGCTTCGGCCACGAAGGCATTACCCGGTCCGACGAGCATATCGACGGGCGCGCAACTCTCTGTCCCGATTGCCATCATACCGACGGCCTGAACACCCCCGACGCAGTAAATTTCATCAGCTCCAGCCATATCCATAGCGACAACAATCGCCGGGTGTGGCTTGCCATTGAAGGGCGGAGCACAGGCCACAACGCGCGGGACGCCTGCGACTTTGGCTGTGATAACCGACATATGCGCTGACGCGATCAGTGGATATTTTCCGCCGGGGATATAACATCCGGCGGCATTTACGGGCACGTGATTATGCCCGAGAAACACACCCGGCAATGTTTCGACTTCAACATCTTTCATGGAGTCGCGCTGGATTTGTGCGAAATTCCTGACTTGCGTTTGGGCAAAAGCGATATCGTCCTTTGCAGTTTGCGAGACGTCTGCATAACAAGCGTCAATGTCATCACGGGTGAGGCGATAACTTTTAGGACTCCAATTATCGAATTTTTCAGAATATTTCCGGACGGTGGCATCACCGTTTTCTTCAATTTCTGCCAGAATGCTTTCCACAATCTCACGCACTTTGGCGTTTGACTTCATCTTGGTGTCGGCATCAATTCCGTGTTTTAAGTAGGTCGCCATGTCTCTCTCCGGATCCAGTTATCACGTCTTGATTACCACCCTTGCATTCGAATGCAATATGGGATTTGTGATAAAGTCAGCCCTTTCAGACAGCCCTGCTTGAAGGACGGAGTTTTTGTATAATAAGCTGTGACGCGCGAGACATTACACGTGGCGTGGCTATGCCGCTTTGGGGGCTGACTTCATTCGGGTCAGAAGGGCTTCCAACTTTTCAACCGACAATTCCTTAGGTGTGATGATAGAGCTCGCCACGGACATATCTTGTTGGATGACCATATTGCCGGGTAAAATCACAGTTGTCAGCCCCGCTTTAATGGCGGCTTCGGCGCTCACAGGCGTGTCTTCAATCACGATAATTTCGGAGGGTTGGTGACGAGTTCGCGCTATGGCTAAAGAATAGATTTCAGGGGATGGTTTGACGGTATCAACATCATTGCCTGACAGAATAAAGTCAAAATCGGCACGTTTTAGGTCACTCATATTATCAAAAATACTGTCAATATTTTGGGGGGAAGTGGTAGAGGCCATACCAATCATAATACACTTAAGCTTAGCTTCTTGAATAAGCTCGGAAACCCCTTCACGCGCGCTGACAACTTGTTCAGCCAAAAGCAATTCGTAAATGTCGGTTTTGGATTGGTGGAGCGTGTTGATCTGATCGGATGTCAAACCGATGTCCTGCTTATCAGCATAAAAGCTTAAACGGTTTTTTCCGCCATTAATTTCAAGAAGGTTTCTATAGTCCGATTTTGACCAATGCCAATCAAGGTTTGCTTTGTCAAAGGCGCGATTGAAAGCCTGCCTTTGTAAGTCGGACGTCTCAGCGATTGTGCCAATGGCACCGAAAATAATGGCTTTTAATGTCATGAAATGCTCCGTCGGTTTTATTCACTACGTCGCAGATCAAAAGTCAGTTCCTCTGAAGGAGAATTAAATTCGGCATATGCTTTTCACTTTCCTTGGGAGGCGCATCAGCCGCCTAATGTGCCGAACCAAGCCAAGAAGATCATAATCAATGCAAATAAAACCAGCAGACCCCAAAATGGAGCGTCAATCTTTCCGGGAACGACATACCAACCGCCGTCTTTTTCGGGCAGGTTTTTATCTTTGAATGACTGGATTTGTCCGGGCACGGATTGTTCGTGCCATTTGGATTGACGGCCATCCAAAATCAGGCTGGCAAGCCAAGAGACCAGAATATTGACACCACCGCCAATAACAACAAACCAAGGCCATGCGATTGTTGGCAAAACTACGCCAAAGGCCGCCCAAATTTTACTCACGGGTGCGGTGAGCGGGCCGAAAGGTGCCAAGAGGACAAGGGCAATAAATCCGGCGACAACGCCGATGAGCAGGCCGCGCTCTGTTGTGTTTTTCGAGAAAAAGCCCATGCCGAACATGGCCAGTTTTGCTCCGACCAGATAAGAGCCAATTTTGCTTAAGACCTCCAATACGGAACCGCCCTCATTAATCACGAGGTAAGCCACAGGAATAACCATGACGGCCCAGAAAAATGTCATAATACGAGAGGCCAAGAGATAATGGGCTTCGGGGGCGTCTTTTTTTATGAGCGGTTTATAAAAATCGACGACTGAAATCGTAGAGAGAGAATTCAGAGCCGAAGACATAGTAGACATTGAGGCGGACATCACGGCCGCCACAATTATGCCCATCAAGCCTGGAAAAGCGAGCTTTTGCGCGTAAAACAGGATAATTTTATTCATATCCTGACTGGGGAAATCCTGCGCTTGGTAATGAGCGAATAATAATGCACCGATAAAGAAAAACAGGAAGTAAATAAAGAAGGCACCATAGCCCATAAGGAGATAAGACTTTTTGGCATCGCCAATATTTTTGGCGGCTAAAACACGTTGCACCATCATCTGGTTACTGCCGTAAACCGTGATGTGAAAAAGGGTCATGGCGATAATCCCGGCCCAAACCGTGGGAGCAATGGTGATGTCAGGACTAAAATTCAGTGGATCCAGTTTACCATTCTCTTTCAGAAATGCGAGCCTTTCGGCCATGGGTGCGCCTTCCGTCAGTAAAGAATAAAGCACGACGCCCGCGCCGATGAAAAGTATGATGCCTTGAAGCACATCTGTCCAAATTACGGCATTCATGCCGCCCATAAGGGTATAGATCAAAACGATGGTTGAGATGACAAGAATGGAATTCATCGTGCCGATACCTGTCACGAAATCAACGACAATGACTGTGGCCGCCAAAATCGCACCCGTCGAAATGGTCTGAGTAATCAAAAAGAGAATACTCATCACACGGCGGGAGGCTTTGCCGAAGCGGCGTTCCAGATATTCATAAATAGAGGCGACGCCACTATTGTAGAAAAACGGCAGGAAGAATGCCGCGACAATAAAGATCACTAATGGGTAATTAATATGAATAGCGAGGGCGGCCATACCGTCGCCATAAGCCCATGCGGGCCCACCCAAAAAGGAGAGGGCGCTGACATAGGTCGCCACCACTGAAATACCAATAGCCCACCAAGGCGCAGAACGATCACCCAGATAATAATCCTCGGAGGTTTTGACGCGGCGGCTCATGACATAGCCTAAAAAGAGATTGCCGATCAGATAGGCGATCACAATCGTCCAGTTTAACCCACCAAAACTTGCCATAGGGACCCCAATTCTTTTATTCTTATGTCACGACAATGGCCTTAGCGTCCAATCGTGAAGCTTTTCATCTTTGTATAGACACTGCATTCGAATGCAAGAATGGAATATTCGCCTGTAATGGGAGGAAAAGACGTTCAAAGGGTCAAGCCATAGTCCCGCGATGAGAAAAGACGTCTTGGCTGAGACCGCAACTTGAAAAAGGGCTGATCGAAATCACCATGATTGGAGATATTGATGAAGAGACCGTCATTAGCGAAGTCAGCGAAACCTTAGGCGTCATTGGTATAAAGACGGGATAGCCGTATTGTTCGCCCTAAAACGCGCTGCCGCACTCAAAAATGTTGGTTGTGACAAATAGCTCTTTTTTACAGCCAAGGACGTAACCTTGGAACGTTCACAAATCATAGCAAGTCAGAAGGTAGTTGGAAATTGGTACTACCAATACGGTAAAATCGGTTGTAAAATTCTGTTGACATTGGTTTTAATCTTTGTGCAAGAGGATGTATAACCAAAAAATATACTTCAAGGGGAAAAACATGAAGTACCAAAAAAGCTTTATTAAAGCATCCTTATTATCCGTATCCGTCTTAGCAATGGCTTCAACAGCTTTAGCTCAGGACTCATCTTCAGACGATGAAGTCATCTCAGTTGGTATTCGTCAGTCATTAGAAAACGCGCTGCAGCAGAAGCGTAACGCTGACAGCTTGATTGAAGTTATCTTGGCCGAAGATATCGGTAAGCTACCAGACCAAAACTTAGCGGAAGTTCTTGAGAACGTCACAGGTATTCAAATCACGAGAACTGCGGGTGTCGGTACAGGTGTACAAATTCGCGGTGCCAATGAAAACCGCGTTGAAATTAACGGCGTCTCAAGTGTGGGGTCAGGTGCATCACGTAACGGTATCAGTTTTGAAGACGTTAACCCTGCCATTATCGCGGGTGTGGAAATCATCAAATCCCCTGAAGCTAAAACGATTGAAGGTTCAGTCGGTGGTACGGTTAATTTGAAAACAATCCGTCCATTGGATTTGAAGAAAACTTTATTTTCCGTACGCGTACAGGGTGAAGACAATAATTTAAGTACTGAAGGTATTCAGCCACGTCTCTCTGGTGCGTTAGGTAAAAAATGGGATACGTCGGGTGGCGGCGAAGTAGGTTTCGTTCTAACCGGTAGTTACACTGAGCAAGAAGCTGTGTCTTTCCGTCCACGGACTGACCGCGATAACTTGGCGTCAGCGCCTGGTGCTCAGTTTGACAGCTATCAGGGTATTCAGTTCTTAGTTCAAGAACAGGAAAATGATGACTACGAGACAATTAACGTTGCGACGACGCTTGAGTGGGCGCCGAATGATGAGCTGAAATTCCACGCGAGTGCTATTATCAATGATCAAGAGCGCAGCCGAGATCAGTACCGCCTACAAGCTTCTGGTATTTCAGGTCTAAGAAATAGAGCTGAGAATGCACCAACACAGTTTGAAACGCTTGATTATTCAGCTGTTGGCGGACCAATTTTGCAAGGTGCATTAGTGGGCGTGATCAATCCTAACGATACGGACCATGATGGTAACTTGCGTTTCTCTAGTGAGACAGCCTCTCGTGTCACTGACAGTAAAATCTTCACCGTTGGTGGTGAATGGACGCGCGATAATTGGACAGTGTCAGCTGAGGCTTCCAGTTCGAGTTCAGATACATTTACACCGACTTTGAATACAACAGTAAACTTCATCAACCCGAATTGTCCAAATGTAGACAGCCGGAATGACAACTGTACACCATTCAGATATGACCTCCGTGGTGATTCTCTGGCGTTTGGTATCAATTTTGATGCCTCTAGTGCACCGTCTGCTGCAGATTTGACCAATCCCAACAATGTTGTTCTGGATCAGGTTGATGTGGGTCGTAACACGACTGATAATAAAGAAAACGCTGTGCGTTTAGATGTCGAATATGATTTCTCAAACGGTAAGTTTGGTGATTACCTGACATCGGTTGAGGCTGGTGTCCGATTTAATAATTCCGAGCATACATTTGTCGATATCGACGATCGTATTGGCGGATTTAGTCAGTTGGAAGACTCGCCGAACGGTTCATTGTTCGCTGATATCTTAGTTCCTGGCCCATCTAATTATGGTGATGCTGACGGAAGAGACCTGTTTATCAGCAACTTCTTGCTTGTTGATCCTGATCTTTCATTCTCTGATCCAGACGCCGTTATTTCTACTTTAGAAGCTGCTTTAGCGGCCCATCGTGTGAATAACCCTCAGGCTGACGGTGATTTGACGCTAAATCTATCAGAGGATCAGAATGCATTCCGTGATTTGAGCGAAGAAACGATCGCGCTCTATGGTCAAGCGAATTTTGCCAGTGGTATCTTCCGCGGTAACATCGGCCTTCGCTATATTTCAACTGATATTGACTCGACCGGCTTCGCCCCTTCTGTTGGTGGTGCGGCGAGAGAGTTGAACACAGTGTCAGGTAGCTATGAGTTTATCTTGCCTCGCTTCAACCTAATTGCCAATCCGTCTGATGATTTGGTGCTTCGTTTGGGCTATGGTAAAGACGTTCGCCGTCCTGACTTTGATGATTTGAGAATTGGTTTCTCATTCGACAACCAAGAAAATAGTGTTGTTGGCTTGGGTAACCCCGGCTTGGAGCCAGAGGAAGTAACATCTTTTGATGTGTCTGCTGAATGGTATTTCGCACCAGCGGCTGTATTTAGTGTTGGTTACTTTAACAAGGATCGGACCAATATCTTTGGTCAGAACTTTGAAGGCGCTACGCTTGTTGATGACGTCAATGATGTTAACGGATTGAATGGTACGACGGACCTTGTCCGCGAGGCGGGACCGAATTGTTCAACGGGTATCTTTAACCCGGAAGTTCAGCCCAATGTTCTTGGTGATCCCAATACAACCGGTCTCTGTGTTGATTTCCAACAGCCTTCAAATGACCCTGCCGTTACGACACAACAAGGTCTTGAATTTGCCTTCCAGTATGATTTGTCGAATTTCGAAGACAAATTGGGCTTCGCTTCCGGTTTTGGTGTAAACGCAAACTACACGTATCAGAAGTTCTCAGGTGGCTCTGTTGTCGATTCGACATCTGGACGTGGTCTTACGGTTTTGGGTCCGCTTAGCATTCCACGCGGTTTGCTTGACTTCTCAGAGAATGCCTACAACATCACTGGCTATTATGAGAAATACGGTATCTCCGCTCGTGCTCGTTACACATGGCGTGAAGGTTTCCGGACAAATGATTTTGGTGGAGGTGCGAACACATCAGGCAGTTCAACATTGAGCTTCCCTGTGCATACATTGAGCCGTGGACAGTTGAATGCCAGTATCAATTATGATCTGACAGAAAACTTCAACATTGGTGTTGAGGCTGTGAACTTGACCAAGTCTCGCATTATCCAGAAATGTGTAACGCCGGAAGGTCCAACATGTTTTGTCGGCTATCCTGATCGTCGAATCGTCTTTGGGGGAAGCTATACATTCTAAAACTAAGATGGCTTAATAGCCTCTTATTGGATGTAACGCTTATGGCTCTCGGCTTTGCCGGGGGCCTTTTTTTGTGTCTGGGAACAGTAAGAGTGGCATAAATGCAACGATGCTAATAATTTTCTGATTGGTACTACCAATAATTCAAATCGGTTCGCATTAATGGTTGACATGATGCGTAAACCGAGGTCTTTTCTGAGGCAATTAACAAGCATAAGCTCACAAGGGGATTAAAAATGCACACACCACATCCAAAATCCGTCTGCCAAAAGGCAGTGAAATCACTTTTATTGACGGGTTCATCTTTTGCCGTTTTGGCCGTGTCTCAAGCCGCTTTTGCGCAAGATGCGGGCGATGACGAAGTCGTTGTCACGGGTACGCGTCAGGTCATTCAGGACGCTATTGCCTTGAAGCGTAACAATACTCAGATTGTTGATGGTTTGTCCGCGGATGAAATTGGTGACATTCCGGCGCTTTCTATTGGTGAAGCTCTTGAAAACATCACCGGCGTTGCGTCTCATCGTGAAAATGGTGGTGCGACAGAAGTGTCTATTCGGGGTCTTGGGCCGTATCTGTCGTCAACAGTGGTCAATGGTCGTGCCGCAACAAACGGTTCTGGTGACCGCTCTGTAAACTTCTCACAGTTCCCATCTGAATTAATGAATAAATTGGCAGTATTCAAAACGCAGGACGCTAGCCAGATTGAAGGCGGCGTGGCCGGCCAGATTCAGCTCGAAACGATTAAACCTCTGGAATATGGTAAGCGTCGTGTTCAGTTTGACATTAAAGGCAATGTAAACCCCGATCAGCTAGATCAAGACGATACAGAAGCGGGTGATATCGGTTATCGTTTCACGGGCAGCTATACAGACCAGTTTGAACTAAACGGTTTGGGTGATATCGGTATTTCAATCGGTGTTCAGCGCAGTGATATTTCACAGCCTGAGGCAGAAAGCCGTCAAACAGGTCCAACGAGTAACTCTCGCCCTGCTTGTATTATCAATACCGGTCTTCGCGCGAGCGACTTGAATGGTGATGGCGAGGCCACAACGGGTTTCTCAAACACCCCTGATCGTGATGATGATTGTGATGATGTGAACAATGATGGAAATGCTCGCCGCGATTTCGTCGAAGATACTTATGATGATGGTGATAGCTTCCGCCGTGAAGGGGCCATTTCCTACATCGATCCGGCGACAGGTTTGGCTTATGATGCCGGAAATCAGATTGCATTTGCGCCGTCTCAGCGTCATTTCCGTCAAAACGATACGCGCGACCAACGTGATGCTATCTTTGCGGCTGTTGGGTGGGCGCCTAACGATAGACTAACAATCAATCTGGATGGTCAGTGGTCAGAGCGGATTCAGTCTGAATTGCGCAATGATCTAACCTTCAATGGTGGTCGTCGTAATGATACTTCATTGAATATCGGCCCTGGTGGCACGACAACAACTTTGGACTCATTGGTTTTAACGCCGAATGGCGGTATTTTGCGCTCTATTACAGATAACACAATTGAAGTCCAAGGTGGCGATTTCCGTCGGGAAGAAACCTATACAGGCGGCGGCATAGGCTTTGAATATGAAGTGAATGAGCGTCTTTCGGTCTCTGGTGACTATGGTTATTCAAACACGGAGCGGACAGAGCAAGCGATTGAATTCCGTATTCAATCGGACATTTCTCCGGTTATCGAATTCGACCGTCGTGGCAATAATGTTCCGTCCTATACACTTTATGATGAGGTCTTTGACGTCAATGATCACACAAATTACGTGGATCGTTTGCGTGTCCGTGTCGATAATGATGTATTGCGCGATAATACTGTGAACTCTCTGCGTTTTGACGCCGAGTATGAGTTAGGCGGCAATTTCTTCACAAACCTTGAGGCTGGCGTGCGTTGGGCTCAGCAAGACTATCTAGAACTGCCTGGTGGTTCAGATACAGGTAATCCGCTTCTTGCCAATAATGGTCGTTTCTCTTTCGAAATCGAAAACGATGGAGAGCTGACAATCAATAACAGAGAAGTTTTGGATGATAATAACGACTCTGGGGCAGCAGCGGCTCAGCAGCAGTTGTTGGAAGCCAGTCTCGTTGCAATTATTGGTTCTACAAATGAAGCTTGTCGTACAGATTTCCCTGAAGGCGACTCATTCTTAAGCCGCCAGAGAAATGGTGACTTGGTTCGTAATATTGACGATGATGGTACGGTGCTGAGTTCTACCAATTCATGGGCGACTTTTGACGCGTCATGTGTTGCAAGTACATCTGCCAACTCTTTGAATGCTATTTTGGCTGATATTAACGCTTACCTTGCAAACCCTGATGCGCGCGAGAATAGCTTTAGTACTGGGCCTTTGGGGGCGTTTTCGAGCGACATCCCAGCGCTTGTGGAGCAGAGTAGCCGCACAATTGACGTCGAAGAGACGACAACTGCGCTTTATGCAATGACCAATTATGAAACGAGCTTTGATGGCTTGCCGATTACGGGTAATATTGGCTTGCGTGTTGTTCAAACTGATGTTGAGGCAACAGGCTATCGTCCTCAACTGACGATTAATGGCACAGAAGGGTCTTTCTCTCTGGAAGTTGGCGATACACTTGAAACGTTCACGGTTGAGCATGATTATACACGACTCCTGCCGAGTGCGATTGCGATTGTGGAGCTTGCTGATGACAAATTACTTCGTTTCGGCGCTTTCCGTGCAATGTCACGCGCCGACCCCGCTGATATGGGCGCGGGCCGTACATTCGTTCCTGGTGTTGGTGATGATGACGAGGTTTCAACAGTTGATGAATTGATTGCTGGCGTAAATGGTAATGGTAACCCGGCGCTTGATCCGCTTATGTCTTGGAACTTCGATGTCGGTTATGAATGGTATCCGAATGAAGATTCCATCTTTGCCGTGGGGGCATACTATAAGCAGTTTGCAGGCGCGTTTACTAACGTGGTCGAGCAGGAAACTTATAACCTAAACGGCGAAGACGTGACGTTTAACGTATCTGGCTTGCAGCAGGTCAGTGATGAGAAGAGCGATTTGTTTGGTATCGAATTTACTGGCTCGCATCGCTTCAGTTACCTGCCGGGTCTCTTAAGCGGCTTGGGTACGAAGATCAGCTATAACTATGTGGATTCAAACTTCGAATTTGAAGACAGTCGTTATGGTGACGCTTTCGTTGGTCAAGCTGATGGTTCCTTCGTCCAAGTAAGAGACGGCATCATTGATCCGGGCGGATTGGCTGGCTTGTCTAAGCATACGCTCTCAGCACAAGTTTACTATCAAATCGGTGATTTCGATGCGCAGGTGAACTACAAATATCGTGATGATTATTTCCAGCCGTTTGTTTCTGATGGTACGCGTCTGCGTTTCATTGATGAGGTTGGCGTATGGGAAGCACGTGCATCATATGACATCACTGATAATTTCCGTTTGTCTGTTGAGGCGATCAACATCTTGGGCGCTCCGAAGGAGCAGAATGCCTTTGTTGTTGATGACCTTTACGAGGTGAATGATTACGGTCCAAGAATCTTCTTCGGATTACGTGGGCGTTTCTAGATCCCTTTACTTGTCAGCGTAGCTTTCTGATTGAAAGTTACGCTTTCTTTTTTATAAAATTGGTATAGGTAATGACCTGTACTTTATAAAATTGGTATAGGATGAGGTGTGGTTGAGAAGCGTTTATATCATACGGTCGCGAATCGTATTATTGAGTTAATTGACTCCGGTGTGTTTCCACCGGGCAGTCGGCTCCCGGGCGAGCGTGATCTGGCGGAACAGTTTAGCGTCAGTCGTGTTGCTGTAAGAGAGGCAGAGATTGCCTTGCAGGCACAAGGTCGCTTGGAAATTAAGGTGGGGTCTGGGGCTTATGTGCTGGACCCGAGTGATCGGACAATTAATGGCTTGCCGAAGGTCGGGCCGTTTGAATTAACAGAGGCTCGAGCCCTTTTTGAGGCTGAGTCTGCGGCGCTCGCAGCTCCTATTATCTCTGATGAAGATTTGGCCAAGCTAGAGCATTATATTGATATCATGTCTGGTAAGGTACAGGCGAAAATGAGCGCTAATGATGCAGATGAAGCCTTTCATCTAACGATTGCAAAAGCTACCAATAATCACGCGATTATGTTCGTGATCGACAGTATGTGGAAAATGCGAACCGAAGCGGCGCAATTGCAAAAGGTCTATAAAAAAGTCTGTGATAAGGATTCAACCCATCGCGAAGACGAGCACAATGCAATTCTAATTGCCTTAAAAAAGCGCGACTCTGCCGCCGCCCGATCTGCAATGCGTGCTCATTTCACCCGCATGATTGAAGCTCTTTTAGTGGCATCCGAAGAAGAAGCCTATCAAGAGGTGAAGCGAAAAGCGTCGGAGAGCCGATCGCGTTTCTTGCTGACGAAGCAATTGTCCTAAATATCTATACCAATACTCCAAATTGGTCTATATATTGGTTGACACATTGGATTAGATTGTCGATATTTTTACCTAATGTAAAATAAGAAAAATTGCCGAATAGGAGGGTGGAAACCTACGCGGCAAAGTTAGGGGATAAGGGACGTGTCAGCGATTTTGCAACGCTTGAAATACGGGGCGATGTTGCCATTGGCCCTCTCTGTTGTCGCTTGTGGTGATCAGCAGACCCATCAAAACCTTGTAACAGATCAGCAAGCCTTTCATGAGGCCGTAAAACAAGCCTCTCCGGGGGATACTATTACGCTTGCCAATGGTGTGTGGGAGGATTTCGAAATTCTTTTTGTAGGGAAGGGCGAGCCCGATAACCCTATTCGCTTGACTGCGGAAACCAAAGGCGAAGTGATTCTGTCGGGTCAGTCAAATCTTCGTCTGGCCGGAGAGCATCTCGAAGTTTCAGGCTTGGTTTTTAAAGATGGCTATACGCCGACTGCAGAAGTGATTTCTTTCCGTCAAGATAAGCGCACACTGGCCAATCATTCGCGCGTCACTGAAATTGTCATTGATAATTTCAATAATCCGGAACGACAGGAAGTTGATTCTTGGGTGATGATGTATGGCCAACACAATCGGTTTGACCATAATCACCTTGTGGGTAAGCGTAATAAAGGCGTCACAATGGCGGTTCGTTTGACTGAACCCGAAAGTCGCGAAAACTATCACCGTATTGATCATAATTATTTTGGACCCCGTCCGATTTTGGGGTCTAATGGCGGGGAGACTTTGCGCATCGGCACCAGTCATCATTCTCGCACAGACAGCTTTACGGTTGTTGAGAATAATTATTTCGACCGCGCCGATGGTGAACTGGAAATCATTTCTAATAAATCCGGACGGAATGAATTTAAAAACAACACGTTCTACGAATCTCGCGGCACGCTTACTATGCGTCACGGGAATAACAATTTAGTCGAGGGGAATGTTTTCTTCGGCAATGGGGCGGATCACACAGGCGGCATTCGGGTCATCAATGCGGGGCAAACCATTCGTAATAATTACATGGAAGGCCTTAAGGGCACACGATTTGGTGGCGCTCTTGTGGTTATGAACGGTGTCCCGAATGGGCCAATCAATCGTTATGATCCAGTTATCAATGCGTTAATTGAGCAAAATACGCTGATTAACAGCGATAATATCCAATTGGGAGCGGGTAGTGATGAGGAGCGTAGCGGCGTCCCTCAAGATAGCCGGTTTGAGCAAAATTTGATCTATAATGATGACGGCCGTGATGTCTTCACCGTTTATGATGACATGTCCGGAATTGCCTTTAGCGATAATGTTTTGGGAACGCAGGATCCGCCCGCTTTTGCAGAAGGTTTTCGGCGGGAAGCCGTTACGTTGGAGCGTGCGGAAAATGGGTTGAAATATCCAACCTCTGATATGGGTGTAGGGATTTCTCGCGATCTAACTGTAACCGCAAAAGAGAGTGTCGGGCCCAACTGGTATCCGAAATCAGAACCGCTTGTCGCATTTGGTTCCGGCAAAACGCATAGTGTCAAACCCGGTAAAAATACGGTGTTCGATACGATTAAAATAGCTCAACCCGGAGATACTATCATACTGGCACCAGGTGATTATACGGTTGGAAAGTTTTTAAAGCTCGATAAGCCATTGACCGTCAAAGGTGAGGGGGAGGTCAATTTGACCTTTGAGCGTTCTGCACTTTTCCAAATCGAGGATGGTGGCAGTTTACAGCTCGTCAATGTGAAAGTTTCAGGCGAGAATAGTCCCGACAATGCCGGTAATTCTGTTATTCGGACAAGTCCTTATTCCATGTTGGAAAATTACCGACTTGAAATCATCGATAGTGCATTTGTCGATATTAATATCAATCATTCTTTCAATATTATCTCCGCTGCCAAAGGCACATTCGCTGATAATATACTCATTCAAAACTCCAGTTTCGAAAATGTCAGCGGGTCAATTTTGAAATTGGATAAAGAAAGCGATGATTACGGCATTTACAATGCGGAATATGTGACGATTGAAGGGTCTCAGTTCGAAAATATCGGCCAGGAACTTATTAGTTTTTATCGTGGTGGTACGGATGAAAGTACATTTGGCCCGCATTTCTTGATGCAAAATTCAACCTTGCGAAATATCGGTTTTGATAAACGGAATAAATCTAAATCCGTGCTTCTTTTGCACGGTGTACAAGTCACATATATTGCCCAAAACACATTTGAAAACACGCAGCCTATTCTTATCAATCACACAGTGGGTGAGCCAAAAACCAAAATTGTTGAAAATGACTTCGTTAAAGTCGGAGCTCCGCAGGTGTTTGAGCTTAATAGCATTTTGGAGAATACCGCCTTCATCAACAATAATAAGGGTTTGCAACCATGAAGGATAACTGGAAATGTGCAGGGCTTCTGACGGCTATGGCTTTATGTCTTGCCGCCTGCAACGCGGATGCACCGCAATCTCCCGCCCAAATTTCTGTTTATCAAGGCGCGACGTTTGAAACGGTTTTGAATGCGGCGAAAGAAAAAATCGTCATGCAAAGCGAATTACCGCTTGTTATTCCGACGCCCAAAGACGCGGGAGGTGGTTATACGCATGAAAAACACAAAGATAATGCCAAGCTGATTTATGACGCCGGCCAACTTTACCGCCTAACAGGTGATGAGAGTTATGCAGATTTTGTGGCCAAGCGTTTAGCCGCATATGCTGATGTCTATCCGCAATGGGGCCTTCATCCGGAGAAGAAAGAACAATCACCCGGTCGAATGTTTTGGCAGAACCTAAATGAGAGTTGGTGGTTAGTTCACGTTTCTCAGGCTTATGGGTTGATAAAAGACACGCTGAGCGAAGATGAGCGTCAACATATCGAAACAAATTTGCTGAGAAATATGGCTAGCTTCCTCTCTGTAGAAGCACCAGAAACCTTCAATAAAATCCATAATCATGGAACATGGGCGACAGCAGCCGTTGGACTTACGGGATATGCTATCGGAGATCAGGACTATGTCGAGCAGGCTCTCTTGGGGTTAGACAAATCCGGAGACGCGGGCTTTTTGAAACAGATGGACGTCCTGTTTTCACCGGACGGCTATTATAATGAAGGTCCCTATTATCAGCGCTATGCCTTGATGCCGTTCGTCGTTTTTGCTCATGCAGTTTCGAAAAATAACCCTGAAAAGAAAATATTCGAACGACGTGACAATATTCTTAAAAAGGCAATTTATACCACGATACAGCAAAGTTATGGTGGGCTGTTCTTCCCGATTAACGACGCGATAAAAGATAAAGATATCGCCACAACTGAATTATTGCACGGCGTCGCAATTGCTTATGATTTGACGGGTGATAAGGGGCTCCTTTCCATTGTCAAAGCTCAAGGGAAGTTTGTCCTAACGCCGGAAAGTCGCGCTGTGTCCGATGCTTTAGTTGCGGGTGAAGCAGAAGGTTTTGATTATAAATCTATGCGCTTGGCAGACGGTGCTGACGGCTCACAAGGGGCGCTTGATATTTTGCGGGCTTCCTCTGACCCTAATGGCTTGGCGGTTGTCGCGAAAAATACGTCTCAAGGCTTAGGTCATGGGCATTTCGATAAATTGGGCCTATTGGTTTATGATCAAGGCTATGAAATTTTGCGCGATTATGGCGCGGCCCGTTTCCTCAATGTCGAAGCTAAATATGGCGGGCATTATCTGCCTGAGAATAATGCTTATGCAAAGCAAACCATTGCTCATAATGCCTTGGTTGTGGATGAAGTCAGTCATTTTAAAGGGAATACACGCACAGGCAATAAATTCGCACCACAGCTTGGCCCTTTTCAGGGCGAAGGCGCTCTGAAGATTGCCTCAGCAGAGATTGATACAGCTTATGATGGCGTGGGCATGAGTCGTTCCGTCGCAATCATCGAAGATGCGGCTTTCGCGCATCCTGTCATTATTGATCTGGTCGAAGCCCATGCGGACAATGAACATCAATATGACCTGCCTTTCCATTATAATGGCCAATTAGTCTATACGAATTTCGACGTAGCGGCCTATGCGGACTCACGCTCTCCTTTGGGGAGCGCCAATGGTTATCAATATCTCTGGAAAGTGGCCGAAAGCACAATTGACAATGGTTTGGCACAAATCACCTTTTTACAAGATAAGCGCTTTTATTCTGTTACATCTTCCGTCCCCGATGGAACGGATGTGATTTTCGCAGAAACCGGTGCGAACGACCCTAATTTCAATTTACGCCGAGAGCCGGCTTTTATTCTCAGAAGTAAAAAAACAGATGGCGTTTCATATGCTTCAGTGATTGAACCTCATGGCGAATATAACCCAACAGTCGAGTTTACGACTAATAGTTACAGCGCCATTGCCTCTGTCTCCCATTTCGAAAATGGTGGAGATGAGCTTATTCTCGTGGAAACGAAATCCGGCGACATTGTCGGGCTTGGTATTTCAGGAGAGGCCGACCTTACGACCACCCATTCTATTGCGGCGAATGGTAATGTTTATTCCTGGACTGGTCCGCATCACCTTTTCCATTCCGAAACGCATAAAAGTGGAGATCAATAAAATGCAGAGCCCTAATTTTTTATTCGGCGACGAAATTGAGCTGGAAGATGTTGATCCCGGTATAAAGCGACAGATTCTTGGTCACAATGATGATATCCTATTGGTAAAAGCCATTTTTGAAAAAGGCGCGGAAGGCTATCAGCACAAACATTTCCATTCGCAAGTTGCCTATGTTGAAAGTGGTGTCTTTGATGTGACCATTAACGGTGTCACAAAACGTCAAAAGGCCGGAGATTGTTTCTTCGTTGAACCCCATGCCATGCACGGCGCAGTTTGTATTGAGGCCGGTGTTCTACTGGATATGTTTTCGCCAATTCGCGAAGATTTTTTTGAAAATTATAAGAAAGGGCCGACACAAAATAAAACGTCGGAGGGGGAAACATCATGAAGGGTAACTTACGGTGGTTCGTAGTCGGACTCGTCGCGCTGGCGACTATTATCAATTATATTGATCGAGGTGCTTTGGGCATATTGTGGCCTGATATTAAAGCTGAGTTTGGGTTTTCTAATCAAGACTATGCGAACATCTTTACGGTCTTCGTTCTCGCTTATGCTTTCGGCCAAACTATCTTTGGCAAAATTTTCGATTGGCTCGGAACTCGGATTGGTTTTGTTCTCTCCATCTCTGTTTGGTCAATAGCGACAGCACTTCATGCCGTGGCTGGAGGGGTGGCAAGTTTTGCTCTCTTCCGAGGCATTCTCGGGGTTGCGGAGGCCGGTAACTGGCCTGGTGCGTCAAAAGCCAACGCAGAATGGTTCCCTGTAAAGGAACGAGCTCTCGCCCAAGGTATATTTAACTCAGGCGCCGCTATTGGCGGTATTATTTCGCCGATATTACTCGCGTTCTTGGCTGTTTACTTCGGTTGGAAAACAGTCTTTGTGCTTATCGGTATTGTCGGTCTTTTGTGGCTTATTCCTTGGTTGGTTATCTATAAGGCGAAGCCTGAAGATCACCCTTGGCTTGACCCGAAAGAGCGAGAATATATTTTGTCTGGGCAACTCGTTAAAACTGATGAGGGGAATGAGGAGACGGATTATAATCCGACGACCAAGGAAATGCTTTCACGTAAAGAAACATGGGGGGCTATTTTGCCGGCCATGTTTATCGACCCAATTTGGTGGTTATTCGTTGCGTGGATTCCAATCTATCTCATCGACAGTTTCGGATTTAACGTGAAAGAACTCGGGCTTTACGCATGGGTGCCTTATGTGGGCGCCATGTTTGGAGCGTGGTTTGGTGGACTGCTTGCACAAGGATTACTTGGCAAAGGTTGGACTGTGAATAAAACCCGCAAGTTTGTGATCACATTAGGTTCGGCTATTATGATCCCGTCATTGCTCGCCATGTCTGTGGCTTCGACGCCAATCTTGGCCGTCTTAATTATGGCGCTCATTCTGTTTGGCTTCCAAACCTCAATTGGTAATGTTCAGACGCTTCCGAGTGACCTTTACAGCAATAAAGCCGTTGGCTCGCTGGCCGGCTATGCCGGTACAGCCGCGAAGCTCGCAGCGGCGGGATTAGTTTGGGTTGTGCCGCGTATCACCACCGAGAGCTATATGCCTGCTTTCATCATTGGTGTGATGCTAGCTGTTTTGGCTGTCTTGAGTGTCTTAATACTCATCCCGAAAATCGAACCGCTTAAACCTCGCGCTGACCAGACGGCGCTATAAATCAAAATAAGTATATCAAGGAGTAAAGAAATGACAAAACCAGTAATCGGTTTCATCGGTCTAGGTCTTATGGGCGGAAATATGGTCGAAAACCTCCAAAAAAGAGGTTTTGAGGTTGTCGTTATGGACCTGAATAAAGATGCAGTCGCAAAAGTTCTCGCAAGAGGCAATGCTTCCGAGGCAAGCTCTCCCAAAGAGCTCGCCGAAAAATCTGATATCGTAGAACTTTGTCTTACAACATCTGCCGTAGTCGAAAAAATTGTTTACGGCGAAAACGGGATTTTGGAAGGGATTAAAGAGGGCTCGGTTCTTATAGACTTCGGTACCTCGATACCTGCATCAACAAAAAAGATTGGCGCCGATTTAGCCAAAAAAGGCGCCGGTATGATCGACGCTCCACTGGGTCGTACACCCGCCCATGCCAAGGACGGTCTGTTGAATATTATGGCCGCGGGCGACAAAGCGACCTTTGATAAATATGAGCCTATGTTGAAAGAGCAGGGCGAAAACGTCTTCTATCTAGGCCAACTTGGCGCGGGCCATGTCACGAAATTGATCAATAATTTCATGGGTATGACAACTGTTACAGCTATGTCGCAGGCCTTTGCAGCGGCCGAGCTGGCAGGTGTCGATCGGCAGCAGCTTTATGATATTATGTCGTCGGGGCCGTCTAATTCGCCCTTTATGAAATTCTGCAAAAACTATGCGGTTGATGGTGTGAGCGATCTCGGATTTTCTATTAATAATGCGAATAAGGATTTGGGATATTTCGTTCAAATGATGTCTGATTTAGGCTCCCGCTCCTTAGTGGCGGAAGGAACCTCAACCAGTCTTCAGTCAGCAGTAGACGCAGGTATGGGCGACGGTAACGTTCCAGAAATTTTCGACTATTTCGTCAAACTCAAAAAATAGAATTATGCGCGTTAGCCCATAGATGGATTGGCGCGCTATGCCCCAGGCGATACCGGATCCTATAAGAAAGCCATTCTCGCCTTTCGATAAATTAGTATGACAAAACGTCACTTAACTATGGAATTCAAAGAACATGGATAAATTGCTTTCCGCCCTTAGAGCCAAGCGGGTTGTCCCATTAGTGCAATCTGATGACCCCAAGACGGCCCTGAAAGTGTCCGAAGCGCTGCTGAAAGGCGGCTTGGATGTCTTGGAAGTCGTCTTGCGAACTGATGCGGCCTTGGATTGCCTTGAAGCTATCGCAAAAGAATTTCCGGAAGCCCATGTGGGCGCTGGTACCGTCTTGAGCGCGGACCAATCGAAAGAAGTCATTCGTCGCGGTGCGACATTTATTGTCTCGCCGGGTTTGGATCCGGCGTCTGTTAAAGTGGCAAAAGACGCGAATATTCCAATCTTGCCAGGTATTTCTACGGCTACGGAATTACAAAGCGCTTGGAATATGGGGCTCCGTGCGGTGAAGCTTTTCCCGGCTTCCGTTGTGGGTGGGCCGAAAATGCTAAAGGCTTTGTCTTCTGTTTTCAGAGATGTCGAATTTATGCCAACGGGTGGCGTTAACCCACAAAATTTAAGAGAGCATCTGGATATTCCGGCTGTCATTGCCTGTGGTGGTTCTTGGTTGACTCCCAAAGACGCGATTGAGGCAGGGGATTTTGATGCAATTACAACATTAGCTAAAGACGCGATAAAAATCGCTTCGTAATAATTAAATTAAACTAAGAGAGAGATCATGACTGATTTTCTGAGTTTCGGAGAAATAATGCTGCGCCTTCGCACGCCCGGCTATGAACGGTTTTTCCAAAGCCCACAATTTGAAGCCACATTTGGTGGTGGTGAGGCCAATGTGGCCGTTTCATTGAGCAATTACGGTTTCGATGCCGGTTTTATTTCCGCTCTGCCGGATAATGATATTGGTCAGAATGCCGTAAATTCCTTGCGGGGATTGGGCGTAGATGTGTCCAACATTAAGCGTTCGGGCGATCGTGTCGGGATTTATTTTCTGGAGACAGGCGCTAATCAACGCCCGTCTAAAGTGATTTATGACCGCGCCAATTCTTCCATCTCACAATGTAAGCCGGGTGATTTTGACTGGCCGACAATTTTCAAAGGGGCGAAATGGCTCCACATTACAGGCATCACGCCGGCATTGTCCCAAGATTGCGCCGACCTATCTTTGGAATGTGTGAAAGAAGCGCAAAAAGCAGGCGTTACAACCTCTTGCGATTTCAATTTCCGTGGCAAGCTTTGGAAATATGGCAAGCGCGCGCCTGAGGTCATGCAGGACTTGGTCAAGCATATTGATGTCGGTATTGCCAATGAAGAAGATTGTCAGAAATCTTTGGATATCTCCGTCGATGTTGATGTCGAAGCCGGACATTTGGACACAAGCAAATATGAAGCTCTATCTCAGAAAGTTTTGGACATTTATCCGGGTATGTCGACGATTGCGATTACATTGCGTGAAAGTATCAATGCCAATATTAATGGGTGGTCTGCTTGCATGCGTGATCGCGAAAACGGTTTCTTATTGTCCAAGAAATATGAGTTAACCGATATTGTTGACCGTGTTGGAGGGGGCGATAGTTTCGCTTCTGCCTTTATCGCAGGCATGAACCTCTATGAGGACCGTCAACAGTCGTTGGAATTTGCGGTGGCCGGCTCGGCTCTGAAACATTCCATTCTCGGTGACTATAACCGTGTCTCCCGCGCTGAAGTCGAAAACCTGATGGGTGGCGATGGTTCAGGACGCGTCCAGCGTTAAGGTCGCTGGGTGGCTCAGCCTAGAGCGAAATTATAAAAGCCCGCTATTCATGGTGGGCTTTTTTATGTCTGACCAACGAATGGGCTGAGATCGGGCAGGACACATTTAGGCGATAGAAGGGCGCAGTCATTGCGTATCGGAATTCATGCTTGACTCTCTCAAAGAGTGTTTTGGCGCGCGTCTCTCGCCAAATATAGTGAAGAAGCCACCCTTTTATTTTTGTTGTATAAAGCGCTTGCCAACCCTGTTTGAATAAGGCATTTCCCCGCTCGGAGACGTGGCCGAGTGGTCGAAGGCGCTCCCCTGCTAAGGGAGTATGGGCCAAAAGCTCATCGAGGGTTCGAATCCCTTCGTCTCCGCCACTACCTTTTGGCACAAACCTCAAGACATATACTACTCTGGAATAGTGCCCTACTAACGGGGGCTTAGCGTAATCTTGCGGTTAAAAGATACGTCAGAGAGGTCTCTGATACGCTGATTTAGGGGAGTATTCTCGAACTGTCTCTGAAGGCGATTTTCGCAGTGGGCTTTTGTGCATTTGCGATGCAGTGATGTTGCTAAGTTGTTGGTGAGTAGGGGTGGGTTTAAGTAAACCCAAGGGCCGTGCGCTGCTCCGGCCACTCTGTTAGTATTTTGGTGTTCAGTAAGTCTTGTACGCAAAGTTCAGTCGGCTGGGTTCCTGAGAGAATAGCGAGCTGTATATCCGGTGCTAAGAATGCCAGTTTGAGGTCGCGCCATACCTGACGCTTGTTCATATTCATGGACGCTGCAATGTCAGTTTAATTTGCCACCATCATTTTGAATTTATATTAGGATGGAAAAATTTTACAATCTTAAATATTTCTTGAAACATCAAATTAATTTGCAAAAATAACATAATGTTGAACGAATTTGATTGACATGCACTGTAAAAAAATTGCTTTACTACACTAAAATGGTGTATAATGAATTTTTCAATTTCCAGTATTTTCAATCGTTCGTTTGATATAATTAGTCTAGCATTATTGGCCACCCTTTCGATAGCAAATATTGCCTTGGCTGATGACGATGTTTTGTTGCCTGATTATGAGAAGCGTCAGAATGTTGAAGAGCGATTACAGGTTCTCGGTAATGGCTTAATGGGCGATCAAATCGACCCTTCCACGGGCGCTTTGGTATTTAGTCATACCGACATTGATATCCCTGGAAACTTTGAATTGCCCGTACGCTTGGAAAGAAAGCGCAGTATGGGGGAAACCTACCGCGCCCGTGTGGACGTGGACTTTGGCGATTGGGTTTTAAATGTTCCAAAAATTACTGCGACAACAATAAGCGAAGGTGGATGGAAAAATGGCGGTGCGCGCTGTTCAGCAGATTTCAATACGAGTTTCCCTAACTCAAATTTCTTCAGTACCTACATTTCACATGATGATTACCATAACGGTATAAGCATGGATGCTCCTGGCGCTGGCAGCCGGGCCGTCCTCTATACGACATCTCGATCAACGCAGGCCAATTCTCAAAATACAACGCCCCAGTTTCCATCAACAGCCAAATTTGTATCGACGGACAATTGGTACTTCACCTGTATTTCGGCGAGTGATGGTGGAGAAGGTATTTTGGGACATGCCCCCAATGGAGACAAATATCGCTTTGATCACGTCATTGTACGGGAGGGAAACGATCAAAGATACTCACAAGGTGGAAGGAGTCCTAAAGGACGCTTTGTTGTGTCTCTTATGGCCACGCAGGTCACTGATGTTCATGGGAATACGGTAATTTATAATTACGACTCTCTAGATCGTTTAACTTATATCCAAGCTTCTGATGGTCGTCGGATTAATTTAACATATAGTGGTAGTGATTTATTGATACGAACAGCCACAATTCAAGGAACAACACGTACTTGGAACTATGCATACAGAGATACGGACTATATTGATCCCGATTGGCTTGTTACGGCGGGCCGAGTTAGGGATAATCAAGTGCTCGAAACGGTTACACAACCGGATCAAAATCAATGGATTTTTGATATTGATGGCATGTATGCCACGCCAAAACCTAATACCCAATGCCCAAGCACAGCTCACACGCTTTTCATAACTCACCCTTATGGTACAGAAGGTGAATTTCATATTTCTCCAAGACGATACCGTGTTGCCGAAGTTTCTACAAATGCAGAGTATCCTGATTGTCCTGATCCATCCGGTCCTGAGCCAGGGCAGTTGCCGCCTCCACCTCCTCCGCCAGAAATTGCAAAAATTAGATCTTACTCGATTGCGAGTAAAACATTAAATTATAGTGGTCGTTCGGAACAATGGACGTATGGTTACTCAACAAATGCCGCTGAGCGTACAAATGTAACTACTTTTACAGATCCCGAAGGCGACCAAGAGCGGTTTGAACATTATTGGTCGCAACTCGCGAGTGACACTCATCTTGAGGGTAAACTACGGTATAAGGAATATCGAGATGTCTTCGGAAACACTCTCGCGTCCGAGACTTATGAATATGTTTCGGAGGAGGCTGTTGGGTCAACGGAGATTTTAACACGCCTCTCTCCTCAAAAAGAGCGTCCTGTTCGGCAAACTAAAACTATTCAAATACAGGACGGAGATACATTCACTACAGAATCGAATTATGAATCCAACTTCAACAATCTGAATTACTCTTTTGGCCTGCCTGTCGAGAGGCGTATTTATTCAAATGTTTCAACGACGCCACGGATTACTGAGTTAGGTCACTTCCATGATAAAACGCAGTGGATATTAGGACAAACAGAGTCGGTTGTTAAAAATGGCCGTCCGACATTGGACGTCGGGTACAATCCGAAGGGACAAGTTGACTCAGTAAGTCGCTATGGCACTTTAACACGTACCTTTGGCTACAACCCCTCTAACGGCACCTTAGCGTGGGTTAAAGATGCGCTGCTAAGGGAGACATCCTTCCAAAATTGGAAACGGGGTGTCGCGCAAATAATTCTGAGGCCGGACGGTGAAACCGAAGAACAGAATGTTGATAATAATGCATGGTTAACATCTAAGAAGGATGCCCGCGGCAATATCACAACATATCAGCACGACAATATGGGGCGACTAACGCTCATTAGTCCGCCTGCGGCTTTCGCCGACACAGCTATAAATTACAATTTTGGGCCTCAATCGGTTGTCCAGACAATCACAAAAGGTCAATCGAAAGTGACAATTGATTATGACACCTTATTCCAACCTCAACTCGAAAAAACAGAAGCTTTGGACTCAGGCTGGGTCTCTTATGTCCGTTCGGAATATGACGGGTTAGGGCGGAAAACGTTTCAATCTTTCCCATCACTTAGTGCCACTGAAAATGCTGGGTCGGCAAATGTGTATGACGGCCTTGGACGCGTGAAGAGTGTCACGGAAACTGTTGCGCCTTATGCGTCTACCGTAACGGAATATCTGTCTGGTCACAGCACGCGCGTAACAGACCCGGAAGGAAATCAAACGACCACCCATATGGATGGTTACAAAGGGCCCGGTAAGGGAGACGTCGTTCGCATAGAGCAACCTCTTGGCATTCAAACCCTCATCAATCGGAATATTTGGGGTGAGATGGAAAGCGTAACGCAATCCGGGACATCGGGTGGGACGACGAAATCGCTCACCCATGAATATGAATATGATACGGATCGTCGTCTCTGTCGCTATTACACACCCGAGGGGGGCGCGACATTGTATGATTATGATATAGCAGGCCAACTTATTGCTTATGCCAAGGGGCAGCCGAATGCGGGATGTGTCGTGCCTAATGATAACAGCCGGGTTACATTAAGTTATGATGATGTGGGGCGACTGGAAACAACACTTTTCGGTGATAACAAGACACCCAATATTACGCGTACTTATGACCCTGATGGAAATGTACTGACGGTTAACCGTGGCACAGGTTTGAACGCTGTTGATTGGACATACACTTACGATGAAATGTCTAACCTCAAGACAGAAACATTGCTCTTGGATAGTAAGCTTTTTGGTCTGGCCTATCAGTATAATACATCATCTCATCTGACGCATAAGACATTACCGACAGGCGACATTATTGCGTATTATCCGGATGGTTTGGGTCGAACAACTGAGGTTGAAAAAGGTACAGACGTTCTGGCGTATGGCGTCAATTATCACGCGACCGGCAAAGCCTCTTCATTCACTTATGGAAACGGGATTGGCTTCACACAGAACTTTAATGCGCGCTTATTACCAGAGCAATTTCGCGCATATAAGTCTGTGACGGGAACAGTCTATTGCAAGCCGGGGGCAACGAACTGCCCGTCGCAAACCGCAGCCGTCTTAGCTCTCGATCTGACCTATACTTATGACAAAAACGGACGTGTGAAAACGATAACAGATGCAGCGGTCACCAATAATGATCGAAGCTATAATTATGACGGTCTGGGCCGATTAGATAGCGCCACAGGGCCATGGGGGGCGAGCAGTTACAGCTATGACGCCTTAGGCAATATTCTGAGCAAGACAGAAGGCAGCCGTGCGGTGAGCATAAATTACGACCTCTCCAAAAACCGCCCCACACAATCTAATGATAGCGGTGTTACAGGCATTCGCACCATTGCATATGACAGTCGTGGTAATGTTACGACTTTGGGTCAAATGGCGTTTGATTACGATTTGTCAGACCAACCAATCTCCGTTTCGGGGACAATGCCAAATGGGGAGAATGTCCCGAATGCAACATCTCCTTCAGGAGGCTTCCCCTATGGTGGATTTGGTTCCGGTGGAGGCATGAACTCACAATCTATCGGTGATGGATGGGGTGATGATGGAGATGGCGGGAGTGGAGACTGCCCCTTCTGGACATGTGACACACCGCCCGATGACGGTGGTGACGATCCGGGCAATCCGGGTGACTTCCCCGGCGGTGGCTCAGGCGGTACAGGCGGCGGTGACGGTAACGGTTCCGGAAATGGTGACGGCACAGGCGGAAATACCGGTGGCGGGACAACGAGTCCCACACCGCCCCCGGCCTCTGATTATGAGACTGTCTTCCGCAATTATGTCTATGACGGCAATTTAAAGCGAGTAAAGTCGACCATAAACGGCAAACGGATTTACAATATTTATGATGCGTCAGGCGCGCTGGTTTATGTCGAAGCGCAAGAGGATGATCCGAACGGCTCTGGTCAAATTTATACCGAAACAGCTTATGTTTCAGGGCCAATGGGGACATTGGCGCGGATAAAAGACGGGACAATTACCTATCTCCATCCGGATCATCTGGGCAGTGCGGTTGCAGGTACAGACTCAAACAGCGCGGTCGCTTGGCGTGAGAGTTACACGCCTTACGGCGAAGCTATGGTTATAAACGCCGCCAATGATAATCAGGCGGGCTTTACGGGTCACATCAAAGACGCCACCACAGGCCTGAACTATATGCAAGCAAGGTATTATGATCCGGTGATCGGGCGGTTTTTGAGCATTGATCAGGTGACGTTTATGGACACTGGGAAACCGGGCATGTTTAACCGTTACGCTTATACGTTGAACAATCCTATAAACATGATTGATCCAGATGGTAACCACCCGATAATATGGGGCCTAAATGCAGTTCACAAAGGTTATAAGGGATATAAAGCTGGAAAGAAGGCCCACAAAATATATAAAGCTGGAAAAGTTCGTCGTTCAGTACCACTACCTGTTATTTTTCCTGGCGATGCTGTCCCGAATCCTAACGATAACCCAGCAGAAGATAATGATAGTACGATGTCTAACGACATGGCTGAACCGAAAATTACTCCTATTCCAGGTGAAACGCCGGCGGAATTTACGGAAAGAATTACACGAGAATGCAAGCAATCATGTATTGATCAAGCGACAGGTGAAATAGAAAGTGGTGAAGATGAAATGCCACCTGTAGGAGGTGATATAGGAGACAAAGTAGGTCAATGCACTCATAAATGTATAGATGACATTATCGAGCAAGTTGATGATGAAGATTTTGACCACGAGTAGAGAAACAAAAATATGTCTAAGATTAGAAAAGCACTTGCTGACAAGTTTCCAGGGAACCAAGATATTGCAAAGATATACATGGGGGAAATAGAAAATATTAGAAATTCCGTTAATGTTTTAGATAAACTCTCAAAAGAAAACTTCTCAATAGATGAGGGAAAGAAAATTCGAATTGCATTGGCAAAATCCATTGGTGAAATTATTTCCGAGGTAGAAATTCCAATTACTTCTAAATATCCCGACTTGAAAAAAAGTCCTTGACCGCCACTGCCCGTTCTAAGAACAGCTTAGCGTGAGATCTAAGGGAGAGACTAGCCTTCTTTTTAACTGCTAAAGAAAGAAAACTCTTTTCAATGTTATAAGAATTTTGAAATATCAAAAATGGATATAAGCGATTTTTTTTAAGATAAGGGGAAACGCTTACCAGATAGTGCAAGCTAACATATTATAGCACCTAGAGTTTTTGCGATTGCTTATGGCCGCCCGTGTCCGGGGAGCATGTTCTTGAGCACGGATCCCGTCACATTCGTGAGGGCACAGACCCTTGCTAGTTTAGCCATTACGCCTATGTTCTAAATAGTTCTATAAATTTAACCAATCCAACTGGAATGTTTGCCTCAGAAAATGGTGAACTCACTTGTCCAGACAGGTTTCTTATAATGTATCCGAAAACACTACTCCTAAGCTAGTGTACGTCGTTACTAATTCAATCAAGGCGGTCGCAAATGGAATTGCATTTGCCGATGCAGACAGTCCACTTACTTCACAATTTCAGAGCAGACTAGAAAATGCGAAAAGCGTGACGGTGAATATTATTGATGGGGGGCTGCATTCGAAAATGAGAATCATGCAATTACACTCAATATTCCAAACGATAGCCTAACTGGAAAGACAGGAAGAACTGGAAGAATAGCCCGTGACCGAATCAAGCATGTGGCAGGACATGAATTCAATTAAAGCTCTTCAAAAGATAGAGCGAGAATTGGTGTAGCAATTGAAGGCAGTGCAGGCATCTATACGACTTGTGGAACTTCGGCGACTGGAGTTGTCGAACGTTTAAACGATGGAGAGAGGCGCCGTTTTTTTAAATGAGAGGGATTTTTGAAGGTCATATATCTAGAAATTATGTGCGGTACTGGAGTTGAAAAATATATTTGTATTATTCTTATCTATTTTTGTTTAGCTGTTTCTTTTGCTTCATGTCAGGGCAAAACCTCTAATTCCACAGAAGTAATACTCTCCGGTGATTTAGTTTGGGATTTAAGCATTAAGGTAGACCTTTCGTCCATGACGTTTACCCGCGCGGTCTTAACAAAAGATTTTAGATTCTGTGCTCGAAATTCTAACTTTAGATGCATTTTGAGCAATGATATCGCATGGGTCGCAACACCTAGGAATTTGGACTTTATGAGTGTCAAATAATGGGATTATGGTGGTTTTAAGTTCCAATCTATTACTATTAGGCAAATGTTTAAATGCGGGAATGGTGAAGACCAAAAATGGATTAAAGTGAAAAAATTTGTTGACGGCAATGCTCAGGTATTTGTTTTAAATGATAGCGGTGAAATAAAGGCTTTCGAACAGAAATTTCTAATAAAAACTTCAAAGAAGGAGCTGTGGGTAATGTAGATGAAAACGATGTGCTAGGATATAAAAGCTTATTTATTGCCATAGATGGCCGTGGAATAAGGATGCCGTAAACAGAATGCATGAATAAATCTTCTTGGGTGACGACGACAGAAAAAGGTCAGAAAGTGTGTAGAGCAAGATAAAGTGAAGCATGTCATGTAACCAACGTTTTTGCTACGACGCGAAGCTAGTCCCTTAGGGCAGCGTTGTAATTACGACTTATTTTATGAGCTAAAGTGACACCATTTTCTTATCGCCTTGGACCACAAATGAATCTACACCGTAACTACGCAAAACTGGCGTCTTATTCGCCTTTTTCCAAGGCTCCCACCGCCTCCGGCCTACGATTATGAGACGGTGTTCAGCAACTATGTTTATGACGGCATTTTAAAGTAGGTCAAATGAACCATAAACTGTAAACGAATTTACACGATTTGCGATGCAACGGGCACTCGCGTTTATGCCGATGCGAAATAAGACGATCCGAACGCACCCGATTGAATGAATACCAAGCCAACCTTTGTGAGTATTTGTTTTGGAGGCTTTGTATCGATTTATTTTAAAAATACTTGAAAATGGACACTGTCCTATTTGGTATTGGTCCCGATTTCATTGCCGCTTTTCTTTAAGTATGCGGCACGAGAACAGCATGATGATATGAATAGATGAGAAGCAAAGAAAAATAGGTTCGATACCGTTAATCTCATAAAGCGATTATGCAACCATAAACAAACTACTGCCTTGGCAAAATAATGTAATTCAATTAGTCTAAATCAATGAAGAAACAAATATTTGTGATATTTTTACTTTTTTCTGTACCTCAATGCGCGAAGGAAAAGTTGATTGAGTCTGAGAGTTCTTTAGCCTTGCAAAACGAGCCGGAGATGGCTTTGAATCTATCAACAATATCAGATCCGGATCGCACCATAACTGAGGGGTTGCCTGTTAAGGACCTAGAGCTGGACTCGTTGGAATTCCAACAACAATGCGGTGCCCCTGACTCCTTAGATATAAGAAGTTACTACCAACCTAATGAAGCTCAACCGATAAAATTTACTTACTTTCGATATAACGACATTATGAAATGGCGGCGTGCGCATGTTCTTCTGCAGTGGAAGAGCGAGGAAGAAATCAAAGAACAACTTGGCTACGAAGTTAAGGGGAACATATGGGATAAGAAATGGTGTACGGGAACGGTTATTGCAGAAAACTTAGTTTTGACTGCGGGGCACTGTTTTCTTACTCGAACAGGTCAAGAAATAGACCCAAGAAGAAGATACAAAACACCTTTTCGCGAACACAACGGCCAAATCACGCGACTTAAACCAAAAGAATTAGTACCGCTTTTTAAAATCGTTTCAGATTATGAAAGAGATAAGGTTACTGGTAATATAACAAGCAAAAAAAATGACGATAATGTTGTTGTCGGGTATAAAGAATTTTCGGCAAAGTACCTAGATGATACAGTTTTAGATTATGCAATTATTGAAGTTAGGATGAAGAATGAATACGTGCCCATGAAAATTTCTCCGGTTGATTTGGAAGAGGGAAAACCGGCTGCAATAATTCATCATCCTGGGGGTGGTTCAAAACGGATTAGTGTAGGAGATATCACTTCATTCAACGGCCTGCATTATACTTATTCTGACATAGACACGCTTGGAGGCTCATCCGGAGCTCCTATAATTAATCGTAATGGGGAAATTGTTGGTGTGCATCTATACGGTGGATGTAGAGATGAAGGTGGAAATAGGGGTATTAGAATAGAGGCGTTGAAGGCTAATTCCCCAGTTTTGCGAAGTTTGATGGCCAGACAATGATTCTATTCCGACAATCGATTCTCTTTGTTTTATTAATTTTTCTGACGTGTAAAAATACTGAAGCACAGGAAATGAGGACTGTATTTTCTGATTTGCGAGGCGATGATCAACTTCATGTCGAGGAAATTGATGAGTCATTTCAAACGAATCAAGGGCCTTTTGAAAGCCCAGTTGGCCTTTATCCTGAAAAGAATGATAGTAACGAATTGTTTGTAGCTGTAGATGGTCGGTTCACGGACGACCACTTCAAACTTCTTACTGATATTGCTGTACCGGAGATAGCTGTCGTGGATTTAAGGAGTTTCATAGCCTCTCCTGAGCTTACAATATCAAAGGCTCTACAAGAAAGATGCCGTCGCTTTCCGTCGGAAAATATCAAAGGTTACCAATATGAAGCAATAAAGAGTTTAAATACGAACTTGATTAACTCGGCTAAAAACCTTCGTGACTTAGAGGATGGGCGTAGCGGATTTCGCTCTCTAACAACCCAAGAAATTTTTGACTCAATTGGTGATGCGGTATTGCTACCAGGTGAATTAGAATTGGAGATGCCTCCTTGTTTTCCGGATAATTCTCCTACGAAGCGCATCGCGAAAAAATATGATACGTTCGAAGAAATAGCACAAGAAAGGGCTCAAATTTTAGGAAGAGAATTTCGATATTCAGATAAATTAGAACTTTTAAAGTTTAATGAGAGTTTGTTGAAATGGCGTAATTCTCAGCAAGAATTGAAAAATCAATGCGAGCTTAGTGACGTAAAAGGATTGGAATGTGCTAGCCGGTTTATCCGACCTGGGGATACTATTATTATATCAAATGCAAAGGCAGGTAAAACTATAAAATTGGCTTCATTGGATATGATTGGCTCCAGATCAAGAATAATTGCTTCTCTTCCACAAGGTGCTGCTGATTCATCTTTTGATAATATACTAAGGATGCAAGAGCTTACTTCGGTAGATTGCAAAGCGAGTAATGGTTTTCAAGGCATCGACTTTAATGAGGTTTGGGAAAGGTACCAAATTGAATTGAGTAAGTTCTCCAATAAGAATACACCTAAATCCGCAAAGATTGGCATTATTGACTCCGGGCTTAGAAATAAGTCAACTTATCTAAAAAATTGGCCGTTTTATGGGGAGAGCATGGGTGTTTCGGGAAGCAAAATGACAGACATTGAACCTTTGGAAGACTCCGAATTTGCTTCACATGGCTCTTTAGTTACGAGTCTGGCCCTCGGGGGGTATGATTTTTTGTCTAAAGTGTTGGGTAAGAAAAACATGAATTCTTCTTACGTGCCTCCCATTAAGTTTAACATGTATGTGCTAAATAGTAAAAGTCATAGCGCCTGGACAATAATGGCTGGACTTGAACATCTCACAAAAGAGGCAGATATAATTAATGTTAGTGCGGCAGCGAAACGACGAACTGGGTATTTAGCGAATGTAATACAAAGTTTTGGTAATGAATATTACAGTTCAGGAGGTAAGCCGCTATTAGTAATAGCGGCTGGAAACGGGGTTCCTCCTGAAACGTTGGGATTAGACCTTGCCGCAATTCCCTCAGATGTGCAACTCGTTCCTGCTATTTTGGGTGGAACCGAAAACGAACACATAATTACTGTTGCTGCACTTGACGGAAAAAATGAACTTGCATTTTTCTCAAACTATCATTCGGATATAGTTGATATTGCGGCTCCGGGTTGCAATGTACCGGCTATTGATGATCTAGGTGTTTTGCGAAATGTATCAGGAACCTCGATGTCTGCTCCTCTCGTAACGTTTACAGCTGGCCTCATAAGCTCATTAGATACAATGCCTCGCAATCCGTCCTTTCAAAAAGCAAGAATTACTATGTCTGCGGACTATACTTTACTGCCGAAAAATCAAAATTCTGGTGTCAGAAATAATGCAATATTAAATATTGTACGAGCAATCAGTGTTAGGACTGACGTCTTGACATATGACAACAAGATGGTTTTCGGCCAAGTCCAAGAATGGGAACTGGAATCCGCTGACGAAATTGAATCGGGAGTAAAGTACAGTATCCACAAAGGCGATGGCATGTGTGAACCCAATACTAGATGGCACTACAAAGACAAGGCAAAGAGAGTGATAGTAAAGACAGCAAAGGATCGTAAGAAAACGTTTTCTGTTTATTATCCCGAAAAAATAACCGCGGACGCCCCGGAAATAGTTCGCGTAAAAGAATGTTCAATGCCATTTATAGACAGGCTCAAATTTCTTCCCGAGGGTAAGGATGCCCAGATGATATCGTTGGGTGAACTCGATAACTTTGACCTTATGCTAGCTAGTTACCAATGATAAATCAGCGACTATATTTAACCTCAGACTTGGCAAAAACACCACTCATAATATTCCCGTGCCATGGTTTCATTTTTACTTTTGATGTATCGAATACAACGGTCCATTGACCCGTTTCATAATTTGAAGAAGGCAAGTCAATTCGCTCTAAATTATCGACCAAATTTTTCGGGCATGTCGTTCCGGCGTTGGAATGATGCGAGCAAGACACAGCTTTTGCCGAGGGATCCGGCGTCATTGAAAGCGTCCAAGGATAATAAATCATACCACTTGGGGAAATCAATCTGATGTCTACATCTCTTACAAGCACCGGTTTGGGATCATTCAGCGTATCATATATAGGTTGATTGGTGGGTTCATCAATCCAAGTGAAGCTCACACGCAACGCCTTTGATGGGTCGTCCCAAGTAATAGTTTTCTCTTCCCGACCAACCCCAGATTTGAGCTGCAATCTTTCGAACACACTACTACTTTTCGTTTTTGCAGATAATAAGTCCGCCGCCTCAATCGCGTCGACTAGTCCCCAGCCGTAAAAATATGTGGGGGCACCGTCGCTTGTAGGGCTTCGTGACGTATGAGTTAGCAAGGACCTCATTTCATCGGCAAATAAATATCTTTTCAATTTTGAACGTTTCAGCGAAACTTCGTTTAACAAAGCGCCAATTCCCGTCACAACTGGCGTTGCCATAGATGTTCCATTTTTTGCTCCATAGCGTTTTCGTTCATGTATTTTTGCTTCGTTCGGAGGACACTGACTTCCCCCTTCTTTGAGGTTACACCTAGCAGGAATTCTCGCTGAGTAGAGCAGTCTACCATTGGCCACGACATCAGGTTTGATTCTACCATCATCTCCACCGCCTACGGAAGAGAAATTGGTAACTCTGATCATCCAGTCTTTGAAGTTTGGTTCCAAATCTTCAGCCGCACCAACGACGATTGCATTTTTTGATAAACCATGTCCGGTTAATGTATCATAGCGACCTTTTGCGAGATCAGAATTGCGTATTTTGTTTGAGGAGGTAATTTTCCCATTCTTATAAATGCAGTAATGCCCATTAAATATTTCTTTCGGATCTTGACGATTCGGGACATGTGTAAGGGGATCAACAACCGCGCTGCCTTCATTCCCCGCGGCGATAAAAACAGACATCATTTGATTGTAAAAAATGTGCTTATCCATTGCATTGGCGGAATAATCGTATTTTCCGAAGTGATAATCCTCAATCTCAGAGTCATTACCGCCCCAAAACCAATGAGTCTTGCATAGGGAACTCTTTATTAAATTCCAACCTGCTGGTACCCCGTAAGAATGATTGCTAACCTGAAATTTATTGTAAAGACTCATTTCGTTAAGATCTTTATCAAAATCAAAGGATATAATCACCGCGCCCGGTGCCATGCCTTTAGCTTCCGAATCTTGTCCGGAAGCAGCAAGAGTGCCTGCAACATGTGTGGCGTGATCATTTAAATATTTGTACTCACCATAGCTTAGTCGTGTTCCGAATTCTTGATGGTTGACTTGAGCAATGCCACCGTCCCATAGACCAATTGAAACACCTTTTCCGCTTACCCCATAGGTATCTCTCAAAGTGGGGACTTGATGCGCGGCTGCTGCGGCGGCATTTTCAGGGATTAACACTTTATTTGTGGAGGGATCCAAAGGGAGCGAGATTGGGGCCCCGCAAACACCATCTATCAAAGTTTTTCCTGGTTTGAAGCCAGTTATTTCACCATCAGCATCTACTTCAAAATCTGCGTTGGCAAAACATCTAATCGTTTCGCCATGGCTTTTCTTGCTATGTTTGGTGCCAGATTCATGGGGATGAGCCCCGATGTTTCCGTAAAACAAAACACTAGTAGTTATGCAAAATAAACACCGCTTAATCATCTTAGCCCCATCTGTATATTAACTAGCATATAAAAACACGGAAAGATTGCAAATATAAATTTTTTGTCTCTTTTTAACTAATGACCAGTCAGAAGAGATACGCTATTTTGCGGCACATAATCCTCAATTTACGTCGACAATCGTTTCCATTTGTCGTGTTTTTTAGCTGTATTTTGGAAACGGCAGAAGTCTTTGGGAGGTCAACATTTGATAATTGGCGGCGCTATATATGCTTCTTATGCAATTTTTTGAAAACAAATTGATAAATTTCAAGCGATATATTTAAAATGCTTATAAGATACAGTTGGATGTTCTTGCCATTCTAACAAATCAAAGATTGCAATAGAAAATATACGAAATCACAATTTTGTATTTACCAACTATTTGTTGAAGATTCCTAGAATATTAGAGCAAATTCCCAGTAAAATCTATAGAAATAAATGAAACTAATATTTTTAGGAGTTTGTGATGCTTTTGAATGTTTAAGGGTTAAAAGTAAATTTCTCTCTTGCAAAGTTTCCGTTTCAGGGAATTTGGATGAATGCTGCTTCAGTATGATTGCTTTCCCCTGCCCCTTTTCGCTGACCTAAACCTTCAACATCTCTGGTTTCTTTTGATGTTACGGTATGCCGAGAATTTATTAAATCACAGTTAATTCGACAAGAGCAATCAGAGGCAAAGGCAAACATCACATCAATTGGTATAGTCACGTTATCACGCTTGATCTAACTCACAGGGATTTGAGTGAGTGTGGCGGGTCTATTATTAACTGCTAACAGTTAATTGTTATGCCAAACATTCCAAACTAAGGCTCAGTCATTTTGATACGAAGGGTCAAAGTTATTCTGACTCTCACGTGATTTAAGATTTTTTAGGTAACATTGATTGCTTGCGAGTTACCAAGCAGCACAGTTTCCAAGTGAAATCATTCTTCAAGTAGGGCGGTGGATAAGGCTCCGGTCAAGACTGCGTTCACCGCCATTTTCTTTGACACAGATTTTCTCCCGCCGCTCCATTATTGCGTCGTCCATTCAGGCACGCAAATGTATGCGCGGTTGCATCTCCTCTTATTTTGGCTATTCCGAAAAGCATGACTGAGAGTTCTGACAAAACAGTTATTTTTATTGGTGCGTCCCATGCTGCGGCGCAAGGCTGTGTGTCTCTGCGGCAAAATGGATTTGATGATCGTATTATCGTGATCGGCGACGAACCTCATTTGCCTTATCATCGCCCTCCATTGTCCAAAGACTTTCTATCGGGCGGCAAGACATTATCAGATATCCTGCTGCGCCCTGCAGAAGCCTATGCCAAGGCGGATATTGAAATGCGTTTGGGCGTAAAAGTCACCATGATTAACCGTCGTGAGAAAACCATCCTTTGCAATGATGGGGCGGAGCTGTCTTATGATAAATTGGTTCTCTGCACGGGTGCACGTGTGCGCCGCCTGCCTGTCCCGGGCGAAGATTTGAATGGCGTGTTTTATTTACGAAACGCAGACGATGTTATCGCAATTTCTGAGGCCATAACCCAAGCCAAACGCGTGGTCATTATTGGCGGCGGCTATATCGGGCTGGAAACGGCGGCGAGCCTTAGAAAGCAAGGTCTGGATGTCACGGTCTTAGAAGCCATGGAGCGTATTTTACAACGCGTGACCCCGCCTGACTTATCGGAGTTTTACCGCCGTATTCATCGCGAAGAAGGTGTCCATATTATTGAAGGCTTATCGGCCAGTGAAATCATCAAAACAGACGATGGCTTGTGGGTGAAAAGCTCGGATGGCGCAAGCTTCGAGGCGGATATGGTCATTATCGGTATTGGCGTTATTCCCAATACCGAACTCGCCGATTTGGCGGGGCTGTCCGTTGGCAATGGCGTGGAAGTGGATGGTCAATGCCGCACGAATGATCCGGATATTTACGCTGCGGGAGATGTAACCCATCATCATAACCCGCTTTATGATGTGAAGCTCCGATTGGAATCTGTGCCCAATGCGACTGAACAAGCCAAAATAGTCGCCGCGCATATTTGTGGAAAAGATGTGACCTATAACAGCCTGCCATGGTTTTGGTCGGATCAATTTGATCTCAAACTTCAAATTGCGGGACTGTCGGCGGGCTATGATAATCTGGTCATTCGCGGCGACATTTCGCAAAGGCGCTCCCTCGCGGTTTATGCCTTCCAAGGTGATCGCCTCTTAAGTGTTGATGCGGTCAACGCGCCGCGCGATTTTATGGCGGGAAAAATGGCGCTCATGCGCGGAAAGAGTTTTGACAAAGCGCTCTTGGAAAATCCTGAAGCTGATCTAAAAAGCGCCATGATTGACGCGCCTTAGGATTAGTGATGTGCGGAAATCGAATCCGCGCGTTGCCTTCGGGCAGACCCTATCGGGTCATGCGGATGGAATGATCCACATTATTTATTACGTAAAAGTAGTGGGTGGTTTATCCCCATTGCGGACATTTAAGTACGACAAATATAACCTCTGGACTAAGCATTCATCTACATTAGTCCCGAAGGAAATTGATTGGATTGGCTCCACTGTTTAGGTGATTGTCCGTATAGCCGTTTGAACTCACGACTGAATTGAGAAGAACTTTGATAGCCAACGCCCATTGCCGCTTTGTTCACCGGCATTCCATTGACTATATTCATAGCCGCGTTGTTCAATCGCATAGACTTAATAAACTGTATCGGCGACATAGTGGTTGCCTGCTTAAACTTACGGTGAAAGACAGCACGACTCATACCTACGCGCGCAGCCAAATCCTGTATGGTGACTGCCGTTTCCAAGTTTGAAGATAAATACTCTATTGAGCGGGCAATCTCACTACCTACACCAAATGCATGTCTAACCAAATGCCCAGCATCCCCCGTAAGTATAGCATAATTTAGCTCTCGAAGACGACCTTCTCCCAAAACCACCATATCTGCTGGGCTCGTTAATAATTGAAGTAAGCGCAAAAGTGACTCAGTAAAATCGGCATCCCATTCAGCGAGCGCAAGGCCTTGCTGTAACGACCCGCCATGGAGCTTCCGGTTGATATCCCCGGTACTTTCCATCCTTATGACTAGCTCGCTCATAGCCTTGGTATCAAGTGAGATGTAAACGCCTAGTAGAGGCTTGTCTTGCGAAGCCTGTTGCGTTCCTGCTTCAACTGGCATCGACATCGAGCAACACATATATTTGTTGCTGTTGTATTCATAACGTTCGCCATTCAGAATCGCTTCTTTGTTGCCTGTGACAATAGCGATGACGCAAGGTTCATACACAACTGGGGCGCACCGAATAGGATCCGTTACCTTAAATAGTTTTACTCCCCTTACTCCTATATCGAACATGCCATCTTCCGGAGCATAGTTTTGAATGAGGTGCTTTATCTGCTCTTTGCTCATATTGGCGACCTAACGTCTTACAAGACCATTCTCAACCCATATGATACAATCAGGCAAGTATTAGCGACTATTTCGCCTACTTAATCCTATTTATGAGTAATATATGTCATTGTAGAGCCGCAAGTATTACGGTTAAAAACATGAAACCACGAGGATGCATATGGCAAGCAATACCTATTTAATAACCGGTGCGAATTCTGGACTTGGTTTCGAGGCAGCTAGACAGTTCGCCCTCCGGGAGGGGGTCTCGAAAATTATTCTAGCCTGTCGGAACAAAACAAAAGCTCAAGAAGCGCTTCAGAAACTAGAAGAGCTGACGGGTAAGGAAATTTTCGAAATTTTGATTGTCGATGTTGGTGATTTGAAGTCGTGTCGCAAAGCTGCCGAAAGCATCGACACTAAAGTTGACGGAGTTATTCTAAACGCTGGCGGTGGCGGTGGCACTGAACCCACAAAGCTCACCAAGGACAGCGTCATGCTTATTTTCGCGATTAATGTCCTAGGCCATGTCCACTTTACTGATCTCATTATCGAAAACGGTAAAATATCAGAAACTGGGTCAGTTATGTATGTCGCCAGTTTTGCGGCAAGGGGCGCCCCAGAAGTCCGGGCTGCAAAACCCCCAATTACGGAGGGATCAATCGAAGAGTGGACGGCTGTAGCAAACGGCACGAAATTTGACGAAAGCTCGTCTTATACTGACATATATGGCGCCACCAAACTCATGGGGGCTCTTTGGACGATGAGCATGGCGCGACAGCATCCGAAAATGAGGTTTATGACCATCGACCCGGGTATGGCACGTGGAACGTCTGGAACGAAGTCCTTGCCCTTCTTTCAGAGACTGACCATGGAAACGGCTATGTGGATAATGCAAACACTCGGTAGAGCCCATTCCGTCGATGTTGGCGCTAAGCGCTATGTGGATGTGATGTTGAATGAAGAAGACTTCACTTCTGGCGTTTGGTGGGGGAGCAAAAAAGGCCTAACAGGAAGGCTAGCCAACCAAGGGGAACATTGGCCTGAGATTATTGACAATGAGTCCGCTCAAGATAATGCTAATACCGTTATTCACAAATTTCTTTAATGTTCGCTTTGCCCCTGAAACAGAATAATCCGTACTTAGTGCTGTGAAACCCTCAGCAAATTCAGTCTCTTGTGAGAAAATCAAGAGAATGATCCACTGTCTGTGAAGCTTTGCTATATTCAGCTTGTTCTTTTCACAGGGCAGATCGAGTGCGCATTGACTTGTTTGGTGAAGACATTGTGTTTGTCATTGAGTAAGCGGGCGCGCAATGGCCATATTTGATGCAGGGCATCAAATATAATGAAGCGCGAAAGGGTAAGCTTTCGGATAGGATACCTTACCGAAACAGCATCCTCACTAACGCCGCTACGCGGTGCCGCGTTCGGATGGACAAGGCTTGTAAAAAATCACACTAGACACACGGTTCCCACCTTCAACTCCACAACACCGCAGACAGCCCATTTTCCAAGACTGAAATGCAACGAAACGAAGAAAGAAAAAAACGTAAGCCATGAAAGAAGCGAAACAATCAATATGAAGAGATAAGAACAACCCCCAACACTCCCGTCATTGCCGTGGTTGACACGGCAATCTATCTCCTGCTGTTGCTAGGCTTGGGGTTTCGAAGGAACAGCATTCTCACTAACGCCTTTCAGGCGTCGCGTTCGAATGGACGAGTCACGCGGAAGGGTCGTTTCTCGTGACGTCCACTTTATATATTTTATCCAATGTCGCGAAAACGGCGGGGGGGAATTGTGAGCCTATTTTAAATTTGGTGTTGCGCCAGAAGCGGCTCGGCCCCGCCCGCATATGATAGAGTGCCCCATTCCGACGAGAGATATTTTGCAGCAGAGTTGTACGAGGTTTTCGGCGGGCCTCGTAACGCATAAGCGCTTCGGGAATTGCTTCGGGCCTTTCGGCCAAACAGGCGGCTAAGACCCAGCCATCTTCAATCGCCATAGAGGCTCCTTGCGCCATAAAGGGTAGCATGGGGTGGGCCGCATCGCCTAATAATGTCATAGCGCCCTGACTCCATTTTTTCAGCGGCGCGTGATCAAAGAGACCCCACAAATAAGGCGTTTCGCAAGCAGCAATAAGTCGGGTGACACGCTCATCCCAACCCGAAAAGGCTTGCGCTAATTCAACCTTATCGGCGGGAACATTCCAATCTTCGGACGCCCAATCACTCCGCTCTTCTACAGCGACGAAATTTATGAGTGTCCCACCACGAATGTAATAGCTGACGAAATGGCGTCGCGGGCCGAGCCAATTATTGGCGGCGAAAGGTATGAAATCATCAGGTAATTGGTGGGTCGGGACGACACCCCGCCAGGCCACTTGCCGCGAGAAACGCGGTTGGCTGTTTTCGGAAATCATAGGCCTTAATACGGATTTGATTCCATCTGCCCCAATCAATACATCGCCCGTATAATTGCGTTGTCCTGCAATGATGTTAAGGATTTCGCCAATCTGTTGGGCCTCCTCAACCTCATGGTCGAAGTGCACTGTCACGCCCAGTGTTTCAGCGCGTTTGGCGAGGATTGCAATCAGGTCGGCGCGGTGAATATGAAGGTATTTATGGCCGTAACGCGCCTCATATATCCCCACCATCGGAGAAGTCATGAGCGGTTTACCTGTTTTATAATCCCGCAAAATCGCGGCTTCTGGCTCGCATGCTACCGCCTTGATCGCCTCCGCCGTTCCAAGCGCTTGATGGACGGCCATGGCATTCGGACTTTGTTGCAGGCCTGCACCGACATCGCCTAAGGCGGCGCTGCGTTCAAAAATATGAACGGCCCAGCCTCGCTGAGCCAAGGCAATTGCGGCGGTCAAACCGCCAATGCCGGCTCCGATGATGAGTGCGCGTTTCATCTGGTGCTGCCTTTTTCCGAATGGGGCGTAAACCAAAACGCTCCTTTATTCGCGCTTTATATGGCGATAGGGAGAGGGTGATAAAGCCCTAATAATTATTTGATTGTCACAGGATTTTTAATGTCACCTTTGTTTAAACCCTTTTCCTTGAAATCTATGACGCTGTCCAACCGGATTGTCATGGCGCCGATGACACGGAGTTTCTCTCCGGGGGGTGTCCCAGGTGAGAATGTTGCTGAATATTACCGCAAGAGAGCCGCGGCCGATGTCGGGCTTATTCTGTCTGAAGGCACAACGATTGACCGTCCCGGCGCGTCTAATGATCCGCGCATTCCGAACTTTCATACAAATGAAGCTTTGGCCGGGTGGGAAGCCGTCATCTCCGCTGTACATCAGGCAGGCGGAAAAATGGGGCCTCAAATTTGGCATACGGGCATGTTGCGCAAACCCGGCATGGGCCCTCATCCTGAAGCGGCCTCTGACAGCCCGTCCGGACTTACGCATGCAGGCAAACAGGTTTTACCTGTTCCTACTCAAGAAGAGATTGCAGATATGGCGGACTCTTATGGCCGTGCCGCTGCCAATGCGAAATGGCTCGGATTTGATATGGTCGAAATCCACGGTGCGCATGGCTATTTGGTGGACGAATTTTTCTGGGACGTCATGAACCAACGCGATGATAAATATGGCGGGACATTGGTTGACCGAGCCGAGTTTGCCCGTGAAGTCATCCGCAAATGTCGCGAAGGCATGGGCGATGACATGCCACTTTGTATTCGCGTCTCTCAATGGAAACAGCAGGACTATTCAGCGCGTCTAGCCGAGACGCCGCAGGAATTGGAAGCGTTTTTGACAAGCTTGACTGATGCCGGGGCTGATATTCTACATTGTTCGCAAAGACGGTTTTGGGAACCGGAATTTGAAGGCTCAGATTTGAATTTTGCAGGATGGGCGAAAAAACTCACAGGTGTTCCGACAATTTCCGTGGGGTCTGTCGGCTTGAAAGGAGACTTCTTCGAAGCCTTTGTCGGGAAGGGGGCAGAAGTTGCCAGTCTGGATAATTTGATTGAGCGGATGGAACGAGATGAATTCGACATGATTGCGGTCGGTCGGGCTTTATTGCAGGATCCTTATTGGGCGCAGAAAGTCAAAGAAGGACGATTGGACGATCTTGAGCCCTATGATGGCGAGGCCCTTAAAACATTGGTTTAATATATGACGGTGAAACGATTTTGGCTTTCTGCCACCCTGATTTTAATCGCGGGCATAATGGCCGCTTGCGGTCCGAACGAAACGTCTACGCAAGATTATCGTCTAACGGGACGATATGTAGAAACGGAAACGGGCGGCCATCAAATGGGTTGGCCCGCCAGCGGAGCCGAAATACTCTTTGAGGGGACTGAACTTACCGTAAGTCTCACAGATGGTGGAAACGGGATTATGGATGTCTTCGTCAATGGCGAAGAGTCTGCCCTAAAGCTGAAAGCCGGAACGCATGATTACGTTTTGGTGGATAGCGAGAAGACAGCGCGTTTTAAGGTAGTCTTGTCTCGCCGAACGGAAGTCTTTGATACCGGCCTCTTTACCTTGGAGGCGATTGAAACGAATGGGCGTTTCTTGCCGCAAAGTGAACCGTCCCGTAAAATGCTTTTCATCGGAGATTCTATCACGGCGGGGTTTGGCGTTCGCGGAGATTCCAAAGACTGCCAATATAATCCGACAACCAATGCCCCCCACCAAGCCTATGCGGCTTTAACAGCAAAGGGCTTTGAGGCTGCTTTCCAACTGATAGCTATTTCGGGGCGTGGCGTGGTACATAATTGGGACGGTAATCCCGCTCCCGTCATGCCCATGCAAATTGATTATGCTTTGCCGGATGAAGGCGGTGTTTGGGACCATCAGAAATTTATACCTGATGTGGTTGTGACAACATTGGGAACAAATGATTGGTCTGTTATTAATCCGGGACAAGACAAGTTCCGTAGCGGCTATTATGATATGCTGTCCAATCTTCGCGAACGTTTCCCAAATGCTTATATTATTGCGGTGAACGGACCGCTTCTCGACGGCGAAAAAGGGGCAGCCATTCAGGACGGTATTGATTGGGCTATGGCAAAACTATCCGACCCGAAGATTTCAACATTAAATGTCGGACTAGCGAAGAGAGGATTGATTTGGAGCTGCAATTACCATCCGGGGCGCGATAGTATGAAGCTTATGGCCAACCAACTCGGCGCACATCTGGCCGATACAATAGGGTGGTCATTTAATAAGCTTGAGCGGCCCGAAATAAAGGAGCCAGTCATTCTCCCTCCGGCCAATATGTTGCCGGGTGGGAAAGCCCATTTTGAACAACGCATGACGGAAATCATCAAACAGCCCGCACTAAAAGGCGGTGTTCTCTTCGCCGGAGACAGTATCACAGAGGCATGGCAATGGCATAAAGACAGCTTACCGCCTTCTATTTCCGAAGCTATGTCCAATCATGGGATTGGATGGGATATTGCGGAAGGCTTACAGGCGCGATTGCCGGAAATTTTAAGACACGATCCCGATCAGATTGTCATCATGATCGGTACTAATGATATTGGCTATAATCATTCCGCCGAAAAAGTTGGCGGACATGTCGGCGATATAATTGCGGTCTTGCAAGCTAAAAAGCCGAACACGCAGATCTATCTACAATCCGTTTTGCCTCGCGAATCTGACGCTATGGCAAAAGTAAGAGCCTATAATTCGGCTTATAAGGAGATCGCGCGCGATATGGCCGTGACCTTTATTGATCTGACGGAAAGTTTCGCCGCCCCGGATGGCACCTTGCGCCCTGACGTGACCGAAGACGGATTACATTTGACGGCCAAAGGATATCAGATTTGGGCCGATATTTTGTCCCAAGAACTGAAGCGCCCATCAGAAAAATATTGACAATTTTGCGAAATACGCGCTTATACAGGGCAAGAAGGGGACAATTATGATCACGATAATAAAAAACATTATTCTGGCCATACTTGTCATTTTGCTTTCTGTCTTACTAGGCCTCTAAACCTATACAGACCGCAATTTGGCATTTCGCATTAGTTGATTTCATTTCTGAAGCCAGCTCATAGGTCTTTAAATTCGCTGCTAGCCTCTCCGTTTTCCCAAAAATTTCATAATTTTTCTACCTAAAACTGTTGCAAGAGAGTGACAGCGCTGTCAGTATGGTCTGAAAGTGCTTGTACATCGCATTTGTCAGTAAACTCTTCGGCAAGGACGGTGTGTTCGGCGCAAAGACTATAAAAATCTGAATTAGGGGATAATTATGCGGACTTCACTTTTTTCAACGACAGGTCTTTTTACACTTGCCGCCGTTTTGTCTTTATCTTTGGCAGGCTGTGGAGATGATAAATCGAGTGAGGCGTCTACAGAAATGCGCGCACCGAGCAGCGTCAATCCTGATATATGGCCAACAGCCAAAAGTCCGGTGGGATTGGACCCAGCCATTGAAGACCGTATCACAGACCTCATGTCACAAATGACGCTCCGCCATAAAGTCGGACAAGTTGTGCAAGCTGATATTGGTTCAATCTCTCCTGAAGATTTAAAAACCTATCCCTTAGGTTCCGTTCTGAATGGCGGTAATTCCGCCCCGAATGGCGATAACCGTTCTCCGGCGTCCGCTTGGTTGGAATTGGCGGATGATTTTTATGATGCGTCAAAAGAGGCTTACGGGGACGGCGTGCCTTTTATCCCGATGTTGTGGGGTACGGATGCCGTTCATGGTCACAATAACATTCCGGGTGCGACAGTCTTTCCGCATAATATCGGGCTTGGCGCGACACGAAACCCAGAGCTCTTGCGCGCGATTGGCGATGTCACGGCAAAGGAAATTCGAATTGGTGGCCAAGAGTGGACATTTGCGCCAACGATTGCGGTGGTACGTGATGATCGTTGGGGTCGGACTTATGAAGGTTATGCAGAAAATCCTGAAGTGACGGCAAGCTATGCCGGTAAACTTATCGAAGGTATTCAAGGTGAAGCCAGCGGTGATGAATGGTTGACGGGGCCAAATGTCATTGCGACGGCGAAGCACTTCCTCGGCGATGGCGGAACCCAAGGTGGGAATGATCAAGGTGAGAATAGCGATAGCGAAGAAGAGCTACGCGATATTCATGGTGCGGGTTATCCTCCGGCCATTGATGCTGGCGTTCAGGTCGTGATGGCCAGTTTCAATAGCTGGCAAGGAAAGAAGATGCATGGTCACAAAGGGCTGTTGACCGATGTCTTGAAAGAGCGGATGGGCTTTGACGGATTTATCGTCGGAGACTGGAACGGTCACGGTCAGGTCAAGGGATGTACGAATACGGATTGTCCGGAGGCCCTGCACGCAGGTCTGGATATGTATATGGCGCCCGATAGCTGGAAGGGTTTATTTGAAACTTTGCTTGCTCAGGCAGAAAATGGCGAACTGGACCTTGATCGTTTGGATGATGCCGTGCGCCGCATTTTGCGGGTGAAAATTCGTTCAGGCCTTTTTGAAGCAGGTCAACCTTCGACTCGGGCTTATGCCGGCGATTACGATTTACTGGCTAATCCTGAGCATAAAGAGGTCGCGCGTCAGGCCGTTCGTGAATCTCTTGTGCTGCTGAAAAATAATAAGCGAGAAAATGGTGAGCGCGTCTTGCCTTTGTCTGCCAAGAGCAAAATTTTAATCACAGGTGACGGGGCCGATAACATCGGGAAACAATCCGGTGGTTGGACTCTGAATTGGCAGGGTACCGGCAATCAGAATTCTGATTTCCCGGGGGGCAGTTCTTTCTATGACGGGTTGAAGCGCCATACCGAAGCCGTAGGCGGCGACGCTATTTTGTCCGAAGATGGCAGCTATGAGGCCAAGCCTGATGTTGCGATTGTTGTCTTTGGTGAAGACCCTTACGCCGAATTTATGGGTGATATTGAAACTTTAGCTTACAAGCCCGGTGATGACTCCGAATTAAACCTCATCAAAAAATACAAAGCCGAAGGCATTCCTGTTGTGGCTGTCTTTTTGACGGGCCGTCCGCTGTGGATGAACCGCGAGATTAATGCTTCGGATGCTTTTGTCGCGGCTTGGCTGCCCGGGAGTGAAGGCGGTTACGCCATGGATGTTCTCTTTGGTGCAAAAGATGACGGAACGGCATCGGACTTTAAAGGCGTTCTACCATATAGTTGGCCGCGTACCGCTATTCAGACGCCGCTTAATGTCGGAGATGAAAATTACGATCCGTTATTCGCTTACGGCTATGGCCTGTCCTATGCCTCACCTTCTGAAGTTGACACACTCGCCGAAGATCCGGGTGTCGCACTGTCAGGCACCAATGCAGAAAATTATATTCAAAGCGGCGGTGCTGTCTTCCCATGGATGATTATTCTGACGGACGAGTCGGGTAGTTCAGTTGCGACATCAAGCAGCGCAACATCACCCAGCAATAGCGTAGTTTTAAGCCCGGAAGATGACGGTGTGCAGGAAAATGTCCGCCGTTTGGATTTCTCTGGAAACGGAACGGCAATTATGTCCGTTGCCGCCGACCCAGTTGATCTCTCACGTCAAAACACAGGCGATATGGCACTTTATATGCGTTATCGTGTCAATTCAGTCGGTCAAGGTGACGCGATTTTGCGGATGAATTGCGGTGAGGGAACATGTTCTACACTCTCTCTAAATGAGACTTTGAAATCTGCTGCGAAAGGCGAATGGGCCGAAATGAATGTGAAGCTATCCTGCTTTGCTGAAGGCTCGGAAATGACCGGGGTTCGTGAACCTTTTGTGCTTGAAAGCAAGGGCGCACTATCTCTATCCGTGTCGGATATTCGTCTTGTGACCAATGAAGGCCAAGCGGGTTGTTTGGACTAAATCAGGATCAAGAAAGTCCGCATGATTTGCGGGCTTTTACATCCTTATGAGAATTTCAATGGTGGAGTAGTGAGAGGGGATACTGCTTTTAGTTGATTTCTCAATTATAGTGGGGCAAAAATATACAAATTGGAGCGATGACTCGAAATATTGAGCGTCGAAGGGGACATGAAAGCAACCATAACAGATGTCGCAAAACACGCGGGCGTGTCTATGAAGACGGTCTCACGCGTTTTAAATAATGAGCCTAATGTAGCCGCTAAAACGCGGGAAAAAGTATTGGCTGTTGCGAATGATCTCCATTACTCACCCAATCTGGCGGCTAAGGGGCTGGCAAGCTCGAAGTCCTATTTGATTGCCTTGGTTTACGATAACCCGAGTGCACATTATATTTCCAATATACAATCCGGAGCTATCGCGGCATGTCGAGATTACGGCTATCACCTTGTACCTGAACCTCTCATGCTTGAAGAGGGGGCCACGTCTGAAAAGGCGGCTGAAAGCTTGAGCAATTTACTTAATCGCCTGCCCGTTGACGGTGTGATTTTCACCCCGCCCTTATCAGACTCTCCTGCGGCTATTAAAACCGTAACCGAGATGAAAGTGCCGGTGGTCCTAGTTGCGCCTTCTGACCCTGATGTCGATGTTCATACGGTTAAAATGGATGACGTCAAAGCTGCGAAAGAAATGACGGAATTTTTGATTTCGCAGGGGCATAAATCAATTGGCTTTATCAAAGGCCACGTGGAGCATAGCGCCTCGGCTCTACGCTATGAAGGCTTCCGCAAAGCCATGGCGGATGCGCATTTGAAGGTTCATGATTATGAAGTCAGGCAGGGGGATTTCTCCTTCGCCTCGGGTGTCGAAGCGGCGGAAGCCTTGCTAGCAGATGCGCATGACAGACCCAGCGCTATTTTTGCTTCGAATGATGATATGGCGGCCGGTGTTGTCTCCGTCGCCTCTAAGCTTGGTTTGGACGTTCCGGGCGAGCTGTCCGTTTGTGGATTCGATGATACACCTCTGGCGAAAATTCTCTCTCCGCAACTGACAACCGTGCAACAGCCGATTTACGATATGGGTTTTCAGGCGGTGAAACTATTGATTGATCCCGTTGAGAAGATTAAATCGCCTCAGCCGCATAATCTTGATTTTAAGCTCATCATCAGGGACTCGACAGACACGCAATCTGCTTAAACCTGTCGGAAAGAGGCGCAATCGTTTGACAGCGCTGTCAATTTTACTCTAATCTTGTACGAAAACTTAGGGGGTGCTGTCAGTATCTGGCAGCGTAAAATTAGGGAATAAAACTGTGTCCGACGCTCAGACTAAGAAACTGGACCGCTCGACATTCGTGCCAGTGTCGCCATTTGAAATGGTGATTTTTGGGGCGACGGGTGATCTGGCGCGGCGAAAGATTTTTCCGGCTTTGTATCACCGTTTTGTTGATGGCCAAATCCCCGAAAACTCTCGTATTATCGGCGTGTCTCGTAGTGAGCACAGCCGTGATGAGTTTATTGAGATCATTCGTGAAAATTACTGCAAATTTGAAGGCAAAGACACGCTCAACGAAGAAAGCTGGGCTGAATTTTGTGCGCTTATAAATTACACCGCTATTGATGTCATGAAGGACAAGGATTGGAGTGACTTGAAAAAGGCCGTCGCCCAATCTGATGACCTAATCCGTGTTTTCTATCTGGCGATGCCACCGTCTATGTTTGCCGATATTTGTCAGGGGTTGAAACGTGAAGGTTTGGCGCATGACAAAGCCCGCGTCGTTTTGGAAAAGCCTATCGGAACTGATTTCGAATCCGCTCATGAGATCAATGAGGGTGTCGCGCGAGTTTTCGAAGAAAACCGGATTTATCGAATCGATCATTATCTCGGGAAAGAGACGGTTCAGAACCTTCTTGTCCTTCGGTTCGGAAATATCCTTTTGGAGCCTCTTTGGAATAGTGATGCCATTGAGCACATCGAGATCACCGTGGCTGAAGATATTGGCGTATCAGGGCGGGGGGCTTATTATGACGGAGCAGGTGCTCTACGCGATATGGTGCAGAATCACCTGCTGCAATTACTTTGCTTATCGACAATGGAAGCGCCGTCCTCTCTGGGTGCCGATGATGTTCGGACGGAGAAAATCAAAGTGCTCCGAGCTTTGGAGCGTATTACGGTTGATAACGTGAAAGACCGAACCGTGCGCGGGCAATATACCAATGGCCGCATTAAAGGTAAGAGCGTGAACGGATATCTGGTCGACCTTGATGTTGATGAGAGTAATACGGAAACCTTTGTCGCGATTAGAGCTGAAATTCAAAATTGGCGCTGGGCAGGTGTGCCGATTTATTTGCGCACCGGAAAACGAATGAACAGTCGTCGCTCTGAAATTGTTATTCAATTTAAACCTGTTCCCCATTCGATTTTTGGAGACGCAAAGGTTAACCCGAATAAGTTGGTTATTCGCCTCCAACCCGATGAAGCTGTAAAGCTCTTTATGGAAATTAAAGAGCCGGGAGCGGGTGGATTGCGATTGAAGACTTTACCATTGAATTTGTCCTATGCCGATAATTTCACTGTGCGGTATCCTGATGCCTATGAACGTCTCTTGATGGATGTAGTACGCGGTAATTTGAGCCTCTTTATGCGTCGAGACGAAGTAGAAGCCGCGTGGCGTTGGTGCGACGGAATTCTGGAAGCTTGGGCTGAAACAGATCAAGAAGCCATGCCATATTTTGCCGGATCAGATGGGCCCCGTGCCGCTGACGAAATGCTCGCCGTCATTGGCGATAGCTGGTCTCCGAGCGAGTAGGCGGATGACCCAAATGTTCCATTACAGTGTCGCAAACACGGTGTCTGATTATGTGAATCAGGCAACAGATCATATCGCGGCAAGCCTGAAATCGGCCATTGTCAAACGAGGGCAGGCTTCACTTTTAGTCTCAGGTGGCTCTAGCCCCAAACCGATCTATGAGGCTCTCAGCGAAATGAACGTTGCGTGGGATAAGGTGACGGTCAGCCTCGTTGATGAACGTTGGATAGAGGAAGGCTCCCCGGGGTCTAATGCAGACTTCATCAAACAGACCCTTTTGCAGAATAAGGCCAAGGCCGCACGCTTTATCAGTTTAGTCAATGATGCGCCCACGGCGAAAGCCGGTGCCGTCGACATCAATGAGCGTTTTGACAAGGCCTTTTGCGGACAAATTGATATTTGTGTGATGGGTATGGGGACGGATGGTCATACGGCCTCTTGGTTCCCGCAATCGCCGACATTGAACTCTGCTTTCGATTTGCACAATGCGTCGCATATTCTTTGGCAAGATGCTTCGGGACAAAAAGGGGCGAGTGGATTTGATGACCGAATTACGGTCAGTTTAGCCTGTGTCATGGCATCAAAGGCAATTTACCTCTTAATACCGGGCATGACCAAAAAGACAGTGTGGGAAGCGAGTGCGTCAAAAGATGTTTATGATGCACCGGTGACAAGTTTGCGTGCGGCGGGCGATCGATTACATGTGTTTACGCATGGGGAGGGTTAGATCATGAATCCAATTATTCAGGATGTAACACAGCGCATTATCGAACGCTCCAAAACTATGCGGGCGGCTTATTTGGATGACTGTAAAGCCAATATACGCCCAGGACCCCGCCGAAAACGTCTGACGGAAGGGAATATTGCCCATGCCAGTGCGGCTTGCCCCATTTTGGAAAAGACGGAAATATTAGGGGCGAAATGGGCCAATCTTGGCATCGTGACGGCTTATAATGATATGCTCTCCGCGCATCAGCCCTTTGAAAACTTTCCGTCAATTATCAAACATGCGGCTCGCCGAAATGGTGCGACAGCACAGGTCGCGGGCGGTGTTCCGGCCATGTGTGACGGCGTCACCCAAGGTCAAGACGGTATGGAACTGTCGCTCTTTTCTCGCGATATTATTGCTTACTCTACGGCGGTTGCCCTTTCGCATGATATGTTTGATGGCGTAATTCACTTAGGGGTGTGCGATAAAATCGTCCCCGGCCTGATGATTGCCGCTCTGCGCTATGGCTATTTGCCACAAATATTTGCACCTGCGGGGCCGATGCCATCAGGAATTACAAACCCTGAAAAAGCGCGCGTCCGCCAATTATTTGCCGAAGGTAAAGTCGGACGAGAGGAATTGCTGGCCGCTGAAAGTGCCTCCTACCATGCGCCCGGTACTTGCACATTTTATGGGACGGCCAATACGAATCAAATGTTAATGGAAATTATGGGCATGCAATTGCCCGGGGCCTCCTTTGTTCATCCCAATACGCCTTTGCGCGATGCGATCACGGCGCAAACAACACGCCGTCTGATTCAGATTACCAATATGGGCGAAGATTTTACGCCGGCCTGTGACATCATTGATGAAAAGGCGATTGTGAACGGATTGGTTGGATTAATGGCGACCGGTGGTTCGACGAATTTGACAATTCATTTATCCGCCATTGCCCGCTCTGCCGGGGTCTTGATAGATTGGGATGATTATGCCGATATTTCAAAAGCTGTACCGCTGATCTGCAAAATCTATCCAAACGGTATTTCCGACGTCAATCATTTCCATGCCGCGGGCGGTATGGCCTATCTCATTCACGAATTAATTGACTCCGGCCTGCTGCATACGGATGTGAAAACGGTGGCAGGTGGCGACGGTCTGCACGAATATACGCGCGAGCCTATTAAGAATACCCATGCTGATCCTGATCCTGTCATCTACCGTAAGGGCCCCACTGATAGTCTGGATAAAGAGATATTAGGTTCTGTTAAGACGCCTTTCCGCGAAGATGGCGGCTTGCGTTTGATGAGCGGCAATGTCGGACGCGGCGTGATGAAGGTCTCTGCAGTCAAGCGTGAGCACTGGGTTGTTGAAGCTCCGGCCATTGTCATCGACCATCAAAATGACTTGATGGATCTACACAAAGCAGGGAAATTGGAACGTGACTTTGTGGCCGTTATTCGTTTCCAAGGTCCGGCGGCGAATGGTATGCCGGAATTACATAAATTGACGCCGGTTTTGGGAGCCCTGCAGGATAAAGGCTTTAAGGTCGCTCTCGTCACGGATGGACGTATGTCAGGGGCTTCGGGTAAAGTGCCTGCGGCCATCCATATGCATCCCGAAGCTTTGCATGGTGGGCCAATATCCAAAATTAAGACAGGGGATATTGTGCGTTTGGATGCGGGCGAAGGACGTATTAATGTTGTGGGCGTGGAAGATTTGGAAACCCGTGCTTCTGCGATAATGCCTAAGGCAACCAACCTCTCGACATTGGGTATGAATATGTTTGCGCCTTTAAGAGAGCGTGCCGATCACGCGGAAGCGGGGGCTTCGGTTTTGGGTAACCCCGAATGGGCGCAAAGAAAAGGGGGCGTATAATCATGAAGGTCAATATGAATAATGCCCTAGCTGGCCCAACATTAGTCGGAGATGTCGGTGGAACCAATTGTCGTTTCGCCTTGGCCGAGCGTAATGGAACTGGGACGATTGAACTGCACCATTCCGAACGTTTCGCGGTGAATGAGTTCAAGCATTTTAATGAGGCCGTCAAGGTCTATTTGGACGATCAAAAGATTACGCCCAAACGCGCAGCTTTCGCTTTTGCGGGCCCTAAATTTGACAATGAAATTCGCATGACAAATGTGGATTGGATTATCTCCGAGTCGGATTTGCACAAAACATTCGGCTTTGACGATGTTGTCGTTTTAAACGATTTTGTTGCCATGGCGAATGGCGCGACCGTTATTCCTGATGATGGTTTTGACATTCTGATGCCGGGTAAGGTCAATTACAGCAAGCCTGTTGCCGTTATGGGACCCGGGACGGGGTTAGGGATATCCTGCATCATTCCCGGCGAGCCTTTGCGTATTATTCCAACGGAAGGTGGTCATGTGTCATTTGCGCCACAAAGCCAATTGGAGCGTGAAGTTTTAGCCTATCAATTGACACAAATGCCTTATGTCTCGGCTGAAAGCCTGATTTCTGGCCCCGGGTTGCCGCGGCTTTACCGTGCAATTTGTGCGGTGACGGGTGACACGCCTATATTTAATAAGGCTGATGAAATTGTTGCGGCAGCTGAGGCTAATCCCAAATCTATTGCGCGGCTGACTGTAGTCACATTCTGCAATATGTTGGGCGGCTTTGCCGGAAATGCGGCCCTGACGATGGGGGCGTCAGGTGGCGTCGTTTTAGGCGGGGGCGTGTCACGTCATATAGCCCCTTTCTTGGCAGAGTCGGATTTTACGGAACGTTTCAGAGATCGGGGCCATGGATCATGGTTCGTCAAAGACATTCCGGTGCGGTTAATCAAAGCCCATTTTGTTGCGCTTTACGGCGCAGCGGCCATGGTCTTGAATTAGAATATATCTTAAGGGCATATTATGAAAAAACGTCTTCTGCTTAGCTTATGCACGGTTGCATTATGGGCCTGTCAGCCTTCACCAGCGGTTGACGAAAAACCTTCGGTAGAGACAGAAATTGCCGAGATTGAAGCTATTGGCGCGATTGAGATGGTGGTTCCGGGCATTGTGTCACCTGATGCGAAAGTTGAAAACCTTGGCGGTAGTTTCGGTTGGTCAGAGGGGCCAGTTTGGATTGCCGAACAGGACCGATTACTGTTCACAGATGTGCCGGGTAATGTGATTTGGACTTACAAAGATGGCGAGGGGCTGAGTGAATTTTTGAACCCATCGGGCCATGCTGAACCCGTGCCAGCCTATACAAGTTCAGCCGGTGCCAATGGCCTCATTCGTTTAAATGATGAAGAGATTTTATTACCGGATCATGGATCACGGGGTCTTTACGCGTTGAATTTAAAAACTAAAGAGAAACGCCTCTTGGTGGAGAAATTTGACGGTAAACAATTCAACAGTCCGAATGATGCTGTGCTGCATTCTAATGGGATTATTTTCTTCACAGATCCGCCCTACGGCTTGAAAGGGCAGGACGAGTCTGAGGCAAAGGAAATTCCATTTAACGGAGTCTATGCCTTTTATCCGAATGGCGACGTAAAACTGATTGATGACAGCCTAACCCGTCCTAACGGGATTATTTTATCACCTGATGAACGGACTTTATATGTTGCCAATTCAGATCCAGAAAACGCGATTTGGAAGGCTTATCCCGTTTCCGCGAGCGGTGATGTCAGCGAAGGGAAGACGCTTTTCGATGCCACGGCTGATTTCGCAAAAGGTGAGGTTGGAAATGCGGATGGCATGGCTGTCGATACCGAAGGTCGTCTTTATGTGACAGGGCCTGGCGGCGTGATTATCCTCACGCCTGAGGGGAAGCGTTTGGGGCTTATCCGTACAGGCAAGAGAATTGCGAATGTGACCTTTGGCGGCGCGGACGGTTCCGTCCTCTATATGACCTCACACGATATTCTGGCGCGCGTCCCGACTTTGGTCAAAGGTCATGGCCTCTGATAATATTCCGAGCGATTAACGACCCGTACTAAATTGAAGGGACGCTAGCCGCGCATAGAGCCCATTTTGTTTCACAAGGCTGTCATGGTCACCTGTTTCAACAATACGGCCTTCATCCATTACGATAATGCGGTCCGCTTTTTTGACGGTTGCCAGCCGATGGGCGATGACCAAAGTGGTTTTTGTTTCAGACATGGCTTCAAACGCTTTCTGAACGGCCTGCTCACTTTCCGCATCGAGCGCACTCGTGGCCTCGTCCAAGAGCAGAACAGGGGCATCGCGTAAAATAGCACGAGCAATGGCGAGGCGCTGCCTTTGGCCACCTGAGAGTGTCACCGCGCCTTCGCCTAAATTAGTCTGATAACCATCAGGCAGTTTTTCGATGAAATCATGAGCGAAAGCGGCTTTTGCGGCTGTGATAACCTCTTCGTCACTCGCGCCTTCACGTCCGTAACGAATATTTTCCATGGCCGACCCTGAAAATAGCGGTGTGTTTTGCTGAACAATGGCAAATTGTTTGCGCAAATCTTGAGGTGACACATCTTTGACGGATATTCCGTCCAAAGTAATCGTCCCCGATTGAGCATCATAGAAGCGTAAAAGTAGTTGGAAGATTGTCGACTTGCCAGCTCCAGACGGCCCGACAAGCGCAACCGTTTCACCCGGTTTCACCTGCAGATGGATATCATGCAGAGCCTGTTCGGTAGGACGCGAAGGGTAACTAAAGGTGATGCCTTCAAATGCAATCTCACCCGTGGTTTTCGATAAGGGCTTTGCATGGGGTGGGGCAATAATCTTGGGCTCTTCACCCAAAAGTTCCATGACGCGTTCGGTCGCGCCAGACGCGCGTAAAAGTTCTGTCCATGTCCCTGTGAGGAAACCGACACCGGAGACGACGCTGAAAGCGTAGATTAAAAAGGCCCCGATATCACCGCCCGTAATACCGGTTTCACCACCACTCTGCTTGAATTGTGTGAACTCGTTCACACCAAACCAGAAAACGCCGATCATCCCTGTCATTCCCAGACCAAAAATGATCAAGGTCATGAAACTCCGCACGGCGATACGTTTGCGGTGGGCGATATAAGTCTGTTCGACGGAATTAGAAAAATCGCGCCGCTCTTTGGCTTCGCGTGTGAAGGCTTGCACGGTTTGTATCGCGCCGAGGCTTTCTCCGGCTCGAGAAGAGGCCGACGCCAAATTATCCTGACTGGAGCGCGAGAGTGTTCGAATGCGTCGGCTGATAATGATGGCCGGAACAATGATAATAGGGCCGATAGCCAACACCATGAGGGTCAATTTCCAGCTGATAAAAAACATGATGACGAGCGCGCCAAAGCTCGTCGCAATGGACCGAATAGCGAAAGATACGGTCGACCCAATCACACTTTCAATCAATGTGGTATCGGTTGTTAATCGCGATAAAACTTCACCCGTATGGACACGTTCGAAAAATTCGGGACTAAGGCGGGTCAAGCGATCATAGACAGCTTTACGCAGGTCGGCGATAACACGTTGGCCGAGGACGCTGATGAAATAAAATCGTAACGCGCCGAAAATTGCTGCGCCCAAACCGATTAATATTGCAAATTTGAAATAGGAGCTCATTTCGCTCACATCACCCACGGCGAGTGTGCGGCAGAAATCAGCGACATTTCCATCTCCGACGAAACCGCAATCCGCAATCACTTTTACCGCCAAGCCGATAGAGAGTTGCATCGCTGCTGCGAGAACAAGGAAAATGATAAACCCGATAACCAAGCCCGGATAGTGTGCGATAAAGGGCCAAAGCTGTCTGAGAGGCCTGACGGTTTTCGCTTTGACTCGCTTATCTGACTCGTCTTCGATTTGCGCGGCTAGGGCCGCTCCGCCACTGCGTGAGACATCGACTTCGCTGCTCTCCGTCATTGATAAATCTTTCCTATTAGTCCGGCGTCTCCTTAACCTTTGAGTGCTCGGGATGCGAGATATATTTATGCAGAGCCGCTTTGCAGAATAGGCTTGTCACGCCTGTCGAAAAATCTAACAGAACGCCTATGGTTTCCCCGCACGAAATTTTGCATTCAAGGTTTGGGTTCGACGATTTCCGTCCCGGACAAGCGGGGATTATTGAGCGTATCCTGAAAGGGCGTCGTGTGTTGGCCGTTATGCCAACGGGGGCGGGGAAGTCTCTGTGCTATCAAGTGCCGTCGCAAATATTAGACGGGCCAACAGTCGTGATTTCTCCTCTGGTGGCCTTAATGGATAACCAAGTGGCGGGGCTACGGGCAAATGGGATTATGGCCTCTTGTCTTCACTCTGGTCAAAGGCGTGATGAAAATATCACCCAATGGCGGGACGTAACAACTGGACGGAGCAAGATCCTCTATGTCTCACCGGAACGTCTCATGACGGGTCGCATGTTATCAGCGATGAAGGCCCTCAAGCCTTCTTTATTTGTGATTGATGAAGCGCATTGTGTGTCCAAATGGGGGCCAGCTTTTCGTCCTGAATATGCGGATTTGAGCCGTTTGCATCAACTCTTTCCCGATACAAATGTTGCAGCTTTTACGGCTACAGCGGATGAAGCCACGCGGGATGACATCGCGCAGCAGCTTTTTGGAAGCAGTGGGGAGATCATAGTGCATGGTTTTGATAGGCCGAATTTGTCCCTCGCCGTTATGCCTGTCGATAATCGCCCGCGTCAGCTCAATAACTTATTGAGTCAGCAAAAAGGACAAAGCGGTATAGTGTATTGTCTGTCGCGTAAGAGCACGGAAACTTACGCCAAATCTTTGTGTCAATCGGGCTATAACGCTCTGCCATATCACGCTGGGATGACATCAGAAGACCGTTATGAAAATTTGGAACGTTTCATGGCCGAACCGGGTGTTATCATGGTGGCCACGATTGCGTTTGGGATGGGGATCGACAAACCCGATATCCGTTTTGTTTATCACGTTAATTTGCCTGCTTCGATGGAGGCCTATTATCAGGAAATTGGTCGGGCCGGGCGCGACGGTCAAGCGGCCGAAACCGCACTTCTTTTTGGTTTGGATGATATCCGCATGCGCCGGCAATTTATTCAAAATGACGGGAGTGAACGTGACCATCAAATGCGGGAATTTAAACGTCTGGATGCGCTGATTGGGTATTGTGAGACCACAGATTGCCGCAAACAGGCCCTATTGCACTATTTTGGAGAAACGGTCGCCCCTTGTGGGAATTGTGATAATTGTCTGAACCCGCCAGAGCAAATTAACGCTTCTGATGCGGCTAGAATTATCTTTGCAACGATTGCGCAGACTGGACAAAGATTTGGCGCAGCGCATATTGTCGCCGTCGCCAGAGGCGATGAGACTGCGCGTATTCAAGACCTTGGCCATGATCAATTACCATCCTATGCAAGTGGAAAGATGTTCGGCAAAGCGTTTCTTCAGGCGCTCATTCGACAGGCCGTGGCGCGCGGACTTTTAAGCATGGATATTTCCCGCTATGGTGCTTTGACCCTGACAGAAAAAGCCGATGCGGTAATGAGTGAAGCCGAAGAATTTTTCATTCGCCCGCCGCTTAAGTCAACGGCTAAAGCTGAACGTCAGTCGCGGGCGCAGAAACAGGCCGATATGTCGGATGAGGACCAAGCCTTGATGATAAAGCTGAAAGCGCTACGTTCAGATTTGGCCCGAACGATAGGTAAACCCGCTTTCGTCGTCTTTTCGGACGCCACTCTCATGGATATGGTCGCAAAACGCCCAACATCTCGTGAAGGCATGCTGGGCATATCTGGGGTGGGCGAAACAAAATTTGCCCGATTTGGTGATGCTTTCTTAGAAATTATCGCATCAGAATAATCCATCCATCGGATTATTATTTAGTCATTTGTATCGACGTCAATTCCGTCCTCATTGACATCAATCGAGAGTGTCGGCTCGTTCGCTGATTGACCACTCATATACATATAGCCGAGGCCGAGGACAGTCACGAGCAAGGCTCCTACAATAAAATAAAGCGCTTTATTCGATCCTGATGTGTCAGACATAATCTTCCCTTCTTCAATGTTAGTTGATGATAATACGCCGCGTGTGATCAATTGTTCCCAAGTTAAAGGCGCGATTTTCAAAGTACTGAAAAAGAAAAAGTCGCTATGGTAGGCCATAGCGACTTTAAAGTAGTCTTGCTCCGGCCTAATTGGTCGGAAGAACTATCTTAGCGCAGACGCTTCCGTGATGTTGGCGATGGGCCAAGAGCTTTTGTATTGCTTGATGCGCCGCGACGTCGGCTAGGTTGATAAGCGACGCGGGAATGGGCAACACAATAAGGTTCTTCCGGATCGGTCTTGCGACCGCAGAAACGGAATTCTGAAGTGGAAGGGTCACCGATTGGCCACTTACACATGTGATCCGTAATCGTGAGAATGGTGGCAAATTCACCATTGGACATAGGTTTGGCTTCCAAAGGTGGCGGGGCAGGAACAGCCGCAGCCGCTACGATCTGTTGCGGTGTGCGTGGCGCAGATGGGGCTCTCGGTGCGCGAGGCTTTGGTGCCGGAGAGGCTGCTGCGTTAGATGACTTTGCTGTTGTTTTCCGCTTCGGGCGGGATGGTTTCGCCCGGCCTGACAGACCTAGCCGATGAACCTTACCGATCACCGCATTTCGTGTCACTTCGCCAAGCTCTTTGGCAATTTGACTGGCGGAGAGTCCTTCCGCCCATAACTTGGTCAATTTTTCGACGCGATCTTCCGTCCAAGCCATAATATTATCCTTCATGGGTCTGCGACACAAAAGCCGCAAACACTATATATTGTGTGTGTTTATGAGGTTTTATCGCCTCATCCCCAAGATAAGGTAGAGGTGTTCGTTTTGACCACAACCCGAAAAAAGCAGTTCTCCACAGGAAAGGATTGGCTCGCGCGCGATAAGCTGTGGATGATTCACTTGTCCACAGGTCAAGGAAAATCAATTAAAACCGACCTTCATCTTAAGCGCGATTTTCAGGCTTTATTGACTAAAGAGCGATAAGAAAAAGACTACATAGTGCTACCACACGTATAATTTCTTTAAACCAAACCTTTTGAGATTTTACCAAGAGGGCCTCTCGCGGCGCATCGCTTAAGTTTTGGCTAGGTGAATGTAGAACTGCATGAACAGTAAGATACAATTTTAAGCTTATGTTCTCGTAGATAGCCAGTTTAGTGATGCCTTTTAACGGATAATAGGCTAGGCTGATGTCAATGTTTTCTAAAACAAACCGGTATGTCTTGTTGCCTCGCCTATGCGGCTTTCTTTCTGTTGCCCTAGCGCTATCAGTTTTATTCGGCTGGTATACTCAAAATCAGGCACTAATTCAGGTCTTCCCGCATTTTGCGCCCATGCAATATAATACAGCGCTTGGCATCCTGATTGTGGGGTTGGGTGTTTGTGCTCGCAGTTATAATTACGCCATCCTGTCTACACTTCTGGGCCTGTCATCCGCCTTATTAGGCGGTGTAACTCTGACTCAATATATGTTCGGTATAGACTTTGGAATCGATGAGTTTCTCATGGATGCCTACATCACTGTCAAAACAACCCATCCGGGGCGTATGGCCCCAAATACGGCCCTGTGCTTTACCTTAATGGGTTTGGTTTTAAGCGTCGGACAAGCCAATCGTATATTTCAAATTAGTCTGGCTTCATCTGTCATTGTCTTATCCGTTCTGGCTTTTCTCGGATATCTTACAAATGTTGAAGGTCTCTATGGTTGGGGTAATTTAACCCGTATGGCTGTGCATACGGCCTCTGCCTTTGTCATATTGGGTATTGGTTCGCTATCGCTAGGGATGACACGACAGAAAAAAGCCTATCAGGATTTATGGCAGGCCATGCCGGCGACGTTATTCGGGACGCTGCTGATTTTGTCTTTCCTTTTCTCCTTTGGCATTCGTGAAGCCACCCAAGTTCGCAATACAGAATATTTTGAGCGCCTTGTTGCTGATACGCAAGATGCCCTGTTGGACAGATTCCAACTCTATGAGCAAAGCCTTTTGGGTGGTGTCGGGGTGTTCCATGCTTCGGAGAGTGTCGAGCGCCATGAATGGCAGGCCTATGTCGATTCACTCAATATAGACAAAACTCTCCCCGGCATTGCCGGATTGGGCTTCATTGATTTGGTCGCGGCTGATAAGCAAGAAGCCTATCTGGAGCAAGTACGAGAAGACGGTGCGCCGAATTTCAAAGCTTACCCTGAAACCAATTTTGATGATAAATTCATTATTCGTTTTATTGAACCTGAAGATTTCAATGCGAAGGCGATCGGTTTGGATATAGGGTTCGAAGCCAATCGACGAGAGGCTGCGGAAATTGCGCGGAATGACGGTATTCCTAAACTAACACGAAAAATAATTTTGGTACAGGACGGTCAACAAACCCCAGGATTTTTATTCTTGCTACCCGTTTATGAAAGCAATGCTACACCTGCAACTTTGAACGATCGTCTCTCCGGTTTTCGGGGCTGGGTCTACGCGCCTTTTATCGCGTCAGATTTTCTGAAGGGACTCGTTGATGGTAACCGGAGACAGGTCCGGTTTGATATTTATGATGGGCAGTCTACATCGCCTGAGGCCCTAATCTATAAATCCTCGCTAAAAACTGCAAACCTAAAGCCATTTGAGAAACAAACTGTAATTGTTCTGGGAGAGCGAGACTGGACGATTAATTGGTCTTCGACAGAAAATTTTTCTCCCCCGGCTATGCGCAATTTACCCTTTCTTGTATTCCTGCTTGGTTCAGTAGCATCTATGCTAATTTATCTGACTTTATTGCGCTTGCTCCGCAGTAAAGAAATCATTGCACATCAGGTTGAACGCCAAACCTTTCAACTCGCGGAAAGCGAAAAACGCCTTCAACTCGTTTTAGATAATGCCGGGGAAGGGATATTGGGGCTTAATATCTATGGCTATATTACATTTGCGAATAAGGCAGCTCGTGCCCTTTTAGGCTATAGTTTCGATGAACTGACAGCAGCGCCGTTGGATACGCTTGTTAATAAGAAGTCCCCCCAAGAATTGTTATTACCGGGGACAGAAACAAGCGGTTTTGTGCAATCCTTTCTCCACGGTGTGCGCTTCACAGATGATAATCAGGTGTTCTGGACCAAAGCAAACAAACCCATATCAGTCGAATATACCAGCGACCCCATTCACGATGAGGCGGGGGATGTGACTGGAGCCGTGATTGTGTTTCGAGACATTGCTGAGCGAAAGGCGGCAGAGGCCGAAATTAAACAAGCCAACGCTGAATTGGAAGAATTTGCCTATCGCACATCTCATGATTTACGATCGCCTCTCGTGTCTTCTATTGGATTGCTGAGTATAGCGGAACGCGCAATCAAAGCCGAGAATAAAGATAAAGCTTTAGCCACCTTATCGCTGAGCCAAACGTCTTTGGAGAAACTGGAAAACCTCGTCAAAGATATTCTTTTGCTGACTCAAACCAAAAATGAAGTGGAGATAGAAGAGTACGTCGCTGTAGATGAATTGATTCAGGAAGCGATAGACAAACTCCGCCATCTTGATGATTTCAAACGTTTAGACATTCGAAAGGATTTAAAATTCGTCGATTCTCTTAATGTTAAGAAAAACAGGCTAATCCTTATTGTCGAAAACCTTATTTCCAATGCTGTGAAGTATCAGGATAGAGAAAAAGCCCAGTCTTGGATGAAAATATCTACTGAGGAAGTCGGTGGATATTTTATCTTATCCGTAGAAGATAATGGATTAGGCATACCGAAAGAGCAGCAAAAGAATTTGTTCAAGATGTTTAAACGTTTTCATCCCAAAACATCCTTCGGTTCGGGCCTTGGCTTGTATATGATGAATAAGAGCGTCATGGTTTTGGGGGGAGAGATTAATTTTAAAGACACTGGTGAAGGGTCAATTTTTAGTCTAGCAATCCCTATATCGTTTCCATCAAGTCCCACTTGATGATGTAGTGCGGGTCGCCATATTTGTAATGCAGAGTTGGAAAGTATAATTATGAAATCCGTAATGATTGTCGATGACAGTGAAGCTGATCAATATTTGGCTCAAGATGTCATTGAACAATTCGATCCAAACATCGAAATTCATCAAGCCTTTGACGGTAAGGAAGCTTTAGAAAAGCTCTCTGTGCTTGATCCACAGCCTGATGTAATTTTCCTTGATATTAACATGCCACGTATGAATGGACATGAATTTCTGGAAGTCTACAGCCAGTGGGAAAATCACTCAAAAGTCGTTATAATGCTGACGTCATCGGATCAAGATTATGACAAAGAGAAATCAAAAGCTCATAACACCGTGATCAATTATTTCATTAAGCCCCTGCAATTGGAGGCTTTAAAGAGCATTGTGCCTTTGGTGTAGGTGAGTATCTCACCAGCCCTTCATTTCATTTGCCTCAAACCAAATTCGCGCTTAATGGCGACCTATGTCTGATATGTCTTCTCTATCGAATGAGTCGTCCACGCCTTCTGCACGGCAGTTTGGATTTATCAATACAATGGGTTTGTGGACACTCTATAAGAAGGAGTGTTTGCGCTTTATACGGATATTCCCGCAAACCTTGCTCGCCCCAATCATTTCCAATCTGCTTTATATGACAGTCTTCGTCTTGGCCTTCGCAGCTTTGCGCGATGATCCAGACGCCTTTATCGCTTTCCTCGCACCTGGTCTCATCATGTTAGGTATTTTAAATAATGCCTCGGCCAATAGTTCTTCTTCCGTGATGCAGGGGAAAATTATGGGAAGTATGGGCGACCTATTGGTCACGCCTTTGGCTTATTATGAACTCGCTCTTGGATGGATTGGTGGTGCGGCAACCCGTGGCATCGTCGTGGCAATTTCGACAGGTATTGCGCTTTCCTTTTTCGCCCCTCTTATGCCGAACCATATTTGGGCAGTATTCTTCTTCGGTATTTCCGCCGCCTTTATGTTGGGCATGGTTGGGGTTTTGTCGGGTATGTGGGCTGAGAAATTTGATCAATTGGCCGTGGTCAATCAATTCATTATTTTACCCTTATCATTTCTATCCGGCACATTTTATCGCATCGATGTCTTGCCTGTAGCCTTTCAAAAGCTGATTATGTTTAATCCGCTCTTCTATCTGATCGATGGTTTTCGCTATGGTTTTTTAGGGGAAGCCGACAGTAATATTATGATAGGGGTTGTATTTATCAGCGTTCTGAATATCACACTCTTTATCACCGTCTTGTTGGTGCTTCGCGCAGGCTGGCGGATCAAATCATAACCGGAGGGCAATCATGGCCGAAGGGGACCATCTCTATAATACTTACAAACCACCGGCGCACGACTTTGTGCGTGGGGAAGGCGCTTATCTTTATACGGAAAATGGCGATAAATATCTCGATTTTATTGCCGGCATTTCCGTCAATTGTCTCGGGCACAACCATCCCGCACCGAAGGCCGCGTTAACAGAGCAAGCGGATAAAGTCTGGCATTTATCTGGTATGTATCAACTCACAGAAGCCAAAAAGCTGGCAAAGAAATATTGCGATGCTTTGCCCTTTGCTGACAAAGTCTTTTTCACCAATTCAGGTGCGGAAGCGCTTGAGTGCGCCATGAAAACGGCGCGCCGCTATCATTATGACAGAGGCGATGTTGACCGTTATGATATTATCGGTTTTCAAGGGGCGTTCCACGGGCGCACCTTCGCGACAATCAATGCGGCGGGGAACCCGAAATATGTTAAAGGCTTCGGCCCGCAATTACCCGGATTTATCAACCTGCCTTTTGGCGATCATGAGGCACTAAAAGCCGAGATTGGCCCGACAACGGCGGCGATTTTGGTCGAGCCCGTTCAGGGTGAAGGGGGCTTGCGTCCACTGCCTACAGAATGCCTCTCCGGATTACGTAAAATGTGTGATGAAAACGGCATTTTGCTCATTTATGATGAAGTGCAATGCGGGGCCTCCCGTACAGGGAAGCTCTTTGCCCATCAATGGGCCGAAAATGCGGAGCCGGATATTATGGCCGTCGCCAAAGGTGTCGGCGGTGGTTTCCCATTGGGGGCCTGTATCGCGACGGAAGAGGTAGCGGCCTGTATGGTGCCGGGTACACATGGCTCGACCTATGGGGGTAATCCTCTGGCTTGTGCGGTAGGTAATGCTGTGTGGGATGAGATTTCCCAACAGGAATTTCTGGATCAGGTTGTGCGCGTGTCAAACTTCCTCAAACAACAATTCGAAAGCCTGAAAGATGAGTTTCCCGATGTTGTCTCCGAATTGCGTGGCAAGGGTTTGCTTTGCGGTATGCAGCTTAAAAAACCGGCGATTGAGGTGCGGGGCTTAATGCTGAAAAAGGGCATGTTGGGCGGGAGTGCAGGCGATAACGTCTTACGTCTTGCTCCGCCGCTTATTATTACCGAAAACCATGTGCGTGAAGCGGTCAATATTTTGCGCGAGTGTTTTAAAGAGGCGCAAGAAATGGATGATTTTGTTCCTGCTTAATCCTCAGTTTATTGTAAAATAAACAAAGGGCCTTTCGTTTGAAAGGCCCTTTATTTTTTTAATGATTTGTTGGCTTAAGTCATTATTCCGCTAGGAAGTTTTCCTCGAAATAAGTGTTGATGCTGTCCAAATTGGCGGACTTCACCAATTGAGCGACTGTATCGGTCATGCAGGTGTCATAAGAAATAATCTCGCCGTTTTCATCCAAAGGTTTGCCGACGCGACAGACTTTTTTAGCTTCCTTTTCAAACTTACCAAAGATTTTTTCGAGCCCAGCTTCGTTTTGGGCCATGGATTTGTCAAATCTAACGGAATAACGAGTTTCGACAATATTGCCTGCGTGGCTTGTTAAGGGCAATGCCAAAGTGAACAGGGCTATGACAGCGGCAGAAGTTGACTTGACAGAGGCAGAGTTTAACCCAAATGAAGTTCTGTGTTGAGTAAGCATTAGCGGTTCCTTTCGTTTTAATGCGGTCTCGGCATTTGCGGTGGGGTGGCCGCCCCGCCGCGTTTCTTTGCTTCGACATCTCTTCAATATCGTATTTCTCACGATCTTCTCTGAGAAAATGCGTGTCCGCCCTTTTTCGAAATATCGTGCTGAAGAAATGCCGCGTTTTTTATGGGCATCGGTGAAGTTTGGGACCTCAGATTGTCATTCTCAAGAAAGAGAGAATACCTTAGCGCGAATTTGTACGAATTTCGGAAAGGCGCACTGGATTTTATAACGATAATATAAAATTCCTTATCGTTTTTCGGGAACGACTTTGCATTCAAACATACCACCTATGCTATTCTGCAAGTGATGTTAATTAATTCGATGCGAGACTGAAAATGTGAACAATAATTGGGCGAAAATAGTGTTTTCAAAAGACTGAAACACCTTTAGGGATAGATTTTAGTTATTGAGATCTCGTCATGACAAAACATTTCCTCTCTCTTTCTGATTTGTCCAAAGCCGACCTTCGTGCGATTTTGGATGATGCCCACGCGATGAAAGCAGCGCGTAAAGGCATGGCGAAAGGTGCGCCCGACCCTGATGCGGCTTTGCCCGGTCACACCCTTGCCCTGATTTTTGAGAAATCCTCGACCCGCACACGCTTTTCATTCGATATGGGGATGCGTCAATTGGGCGGAAGTTCCATTACCGCCACGGCGCATGACATGCAATTAGGACGAGGGGAAAGTCCTGCGGATACGGTGCGTGTTCTGTCCCGTTTCGTTGATGGCATCATGCTCCGCGCCAATAGCCATGAAACACTAACGGAATTGGCGACTTACTCTAAAGTACCCGTCATTAACGGGCTAACGGATTATAATCATCCCTGCCAGATTATGGCTGACCTTATGACCCTCGAGGAGCGTTCGGATAAGCCGCTTTCAGATATGACACTCAGTTGGATCGGTGACGGCAATAATGTTCTGGTCAGCTTCGTGAATGCTGCGGCTCAACTAGGTTACGAATTACGAATTTCGAGTCCCGAAGGCTACCGGGTCAATGGTCAGACATTGGAAGCGGCTCGTGCAAAAGGAGCGAATATTACAGCGGATATGACACCTCAAGAGGTTGCGCAGGGGGCAGATGCGCTGATTACGGATTGTTGGGTATCAATGGGTGACACGGATAAAGAAGAGCGATTAGCGGCTTTCCCACCCTATCAAATTGATGAAGCTTTGTTGGCGACTGCGGCTCAGGACGCGACATTCCTGCATTGTTTACCGGCTTATCGCGGTCAGGAAATGACAGCGGCGGTTTTGGAAGGCAAGCAAAGTGCCGTATGGGACGAGGCGGAAAATCGGATGCACGCCCAAAAAGCCGTCATTAAATGGTGTTTCGGCGTCTGAGAGATTTGTTATGATAGGTCACGATGAGCCAGACTTTCAAAGCCAAGACTTTTTACATCGTCACATAAAATCGACCCTCGACTTTTATGACCCGATTGTTTTCGCACAGCAGGGCGGGTTCCATGGATGCTTCCTTGATGATGGGACGAGCTTTAACCCAGACGCGCGTCACCTTGTGTCATCAGCGCGCTATGTTCTCAACTATGCCACGGCTTACCAATTTTACGGCGATCCTAAACATTTAAAATGGGCGGAGTGGGGGCTCGACTTCCTCAACACGGGACATAAACAAGCGAACGGTCATTATGCGTGGTTGATTGAAGACGGGGCTGTAACTGATAGCCGTGTTATGGCTTATGGCCATGCTTTCGTCCTCTTGGCGGCGGCGAGCGGGTTAAAAGCCGGAATTTCATCTGCCCACGACATGATCAATGATATCTTTGATTTTATGGAAATCTATTTTTGGGATGAGGCAGGTCAGGCTTATGCCGATGAGCGGGATAGTCGTCTTGAGACATTATCGTCTTATCGGGGTCAAAATGCGAATATGCATATGTGCGAAGCATTGCTCGCGGCTTGGCAGGCCACGCATGACTTGCGTTTTTTGAACCGCGCAGAAACTCTCGCGAATCGTTTTGCCATTGACTTGGCCGAACAGAGTGACGGTCAGATATGGGAACATTATGACGCGGATTGGCAGGTCGATTTAAATTATAATATTGACCGTCCTAATGACAGATACAGACCGTGGGGGTTTCAACCCGGACATCAAACGGAATGGACAAAATTGCTGCTGATTTTGGATGGTGAGCGTCCCGATGCAAAATGGCTACCCAAGGCGCGGTCACTTTATGACAAAGCGATTGAGACAGGTTGGGATGAAAAATTTGGAGGCCTGGTTTACGGCGTTGCCCCGAATGGCGAGTTTTGCGTCACTGAGAAACATTTTTGGGTTCAGTCAGAAAGCTTCGCGGCGGCTTGGCGCTTATACAGCCGGACAGGGGAAAAGAAATATTTAGATGACTATCGTCGTATATGGCGATGGAGTTGGCAAAATCTTGTCGACCATAAATATGGCGCTTGGTTCCGCGTCCGAAACCGTGACGGCTCAGCCATCGATGATAAAAAATCTCCTTTAGGTAAAACGGATTACCACACTCTGGGTGCCTGTTGGGACGTTCTCTCCGTTCAGAATAAATAAGCTGCTTTACTTGAATGCTTAATTGGCGCAATTTTCCTTCAGTGGGGAGTTAAGAAAATGGCGATTTCAAAACAACGAGGCATTAAACACACACTGGCTTTATTTCTGCCGGGGATATTCCTCTTAGGCTTTAATATCGGAACCGGTAGCGTTACGACCATGGCTAAGGCCGGTGCAAATTTCGGAATGTCCCTTTTATGGACGGTGCTGATTTCCTGCGTGGCGACTTATATTATGATTAAGACCTATGGCCGCTATACTCTGGTTACCGGAGAAACTGCGCTTCAGGCCTTTCGTAAACATATTCACCCGGTGGTCGGCATTTTTTTCATTGTTGCCTTAACCGTCGGGGTGTGCGGCAGCGTCATGGGGGTCATGGGAATTGTTGCTGATATTAGCTATGAGTGGTCAAAATCCTTTATAGATGGTGGTATTCAACCGCTTTACTGGGCTATATTTTTTGTCAGCTTGGTCTTTTTCATTTTTTGGAATGGTCGGACAGAATTTTTTGAACGTGCCTTAGCAGTGATTGTGGCCATTATGGCCGCAAGTTTCGTCTTGAACTTTTTCATTCTGATGCCGCCGCCCATTGATATGGTGAAGGGCCTCGTGCCAAGTGTTCCCGATATACCTGAAACCAACGGGCAGGGACCGTTATTGCTCATTGCCTCAATGGTGGGAACAACGCTTTTTTCTGGTCTTTTTATTATTCGTACAATTCTGGTCAAAGAAGCCGGATGGACTCTCGAAGACGAAAAGCATCAAAACCGTGATGCGCTATTCGCAGTTGTCATGATGTTCGTCATCAGTGCCGCTATTATGGCGGCCGCCGCAGGCACATTGTTTATAGAGGGCGTCGGGTTAGAGCGTCCTTCTCAGATGATTACATTACTGGAGCCTTTGGCCGGTAGCTTTGCAGTATCCATATTTGCAGTGGGGATCATCGCGGCGGGTGTTTCTTCGCAATTCCCAAATGTCTTGATGCTGCCTTGGCTTTTATCTGATTATAATAACTCTGAGCGCGATATGACGTTATGGAAATATCGTGTGATGGTCTTTTTTATCTCATTATTGGGATTGGTCGTTCCCTTGTTCGATGCCCGTCCGATTTTTGTTATGATCGCCTCTCAAGCTTTTAATGTCGTCCTTTTACCAGCAACTGTTTTGTGTATTTTCTATCTCGGTAATAAAAAGTCTCTCATGGGCGAGCACAGGCACAGTTTTTTGATAAACATGGCTTTGGTCGCGATTTTCATGTTTTCCCTAATCACAAGTTATATGGGTTTTCAGGGCCTTCTCGGCTTATTTAAGGGCTAAGGCAAAAGTAAAGAAGCAATGCTCACTGGATTGTTGGGCTAGTGCCTATTTGTGTGGTCAATTAACTCTTGTTGTTAATATTTCAGTAACCATAATCTCAAGAGTTTATGAAAATTCTTAGTATTTTCCGCACTTTATCGAAGGAAGGCTTGGGCTCGGACGTTCGTTGTTATGAATATGTTTGCAACGAACAGAGAGACTCATGTCACATCAAAATAAGGCGACACCACAGGATAAAATTTCTGTTGTCATACCGACATTCCGTCGTTCCGAAGGGCTACAAGCGGCGCTTGAAAGTGTGTTTCTACAAACAATTATGGATCATACTCTTCATGTCTTGGTTGCGGATAACAATCCGACGCCCTACGAAAAACAAACAGTCGAAAGGTTATCAGCGAAGTTCAATCATCCGATTGATTATGTTCACGAGCCTGAACCGGGTGTTTCCAATATTAGAAATGCGGCCATGCGTGTCGTCAAGAACTCGCGCTATATTGCTTTTTTAGATGACGATATGTGCGCGTCACCGCAATGGCTTGAAGCGCTCTTGGAGACATCGCGATATTATAAAGCCGGTTTGGTTTTTGGCCCCACACATGCCGTTATGCCCAATAAGGATGATCGGGCTAATCTCTATATGAAGCCGTTTTTTGATCGTATTATTGATCGTGAGGAAGACGGCCTCATACAGGAAACCCTCGGTACAGGGGGGTGTCTTTTAGATGTGACCTATTGTGAAATATCTGAGACGCCGTTTAATCCAGATCTTAATGAACGCGGCGGAGAAGATGATATTTTCTTTGACCATTTGAGACTAACAGGGACTAAAGTCGCATGGTCGAGTAAGGCTGTCTCCTTTGAAATCGTGCCACCTTCGCGAGCGACTCCTTATTATATTTGGAAGAGAAACTTTGGTTATGGACAAGGTCCGAGCCGCATACAGGCCAACAGAGGGTGGAAAGGTATCCCGGGAGTTCTCTATTATATGGCAACGGGAACGCTACAATTACTCATATTCGCGCCCAATCTGATATTCAGACGCTTATTGAACCACCCATCGCAAACAAAGTTTTTGGCTTTAACGGCTCGTGCTTTTGGTAAAATCTTTTGGAATGATCGGTTCAGCCCATTATTGTATGGGAAAGCGATGGCTTAAAACTCTGTATGGGGCTTGTGGCAGAGCTCTAGCGCCCGCCACCTCTTCCGCCGCCTCTGCCACCACCGCCTCTCTCACGCTCACCACTTTGACTGCCGCGTGAGCGTTGGCCTTGTGGGGCGCTAAAGGCGATAATCATTTCAGAGCGTTCGATTTGACCATCTTCATTTTTGTCCAAACGATCAAAATTTCGTTCAATCAGAGCTGTAAATTCATTCTCTGAAATTACGCCGTTAAAATCACGATCAAAGCTCATAAAGCTGGGTGCAGCATCGGTGGAGCCCAGATTGCTTTGGCTCCAATCACTAAAACGAATGGCACTGGGCGGTTGGTCAAAGCTTTTCCATTCTTCCGCAATGCCCGTTTTCATTTCGGCGCGTGACGTCATTTTATCGCCATTTCGATCCATAGCGATAAACAGGGCAGACACAGGTAGCATAAATGTGCCGGAACTGCGTTGTGCCGGACGCTCTCCTCTGTCCTCCGGTGGAGGGCCTCGACGCTCCGGCTTAGTAGCGCAGGCCGAGAGGGTGAGTGCCGCAAATATCGTTACGACAAGACTGGTTCGGGTCGTGTGTTTTAAACGCTGTGCCATAAATAATGTCCTTAGTTTAGAAATTGCGATAGGGTAAGGCGCAGCGGGTCTCAAATTACAAAACGCTCACGACAGAATTGTAAGAATGGTAAGGCTAAGAGGTAAGCACTACTCTCCGATAACGTGGGAAAGGGCTTCAAAGGCGTCGATAAATTCTTCTTTAAACCGTTGGACAACTTGGCCGCAGCTTTCTCTTTGTTTCATTAAACCAACCGCTTGGCCAACCCAATAGGTGGACAATGCCTGCGCGCCGACGTGCCCACCATCTGCGAGCTTGTCAATTTTGCGCAAGGCCGGTTCCGAGACGAGGGATTGCAATGGCATGGGTAGGCTGGACAAATTGCCTTTTTCCATCTCTTTGTCCCAAGCCTGAGTCCAAGGGCTGATTAATTGTCGCGAAGGTTTTCCGGTTCGAGACTTAGATCGCACCGTGTCAGCGGAAGAGGCTTTGAGCATTTTCTCTTTAACCGTTTCACTGGTCTCGGCCTCTGCCGTTGTCAACCAAACCGAACCGCACCACGCTCCAGCTGCACCCATCGCCATCATGGCCGCCATTTGCTGGCCTGTTGCGATACCGCCTGCGGCCAAAACAGGTGTGCCGTTAGCGGCACGAATAACTTCAGGGACAAGGACGAGAGTCGAAATATCGCCGCAATGTCCGCCAGCCTCTCCGCCCGCGGCAATCAGCAAATCAACACCAGCCTCAACTTGGCGACGGGCATGTTCTGCTGTCCCGACCAAAGCACCGACAGCCACGCCATGTTCCTTGCCTTTATTCAGCATAATTTGCGGGGGAACGCCCAGTGCGTTTACCATCAATTTTATGGGATGTGAGAGTGCTACGTCCAAAGCCGCTTCCGCGCCATGGGGCGTGAAATTATCCATAAAGTCCAGAAACCCTTCACGCGTATCGTCCAAGCCTTCCGTGGAAATGTCTTGGTTCTCTAAGAGTGTATTGGCAAAAGACTTATGGGCATCGGGTATCATCCCAATCAGTGCGTCTTTGCTGATCGCCCTGGCTTGCATCGCTGTTTTGTTAGGCACAATTAAATCTAGCCCATAAGGCTTGCCGTCCACATGGGCGTCAATCCAAGACAGTTCCTCTTCGAGTAATTCGGGCGGATGATTAATTGCGCCGAAAACGCCCATACCGCCGGCACGCGACACCGCCGCAACAACGTCACGGCAATGGCTGAAGGCTAAGAGTGGAAACTCAATCCCAAACATCTCACATATGGGTGACTTCATGGCGTTCTCCGGTTTTTAAGAGGGTGTAATCAGTCAAAGCTTTAACCGCATATAGCGCGATTGTCCCCCCAACGGGTTCTCATAATATTGTGGTACATCTTCAAAACCCAGAGCTTCGTAAATCGAGTTGGCATGGACAAGACCTGGATCTGTATCCAGATAAAGCTCTGAATAACCTTGACGGCGCGCCTCATCAATAACGGCCTGACTGAGAGCGAGACCCAAGTCAAGTCCACGGCCCGCAGGCGCGACGTAAAGCCGTTTCAATTCAATTAAGTCAGGCTTTGTCTTTGGGGCTAAAAGTTTGAGTCCTACAGCTCCGAGTCCATTGCCATTTTGCTTGGCCAGAAACAGCGCTGAATAGGTTTGCGGAAAATCCGCAAACTCTTTTTCCGTACCTTGAAAAGATAGGTCTTGCCCCAAATACTGTGTGACAAATTCTAGATATTCCAGAAACAGCGCTTTAACGGCGGCAATATCTTCAGGCGTTTTGGCAGGTATGATTTCCGGCTTTGACATGGCCGTAGTGGTACAGAAATTTACGCGCCCGCTGCAACCGATAATTTATCAATCAGGGCCGGCGTGATCTGTCCTGTTTCAGCCATGCCGTTGGAGCGCTCAAACTTTGTAATCGCAGCGCGTGTTTTGCGACCCATAATACCGTCAGGCGTGCCGACTTCGAACCCGATATTGGACAATAATTGCTGGGCTTGTTTGATTTGTGCCGTCCGCGCAGAGGCGATACGGCTTTCTTGGGCCTTATTCCAAGGTAAGTTTTTGAAGATGCCATTTGCGGCTTGATTGATCTTCACAGGATTAAAATTGTCAGCCCGTTCTTTGGCGGCTTCGATATCGGCTGGAGCCATTATGGCGTCCAAGGCTTGTAAACGGGCTTTGGCAGCTTGGTCTCCCTGTGAAGACGCGACCATATACCAGAAATAGGCATCGGATTGGCTTGGGCGAACACCCTGACCATTTTCAAACAGGATGGCGAGATTAAACTGTGAGTCGACGACGCCGCGTTCTGCTGCTTTTTCAAACCAACCGGCTGCCATGCCCATATCGACATCCACACCACCATTACCGTAAGCATAATAGATTGCGAGATCATGCATGGCGATGCGATTGCCAGCGCGGGCGGCTCTCTCTGTTAAGTCTTTCGCCATAATGGTATTTTTTTCGACGCCCTGTCCGGCTTCGTAAATTTTTGCCAAACGATATTGCGCTGCGGGTAAGGTCTGCGCGGCAGAACGAATGAGTGTCACGCCTGCGTCGGTGTCGTTTTGCTCTAATTTCGCGAGGCCCAACTGGAATTGCGCGATGGCATCTCCTTTATCGGCGGCGGCTTGCAGGGTGACGACTTCACCTTCACTGACCTTAATGGGTTGGTTCTCTTCATAGACACCAATGGTCGGAGCCGCACTATCCGTTAAAGAGGCCGTATCGCCCCCTGTGCGACCTTGATTATCCGGCAGGCCTCTATTGAGAGGAACTGTGCCGTTTTCCGGCGATCTTTCATAAGCTTGTTCTGCGTTAAGAGAGCCGTTTAAGGGGTCATCATTACTGAACAGAATGGATTTTGCGGCGAAAAGCCCAATCAAAGTCAAGCCTGTCGCCATGGCGGCGACCCGCATATTTCGGCCTGTGATGAGGGGCGTTTTTTCTCCGGTAGCGGCTTTAGGCAGTTTGACTTTCTTAGTCTTACGACGTTTGCGACGCTTCTTCTCTGCCCCGCCAATACGCACGGCATCCATCGTCTCTTCGGCATAAGCCGGGTCCGCATAAGGGATCATTGGATCGCCGGCGGGTAAGCTCTCCACGTCGGCGTAATTGATGGGGGCAGAACCAATAGCAGGATGTGCCGATTGTGTCGTCGGATTGACACCGCCCATGAGAGGTGGTGGTGGCGTGATATTCGAAGGCGCCACGGCATCCTGATTGTGCGGCAGGAAGGCCATGGCCGCATTTTGCTGCAAGGCTTGCGGTATGTTGGTAAGCGGCGCGTTGAGTGGAGGAACCACCGCCTCAGGATTGTAAGGTATGGGGCCTGTCTGGTTGGTATCTTCGGTTTCAGCTTCTTGTTCAACCGACGTGTCGTGTAGCGCTTCGGTCAACAAATAATCGGCGTCATCAGAATGCGGGGCCGGATCAGGGCTCTCTTCTGGGAGTTCGGTCAACTGTGCTGCGCGCGTCGGTGAAATTGCTGCGGCCTGACCTCCGGAAGCGGCATTGAGATAGGGGTTTTGATTGGCGAACGTCATATCCGCCGCCCCTTGCGAGGCAAAAGCAACGATATTGCTGGGGCCGGGGATAAGGTTCGCTTGATCAACAGGCGCAACTGTAGTTGAAGCGGTTTTCTGAGCCGCTAAGGCGTCTATATCGGTTCGGGTTGTCAGGATTTCCTGACCCATAATTTCGGACTGTGTTTGCAGGGCCTCATAATTGGCATCCATCGTTTCCAAACGCGATTGCAGGACGGCCATTTGCCGTGCCAAATTCGCGATATCATCTGATAAATTGGAGTAAGGGGATGTGTCGTCTTGATCCTCATCATCAATCTGCTCAAGCCGTTCGACACGTGCCGTGAGAGATTGTGTTGTGACCTCCAACTCCTTTTGTGTCTGTTCAGTTAACGCTGCAACTTTCTGTGCTAATGCCTCATCTTCACGGGCCTGGCGCGCTTCAAGCGCTTCGCTCAATGTTGAGAGTTTGGAGCCAATCGTTTGAATGGCTTCCGCGGAGTCGTTTTCGATTGTTTCCAATTTGGCCGAGAATTTTTGTTCAACCGCCCGCAAAGCTTCGCTAGCTTTGACTTGGTCTTTAATGATGCGGTCTTCGACGGCTTTGGCCAGATTGGCCAAATGACGATTAATCTTTGCCACAGCCAAGCTTTGCTGACGTTCTTGTTCCTGCAAACGGTTCGTGGCGGCATTCAAGGCCATTTGAACCGCTTCGGGATTCGGATTGTTCAGTGCCGCGCCGAGGGCCGATCTGATTTCTGCCTGAGTATCGGCCAGACCTGTTTCCAACCTATCTGATAACTCGCTGACCCGACGGGACAGGGCAGATTTTTGTGAAGCACTGTCTTTGACCGTGCGGGCATCGAGGCTTTCGACAACACCTTCGAGTGTTTTCACACTTTTACGGGTGAGGGTGTCCGCGCGTTTCAGACGGGTTTCAAGCGACTTCAAATCCGCCTGCATATCCTTCAGTGTCAGGCGTTTCTTCTTTGCGGGAGCTTTTTTGCGCGTTGTTTTCTTTTGAGCTGCCGTGTTCTTTCGAGGTGTCGAGGCGGCCTGGCTTTGCGTCACGTCTTCCTTATCGGAAGAGATTTCCGATTCTGTCGCTTTCGCTGTTTGACTGCGCGTCCGGCTCATATGTTCCCGACTCTCCGGTGAGATTCCCTACGCGCATTCATTAGAATCACGCATTTCGGAATTAGAATGCGGCATTTGTGGTTAACACGTCGTTAAGCCGTTAACCTTTTCCGCATCAAAGCCGCCATTCTGCGACATTTACGCATCTTAGCAGTTTCATGTTGACGTTAACGTCAACGTTAGCTATTGCAATTATATGAAACAGAGTCACGACATTACAAGCCAAGAGAGTTGGGGTATTCGCCAATTTTCAGAAATGTTTGATGTCACGCCGCGCACAATTCGTTTTTACGAAGACAAAGGATTGCTGAGCCCTGAGCGCGAAGGCGGTATCCGCATTTTTGGCCCGTTTGAGCGCGCGAGGTTTGAACGCATTATGCGCGCGAAACGCCTTGGGTTTTCTCTGGACGATATCAAAGCCGTCTTAGATGTGACCAAGGGAAATGTTGCGGAACGAAGCGAATTGACACGTCGTCGCGCCAATTTTGATGCGGTTATCCAAGATTTGGACAATCGACGTGAAGATATTGACTTAATGATTAAAGACATGCGCGACATCGTCGCCATCATTGATGAGCATTTAGAGACAACAGAAGAGCCGAGCGTAGAGAGCTTGGCCAAAAAATATGAAGCCGCTTTTAAAAAGAGCTTCGCCCATTCAGAGGGTGGTCAGGGCTACAGCTTTGACTACCAAGCCGACGATTTTGAAGCGGCGGAATAAAGCCGACCGCTGATAATATTTATTAAAGGAAAGACCTATGCCTAGTTACAAAGCTCCCGTTCGCGATATGCAGTTCTTGCTTCACGAAGTTCTCGGTTTCGAAGATTTACAGCAATTTGAAGCCTTTAGCGAAGTTGATCGTGATCTTGCTGATGCTGTCATCGAACAAGGTGCAAAATTTGCCGAAGAAGTCCTCGCCCCGTTAAACATTGTGGGCGACCATGAAGGTTGTAAGCGCCACGAAGACGGCTCTGTCACAACGCCTAAGGGGTTCAAAGAAGCCTATAAGCAAATGGTCGAAAATGGCTGGACAGGCCTATCCCGCGATCCGGAATTTGGTGGACAAGGCATGCCCGGCATGTTGGGCCTCGCGGCTTCTGAAATGTGGACAGCGTCCAATATGGCATTTGCCATGTATCCCGGCCTGACAGGCGGCGCGATCAAGGCGATTGAAACAGGCGGCTCTCAAGAGCAAAAAGAAACTTACCTGCCGAAAATGATTGCCGGTGAGTGGACAGGAACAATGAACCTGACCGAGCCGCATTGCGGAACGGATTTGGGCATGTTGAAAACAAAAGCAGTGCCGCAAGCTGACGGCACATATAAAATCTCTGGCCAGAAGATTTTCATCTCTGCCGGTGAGCACGACATGTCAGACAATATTATTCACTTGGTTCTCGCTCGCATTGAAGGCGCACCCGCTGGAACAAAAGGTATTTCTCTATTCATCGTGCCGAAATTTAAATTAGACGAAAACGGCAACCCCGCAGACCGTAATCCAGTAAGTTGTGGCTCCATCGAAGAGAAAATGGGTATTCACGGCAATTCCACATGTGTGATGAATTATGACGAAGCGGAAGGCTATCTGATTGGCGAGGAGAATAAAGGCCTCCGCGTTATGTTCGTTATGATGAACGAAGCCCGTATCGGCGTCGGCCTCCAAGGCTTAGGTCAGTCCGAAGTCGCTTATCAAAATGCGGCAATTTATGCCAAAGATCGTCTTCAGGGTCGTTCATTGGCCGGGCCGCAAGAGGCAGAAAAGCCAGCCGATCCGATTATTGTTCACCCTGACGTGCGTCGCATGTTGATGGAAACAAAATCTTTCAATGAAAGTGCGCGCGCCTTGCTCTTATGGGCGGCAAAGCACGAAGATATTGAGAAGCATTCAGACGATGAAAAACTCGTTGAAAAATGTGACGATTATCTGGGTCTTTTGACGCCTGTTATCAAAGGCTATCTGACGGATATGTCCATGAAAACGACGATTGATTGCCAACAGATTTTTGGTGGTCACGGCTTTGTCGAAGAATGGGGTATGAGCCAGTTTGTGCGCGATAACCGTATTGCCTTGATTTATGAAGGCGCGAATGGTGTTCAGGCGCTTGATCTTGTGGGTCGTAAGCTCGCCCGGAATGGCGGCCGTGCCTTGATGACATTGAACCAAGAAATCGGTGCTTTCTTGGCCGAGAACAAAGACAATGAAAAACTCCCTGAGTTTATGGACGGCCTGTCAGGCGCGCAGAAAAAACTGACAGAAGCCACGATGTGGTTGATGCAAAATGGCATGTCTGACCCGAATAATGCAGGTGCAGGTTCCGTTGACTATATGCACATGATGGGCCTCGCAACTTTGGCTTATATGTGGGCAAGAATGGCTGTTGTCGCGCAACAAAAAATTGATGAAGGATCCAATGAGGATTTCTATCCGAATAAAATCATTACGGGGCGTTTCTTCATGTTGAGAATGTTGCCTATGCTCGACAGCCACTTGGCAAAAATCAAAACCGGTGCAAAGCCCGTTATGGAATTAGAAGCGGCTGCTTTTTAATTGAACACTACTGAGACCCAACCTCAGCCTTCTGGCTAAGGTTTTTGCATTTTAAAAAGGACACATAATGGCCGCAGTCGATTTTAAAAATCCGGATTGGTATGACGAGGAGGACATCAATATTTTCCGTGAAGCTGTCAATGGTTTCTATACGCGGGAAATGGCGCCTCATTCGGAAAGCTTTCGCAAGAATAAAAAAGTAGATCGCAAATATTGGAACATGGCAGGCGAAATGGGCTTGCTGAACTGCTCCATGCCTGAGGAGTATGGCGGCGGGGGCGGTGATTATCGCCATGAAATGATCATTATGGAAGAATTGGTCAAAGCCAATGTCGATGGTTTTGGCTTGTCTCTCCACAATGCGATTGTTGCCCCTTACATCCTGCATTATGGCACGGAAGAGCAGAAGCAAAAATGGCTGCCCCGCATGGCCTCAGGCGAATTGGTGGGTGCCATCGCGATGAGTGAGCCGGGCACAGGCTCCGACCTTCAAAGCGTCAAAACCAATGCAAAAAAAGACGGCAATGGCTGGATTATTAACGGCTCCAAAACCTTCATCACAAATGGCGGCACAGCAAATTTAATTGTCATCGTGGCGGATACGGGTGGCGAAGGGAAGTTTTCCAAATCTCTTTTCGTTGTCGAAACGGATGATCTCGAGGGTTTCCGCCGTGGGCGTATTCTTGATAAGGTCGGTATGGATGCACAAGACACAGCCGAGCTGTTCTTTGATGACATGAAAGTCCCGGCTGATGCTCTACTTGGGCCGGAAACGGGGCATGGCTTTATTCAATTGATGAAAGAATTACCGCAAGAGCGTCTTAACATTGCTGTTCAGGGTGTGGCCCAAATGGAAGCCGCTCTGGAAATGACGATCGAATATGTCAAAGAGCGCAAAGCTTTTGGTAAATCGGTGATGAGCTTTCAGAATACCCAATTTGAACTCGCTGAATGTAAGACCATCACGACGATTGCGAAAGCATTCGTCTATGACTGCGCTGAAAAACATTTGCGTGGGGAATTAGATACGGTGACGGCCTCCATGGCGAAATATTGGGTCACGGATAAGGAATGCGAAGTCATCGACCGTTGTCTGCAACTCCACGGTGGTTATGGCTTTATGAATGAATATCGCATTGGCCGCATGTATCGCGACAGTCGCGTCCAGAAGATCTATGGCGGTACGAATGAGATCATGAAACTCCTCATCGCGCGCAGTCTCTAGCACGCGTGTACCCTCCGCCCTATTACACGAATAATGACCCCGTCTTTATGGCGGGTGTCATGCGTGAACATAGCTTTGCTGTTATGACGATGGCAGGTGGGGGCGATATTCAAGCGACGCATCTGCCGATGGTCTTAGATGAAGGTGAAGGTGAGCTTGGTACGCTCTATGGGCATATTGCTGCGAATAACCCCCAAGCACAAAGCCTGAATGGCGATACAGCCGCGTTGATTATGTTCAGTGGGCCGCATGCTTATATTTCCGCTGATTGGTATGAAACGCCAGAGAAGCGCGTCCCGACATGGAATTATATTTCCGTTCAGGCCAAAGGTTTTCCAACACGTTTGCCAAAAGAAAAGTGGTTAGGCGAAATGGAACGTCTGACGCATATTTACGAAGGCGATGACGGCTGGAAAGTTTCAAAAGCCCAAGATTATGTCGATGCGCTCATGCGGGGTATTGTCTATTTCAAAATGGAAATTACATCCCTCCAAAGCATCGAAAAAATGAGTCAGAATAAAAGCCATTCAGAAAACCAGACTGTTATTTCCGAACTTCGTGCGCGAAAAGAGACCCAAGCGGCCGATGCGATGGTGAAGGCCATGGACAGAGGCGACGTTTGAAGTTGGAGCCAATAATGTGAATAAATTCGTATTGATATTGTCTAGTTTAATTTTGGTGTCATGTAACGCTATGGAAAATAATAAGTCGGAACTAGCTTCTGAGTCTCAAGTGGAACGACCAAGTCAGATGCAAAACGATGGTAAAGAAATATCGAAAAACGGAAATCCAAACTACGCCGCTGAAGAAAAATTGAAGCCTATAATTAATGGCATAAAAGATAATGCTTTTAATTTATCAAGGCAATGTGAAGCTGATAAGGCCATTCGACTGTCAGATAAAACTCTAAAGGTTGGCGCAACAAGATGTGACTTAGAAGGTCTTAAGGTATACTTGGGATCTGCTGAAATAGAATATAAAGTTTCGTCATGTGTTGAAAACGCAAAAAATATGCCGAATACGTTTTTCGCTATTGGGGCATTTTCTAATAATGAATATTACATAGTTTCAAATGATGAGGTCAAAAAGCCTGTGTTTATTTGTTATGTGCCATAAGCAAAAGGATTAAATTATGACTGATCTCGTCACTTACACACTCAATGGGAATGTCGCGACAATCAAAATGGATGATGGCAAGGCGAATGTCCTGTCCACCGATATGATTGCACAATTGAATGCGGCTTTTGACAAAGCGGAAACCGATGAGGCAATTGTTATTCTGACAGGCCGAGAGGGCATGTTTTCGGGCGGGTTTAACCTCAAAGAAATGCAGGCCGGACCGAAAGAAGCCATGTTATTGACGTCGAAAGGCTCAAAGCTCGCAAGACGCATTATGGCCTTCCCAAAGCCTGTTATCGCTCTCTCTACCGGACACAGCATTGCCATGGGTGCTTTTTTGTTATTGGCTTGTGACTACCGCATGATTGCGGATGGCGAATACAAAATCGGCCTAAACGAGACACTCATCGGAATGACGATGCATAATTTCGGAATAGAAATTGCCCGTTATCGTTTGGCCAAAAACTACTTTAATCGATGCGTGATAAATGCGGAAATTTTCAATCCCAAAGGCGCACTTCATGCCGGATTTGTTGATCGTATTGTCCCCGCAGAGCAAATGCCCATGGCTGGCCCGATGGCGGGGCAAATGTTTGGACAGTTAAACATGACAGCGTTTCGCGGCACTAAGTTACGCTCGCGCAAAGCCGTATTTGAAATCCTTGATCAAGCGATTGAGGATGACCTTGATCCGGAGAAAATCCACGCCGTTTAAATGTCGATGGAAAGACGGTTTTACGATATTCGGGGCGGGCAAATGTCTGCCCTTCATTTTGGCGATGTCTCCAAGCCCATCGGCTTGGTCATGCTTCATGCGAATGGCTTTAATGGGCAAAGCTATCGTCACCTGTTAGAGGCTCTCCCAATACACAGCGTGGCTTTGGATTTACGAGGGCATGGTCTGACGAAATTACCCTGCGATCGTGATAAGTTACGCAATTTCCATATTTTTCGTGACGATGTTTTGGCCTTTATCGAACAGGCGGTAGAGGGCCCTTTCGTCTTGTCAGGACATTCGCTTGGCGCTTGTGCGGCGCTGCTTTGCGTGCCGCATTTGCAGGGTAAAATGGTTGCTTATGTCGGGTTTGACCCGCCCCTTATGCCGACTTGGTTGACCCCGCTCTTCCGTTTGCCGGGGGGACTAAACTGGCTGCGTAAGACCTTACCCATTGCCGCAGCGGCGGCGAGGCGTAGGCACCAATTTGACTCACAGGATGCCGCATTTAAACGATATAAAAATCGAGGTGTTTTTAAAGGCTTTCCGGATGCGACTTTAACAGATTACCTTGAAGGCGGTTTGATTGAGGATGAAGAGACCGGCGGCGTCAAACTCGCCTGTGACCCGATATGGGAACAAGCAATCTATCCGGCCCATGATCACAATCTTTATCAAGCGGCCAAGGCGCTGCCCGTTGAAAATGCCCGAATTGTTTTGGCGGGTGAGGGTGCGCCTCATACGCCGTTATCGCGCTTGCGCATGCGTCGGGCGGTCGGGAAAGGAGGCGTCATCCGCTTCAAAGATAAGAATCATATGTTCCCGTTAAACGAGCCCGAATTTGCGCGCGCTTTCTTGCAAGACGCTCTGGAAAAGAGCGGGTTAATACTGGATTGAGCGTATCGCATTTTCGTTCAGCCGAGCCACTTGATCGGGGCTCGTTTTGACCAATTTGCGGGTTTTCATATGAAATAAGCATCCCACGGCGACTTTGGTCATGTAGTTCTCACCCGAAAGTGGATCAACCAGATTATGTAAAATGCCGCGCGTATAGCTATCTGCGCCTAAAAACCCCGGAACATAGCTATAGGCATCCCCCGCCTCGGGGTATTTGTGAAATAAAACACGGGCTTCGAGCAGAGCGGCTGTCCCGCCACCTGTGCGGTAATCCTCATCCCACATTTCGGGCCAACCCTCACCATACCAACCGATTGAAGACGTCACGCGACCGAAAAATGCTTGAGGTGTAATGAAACCTGTCAAATCCGCTTCATTCGCATCAAACACACCCGCTCCCAAGGTTTTCAGACCTAGTGTGTTCAACTTATCCAAAGACAGACCGGATTGCGTTTTCGATAAATCAATATTGCGGGGCTGAGCGGGGGCAGGGATAGTGACGGTAAAACCCTGGCTTGTTTTACGAACACGAGACGGCCAAGGGAAAGGACGTATGCCGTGTAGGTAAATGTGCTCAACCTCTTCTAAAATCGTCGCGGCAATGCGCCCATCTGCATGATACATAATGTGACAGAGTTTAGCCGTGGTCTCTTCTAATGACACGAGACCTGATTCAATTTTCAAAGGGTTACCGGGGCGAGCTTCGGCTTGGTATTTGATATGAAAATCTTTGACACGGACCGTGCTTGAAGCGTTTGATTTGAAGGCGTGAGGCAATCCCATCCGAACGAACAAGCCAGCGCGGGCCTCAGCGACTTTATAGACGTAATGCCGCATATTGAGATGGCCAATCTCATCACACTCCCATGCAGAGCATTCTCCGGCCCAAGTCAGCGTAAATCCCATGAGCCGCGATCAAGCCGCGCATTGGCCGCACTGGCCATAATGCTCCACTACACTGCGTCGAATATTAAACCCGTCCGGTTTGCAATCCGTATGATCATGCGCATGGCGTTCTTCAACCGTTTGACAGTTTTCGCAGATAAAAAACTCCGCCAAATGGCCTTCATGCTCATGGTCACAAGCGATAAAGGCATTCAGGGCTTCAACACGGTGAATAAGCCCGTGGCGTGACAAAAACTCCAGGGCGCGGTAGACTGTTGGAGGCTTGGGCGAACCTAAATCGGGTCTGAGTTTGTCCAGAAGGTCATAAGCCTTGATCGCGCCGCCATCCACAATAATCAATTCCAAAACATGTTCGCGAAGAGGTGTGAACCGCTCGCCTGCTTCGGTAACGACACTACGCGCCGCCTCTAAACGGTTTTTCAAATGTTCTGCGAAGCTGGCGGGTGTGTGGCGATCATTCATAAGGTTCTCATAGACTGTTTCTAGCGTATGTGAAAGGCGTCAATCCAATGTTGAACCTATGATGCAAATTGGCTAAAGGCTTGCATGGAATGCGGCTCTGTCGGCTATTTGTCGGCGGAGCTGCAACTTTATTTGGATAAGAAACTTAGAAACTGCCTTTGGGGAAGGACCACCATGGCCAAGACACCAACAACACAAACTACAGCGCCGTCCGTCAGCGGTAATGTGATGTTTTACAAAAACCCAGAACCGCTTTCACTGGATGCGCATAAAAAATATGGCGTGACAGCGGTCGAAAAGCCTTTTGCCTTTATGGCGGATCAGCACTTTATGCCTATCACAGCTCCGGAATTCGGTGCAGCAGCCGCGTCTTTCCCTGTCATTTTTGCGGGTGAAGAGCGTACACCTCTCGCCGTTTTGGGTATTCGCCAAGGCGAAAACCTCTTCGTGACAGAAGGACAGTACGAGCAGGATTTCTACATGCCGGCCTTTGCCCGTCGCTTCCCGTTTGTTTTGGCGGCTGATAAGTCAAATGATCGTTTTGTTGTCTGTGTGGACACAGATGCAGAATGCGTTACGGATAAAAACCCGGCTCAAATGTTCTTTGATAAAGAAGATACATCTGCTTTCACAAAAGAAGCGTTCCAATTCCTTCAAAATTATGAGCGGGATCGTCAAGCGACATCCAAAATGATTGAAGACTTCAAAGAAGCCGACCTGTTCGAACAAAAGGAAATGAATTTCCGCGGTCAAAACGCAGATGGTTCAGAAGGCCCTCTTCAAAAAATTGCCGATTATTTTGCAATTAGCGAAGAGAAATTAAAGGCCCTTCCAGATGACAAATTGAAAGATTTTTCAGAACGCGGTTATTTGGCTGTCGCCTATGCCCATATGGTTTCATTAGGCAACTGGCAGCGTTTGGTGAATATGACACTGCGTCGTTCACAAGCGGAAACAGCGGCGGCTAACGCTTAAGTCTCATATAGATTTATATTTGAATAAAACCCGGGTCATTGCGGCCCGGGTTTTTTTATGTTGTGTTTCTGGTGCCCATTTCACCTCTGCGTGAGGACTTGGGAATGCTTATTGGCCCGTCCATCAATTTGGGCTAGGGGAGCGGCATGAAAAATTTTCTAATCGGTCTTTTTATCACTTTGATGGCTGCCCTGCCGCTTCACGCAGCGGAAAGCGAGTTCGTCGACACGGGGAAAGTCGTTGCTTCGCTGGTGAGTTCACATGACGCGGCTATGCCGGGTGAAGACATTACCGTGGCACTTCGTACAATTTTGGATCAGGGTTGGCACACCTATTGGCGTAACCCGGGAGATAGTGGTGAACCCGTTTCCCTCTATTGGAATAAGAAGGGTGATTGGCAAGTCGGTGAGATTGTCTGGCCTCTACCCATCACCCTGCCGACGGGGCCAATCATAAATTACGGATTTGAAGGGGCTCCGTTGTTTCCTGTCAAAATGACAGTTCCGCCCAATGCAAAAATGGGCAGTGTCGAAACAATCGGTCTCGAATTTTATTATCTCGTTTGTAAGGATGTTTGCATCCCTGAAAGCGGAGAGGCCTCCATTGACCTATTGATTGGTGAACCTGTCAAAGATGTCCGGTGGGATGCTCTTATTCGGGACGCTATCAACACGGCCCCGAAACCTGTGTCTGTGACAGGCGGGATTACGAAAAAGGGGGATACACTCGAAATTTCACTTGCTGATTTGCCGGAAGGGAATTTTGAGAACGCCTATTTCTTCCCTTTCGATCAGGGCATTTTGATGCACTCCCAACCCCAAAATGTGTCGGTGGGAACAGAAGGCATTCGCATCACTGTGCCAGCGGATTATAAATGGAATGAAACCCTCCCTGAGAGTTTGAAGGGTGTTGTGTCCTATGTAAAAGACGGGGTACCCGTTGGATCGGAAATTGAGTTTTTTGTCGGTCAAACCGTCAATGTCGGAAACATAGCAACGGCTCCGGGCACAGGCCTAAAGACCGCTTCTTCGCTCTCTCTATGGGGGGCAATTATCGGCGCATTAATCGGCGGACTAATTCTCAATCTCATGCCCTGCGTGTTCCCGATTATTTCGATGAAGGCTTTGAGCATCGCCAAATCGGCACATGGCGAACGTCGAACTATCAAGCGCGAGGCTTGGGCTTATACCGTCGGTGTTCTGGTGACATTTTTCATTTTGACGGCCTTGCTTCTGATTTTGAAAGCTGCCGGTAATGAAGTGGGGTGGGGTTTCCAATTACAATCTCCACCCGTTGTGGCGATACTGGCCCTCATTATTTTTGCTGTGGGCTTAAATCTATTGGGTTTGTTTGACATTGCCGGACAATTCCAAAACACGGGTTCAAGCCTGACCACTCAAGGTGGAGTCAAAGGCTCCTTTTTTACCGGCTTGCTGGCCGTAATCGTCGCCACACCCTGCACGGCACCTTTCATGGCTCCCGCAATCGGTTATGCGCTAGCGCAGCCCGCTGTGCTGACGATTGTCATTTTCATGGCTCTGGCCTTGGGTTTTGCTTTTCCATTCCTGCTTATTGCTTATGTGCCGAAAATCGTCAGTGCTTTACCGAAGCCCGGGCCTTGGATGGAGACTTTCAAAAACGTTTTGGCCTTCCCGATGTTCGCGGCAGCCATTTGGTTAGTTTGGGTGTTGACGCAGCAATCGGGTGCCAATGGCATGTTTGTCTTGCTGATGGCGTTCTTATTCTTAGCCTTTGCAGTTTGGGTTTTCAAACGTGGCACAGTGATTTCGAAAGGGCTTGCAATGCTCACTTTGGTCGGCAGCCTTATACTTTGCCTGAGTTTAAAGCCTATGAGCGTGTCCGATACGGTTTTAGAAACTGAGGCGTGGTCACCGGAGCGCGTGGCCGAGCTACAAGCAGAGGGGCGTCCTGTCTTTGTTGATTTTACGGCGGCGTGGTGTGTGACCTGTAAAGTGAATGAAATGCGGGTTCTGAAAACAGACAAGACGAAAGCGTTGTTTAATGAAACAAATACGGCTTTCTTGATTGCAGATTGGACCAATAAAAATGATGAGATTGCGGCCGAGCTTGAACGTTATGGACGAGCGGGTGTCCCACTTTATCTTGTTTTTCCACCTCGCCCATCAAGTGAATCTAACAATTCCGTGAAAGCTGAGGTTTTGCCTCAAGTTTTGACGTATGATTTGATAAAGGAAGCCCTAGAGAGGGCGAAGTCCTAAAGACTGCTTGGTTCGTAGTTAGGTCAGAGCTTTCAAAAACGGAAATTTAAAGAGAGGAATATTATGACCCTTATGATCAAAACTTTAGCTCTGAGCGCCACAGCGGCTCTCTGCTTTGCCGGAACAACTGCTCAGGCGAAAATTGCTACAGGCTCATCCGTTGCGGATATGAGTGTTGTCGATTCCAATGGTAAAACACATAAATTATCCGATTTCGCCGGTAAGAAAGTCATCCTTGAGTGGACAAATCACCAATGCCCCTATGTTGTGCGGCATTATGAGTCTAAGAATATGCAAGACCTACAAAAATCTGCCACAGCCAATGGTGATACGGTCTGGCTTTCCGTTATTTCAAGTGGCCCCGGATTGCAGGGTTATGTTTCAGGTGAGAAAGCCAATAAGCTGACTGTCAAACGTGACGCTGCCCCAACTGCGGTGATCATGGACCCTGAGGGTACAATGGGTCAATCTTTCAGCGCTAAAACAACGCCGCACATGTATATTATCGATGAGAACCAAACCTTGGTCTATCAGGGCGGAATTGATGATGACCGAAATGGGCGTAAGCTCGCTGCGGGTACAGAGGTGAACTATGTCGAAGCCGCTCTGGCTGACTTGGCGGCGGGGCGCACTGTGGCCGAAGCCAATACCCCCCCTTATGGATGTTCGATTAAATATAAAAGCTAAGTATCTTTTATAAGATCGTAAAAATAAAGCCCGCCGAAATGGCGGGCTTTTTGTTTGGATAAAGAGCAGAGATTAAAGTGTGCTCAATTTGTCCTCATTTTTAGCAAGCAGATAATAGAATGTGACGCGGTTTTTCATTCTATCCGCTTTCATAGTTTCACAAACCGCAAGGACTTTTTTATCCAATTCGGCCGTTTCGCCATCGACACCCAATTTACGCGTGAGCCAGCTATTCCGAACGGTTTGGCGCTCGGCTTCGTCAGAGCAGGCCACGTAACGTCCGTCATTATTGCGCAGGGCAATGCCGCAGTGAATGACGATTTTGCGAATGATTGAGGCATCAGCTTTCGCATCATAACGCTGCACATCCGCCACATAAGGGGCGTATTTGTCAGCATCAGCAGCGGCTTTTACTTCCGTTTTGACTTCGGTTGTCACCTCTGATGTTTGGGGCGTTTCGACCAGTTTTGTGGTTGTCGTTTTGATGTCGCCTGACAACTTTTCTTCAATGACTTTTTCAGTCGTCACAGTTTTCTTCGCGACAGGCTTTTTGGCGACTGATTTCTTCGCCGGTCTCGCTTTTTTCTTCGCCATTTTTTCTAGCTGTTCGTTTAGCTTTTCAACTTGTGCTTCCAGTTCAGCGACTTGATCGTCAGAACTCTTACGAACTTTTTTCAATAAATTCGTCGGACGCGGCAGACGAATTTTCTCTGAAAGGTCAGCTTTGACAGATTCAGTGAGTTCAACCACTTGCTCTTCAACATTTGTGCCTTTTGAAACATAGGTTTCAAATTGCTCTTTCACAAAGCTTTGGACTTGTTTGCGGCGCATTTTGGCGCGGTCATAGGCAAAGCCGTGCAGGCCGATATAGGCGTGACGAGCTGTTGTTAAAGGCTTTAAAAACTCTTCTACAGATTTTTTGGCGGTTGCAGTGTTGTTTGACATGTTCATCCTCCGAAACATTAAAATTACGAAGGCAAATTAGCAATCAGGATTAGAAACGGCGTCCTAATTCGCCGATTTTTTTGATCTAAAACAGGGCAACGAGAGAGAGTAAAACGCTGATAATAGCCGCAGACATGAAATTGGATAAATTCCCGGCCAAAACAGTTTTTAAGCCCAGTTTAGAGATCTCGCTTTTACGCTCTGGAGCCACGCTAGACAGTCCGGCGACCAAAATGGCGAGACCCGCAAAATTAGCAAAACCGCAAAGAGCGACAGTGATGGCAATCTGGCCTTGATCCGAGAAGTCAGAGATGTTTGGCGCGAAGTTAGCATAGGCCAAAAACTCATTCAGTACGACCTTTTGCCCCAAATAATTACCGGCTGCTGCCGACTCTTCCCAAGGCACACCAATCAAAAAGGCGACGGGTCGGAAGACATGGCTGAACAGACCTTCCAAGGTGAGGTTTTCGGCCCCGAAGAGCTGTCCCACACCGCCTAATATGCCATTGACCAAGGCAATTACCCCGAGAAAGGCGATTAACACAGCAATGACGCTCAGCATAATTTGAAGTCCCGTCAGGGCGCCATTGGTTGCCGCTTCGACGAGACTATCCGCGCGGCGTGTATCGATTTTTTCAACCGTGCTGTCTTCAATATCAAAAGGTGTTTCGGTTTCAGGCACCAGCATACGCCCCATTAGCAATCCACCCGGGGCTGACATAAAGGCGGCAGTGATGAGAAGGTCACTTCGAATCCCGAGTGCGGCATAAGCAAAAAGAACCGAGCCTGAGACACTGGCTAATCCCAACGCCATCATGACGAATAGCTGTGAGCGCGTGATTTTTTTCAGATAGGGCAATATAGTGAGCGGGGCTTCGGCCATGCCGACGAAAATATTCGCCGCTGCGCAAGTTGACTCTAGGCGTGAAGCGCCTGTCAAAAATCGTAACCCACCGCCCAGATAACGAATAATCACATCCATAATTCGCAAGTAAAATAACATACTCAATAAGGAGCCGATAAAAATGATAATCGGGAGAATTTGAAAGGCGAGGATAATGCCGTTTTCAGAATTCCCGAGTGGACCAAAAATGAAATTAATACCGTCCTGAGCATAGGTTAGGAGTTTGCCGACGCCGGAATTCACTGCGGAGAGGGCTCCTATCCCAATGGGAGTGAGCAGAGCAAAAGCGGCGATGAAAATTTGTAACGCCAAAAGTCGCAGCACTTGTAAAGGCGATATGGCTGATCGTTTCTCAGACGCTAAGAAAGCGACCGCCAGAAGGGCGACAATGCCGAGTAATCCGCTCATGATAAAGCCTCTTTTTTCTGATGGAGGGTTGTCAGACAATGAAGAACAAGGTCTTGAAATGCGGGACTTGCTGCTTCTGCGGCGGCCCAAATCTCAGCTTCATCTAATGCGGGTTGTTTATCCCGATCCGTGATAACGGGATTGACGATGAGGCTCAAACCCAAGACCTGCATATCCAAATAACGCGCCATGATGGCTTCTGGAATGGTCGACATCCCGACTATATCGGCCCCCAAGAGACGTAGTAAACGCCCCTCGGCAGGTGTTTCCAATTGCGGCCCGCCAAGGCAGGCATAGACAGCTCGTTTCAACGGCCCATATGTCGAGCTGTCCGCGATTTTTAAAAGCGTGTCGTCGTAACAATGCGTAAGGTTGAGGAAAGGAGACCGCTCCGGGCTTTGTGTTTTGCCGCGCAACGGACTGAGGCCGGCAAAGCCTGGCAGATAGATATGATCAGACAGGCTGACAATATCTCCGGTGTTCATGTCCGGGTTAAGCGCGCCTGAAATATTCGTCAGTATCAGTGTTTCAACGCCCAAACCTTGCAAAACCTCGACGATAAAAGCCACATCTTCGGCGGTATAGCCTTCATATAGATGAACGCGTCCCTGCACGCCGATTACGGGCACGTCGTTGATCTCTCCAACATGAAAAACGCCCTGATGATGGGGGGCTGTAGATTGTGGCATATGTGGAATGTCGAGGGTTGAAATTTTGACGCCTTTTATACGTTCAGCAAAACCGCCGATACCTGAGCCGAGAATGACGGCTATTTTGGGCAAGATAGTGACGGCATCAGAGAGAGCCCCAGAGATATAATCTGTAGCGTCCTTCACCCGCTTTTTTTGTTCGGCAAGGGAGCGTATATGAGCTGTTGGCGGATGTGACATAACCATTCTGCCTTCCCTCATAGGGAAATCGGCGTCCAATCAAATCGCTGTGTAATGGGTATAAATCTTGAAATTTAGGACGGGCGGAACAGAATTGATTTCAAACCGTCTCGTTCAAAAGGCGCCCAATCGCCTTCAGCCTGTGCGAGGCGGTCAGCAAGGACATACATCACCAGAGGGTTCACGCCGAGACCAATATGGCTGGCCGGTACTCGAATATTTTCTGTTTCAGGGGCGTCTTTTTGAATGGAACCACGCCACGCCACAATGCCGTCCGTTTTTGAATAAATAGAGGTCGTTGGAACGGGTGGCGCTTCTCCGATAGTCTCCAAACGCTTTTTCATGTCTTCATTTGGCGTCCCGTTAAGAGCCTCATAAAGGCGTCTGGCATTTGAATGATCTAAATCACCTGAGATGGGGCTACCCAGAGTAATAACACTCCGCACCATTTTCGGATGTGATTTGGCGACTTCGCGCGCATACACACCGCCAAGGCTCCAGCCTATAACGGATACTTTACGTCCATGTTCTTTATAAACACGGCGGAGCAAATCACCCATGGCAGCTTCGCGGTCGGCATTGAAAATCAGATTTCGACCTAGTCCCCACCCATATGACTGATAGCCTAAATCTTTCAGAAGGCCCCGCATAGGTCGGGTGGAGCGGTCACTGGCCACAAAACCGGGAAATACAATAACAGGGTGTCCATCGCCCTTGGGCAGGCGTTTCATCAGTAAGCGCAGCGCATAAAAACTATTGAGTTCAAATATCCCCCGGCCTTCGGTCAAAGTCCAAAATAGAGATGGCCCTTTGCGGGATAACCCGCCCCGAGAGAGTGTCGCACTCATATATTTTCCCCGCTTACGCATGATGCTTTATTTTATACAACATCTTTAGGGCGTCATTCGGCTCTGGCAAGGTGTAAATCCGGAGGATAGTCAGCACTTGCATGGGGGGCTTATGACGTAGACTTCGCAGCGCCATTGCTTTTCGTCTCAGCTTTAGGCGTGGTTTTTGCGACAGGCGGCGTTCTTTGCGTTGTTGTCTTCTTCGCAGGTGTTTTTTTCGCAGAGGTTTTCTTTGGAGGTTGTTTCTTTGGCGATGATTTCTTAGCCGTGGTCTTCTGTTTGGAAGGGGAAGGCTTTCGGGGTGCCTTTTCTTGCGCTTCGGTTTGAATTTTGAGCGCCTCAATATGCGCGTCAAAACTGCTTTGAATACAATCAGAATAAAAATCCGGATCAGGAATAGCGCTGCGACAGGCGGTGAAAGCCAGTGTCACTTCATCGACATAAGAATGAACAACATGACCCAATTTCACCCCATCCACGAGGCATAACTTGCCATGCATGGCAATCAACTTTGCTCCCGCAGAATAAATCGGAACAGGCGGGCCTGGAACATTGGTCACAACCGTGTTCACAAAGGCCTTCATACGATCAGCGAGTTTGAGACGCGTAAAGACTTGCGCGCCCAAATTCATAACGGGGGCAGGGGTCAGCTTGGCCATATCGGTCATTTGTCGGGCCCCTAACGCGCCTGTAAAAGCTTTGGCTTTCTGTGTTTCTTCGGTGACATATTTCAACCGTTCAGCCACCGCAGGTATATGAGAGCCCAGCGGGACATACATTGCGGCCACTTGGTTCCCCATAGAGTTCTTCTCGCTCTCATCTCTGACTGAGATGGGGGCCATGGTGGTGACAGAAGTGTCCGGTAATTCATTATAGTGATCTAAATATCGTCGCATTGCGCCGCCAACGATAGAGAGCATCACATCATTCAAGGTCGAGCCGGGCACAAGTGCGCGTATGCTCTTTACTTCTTTGAGCGAGAATGTGCGCGCATCGAACATACGATGCGGAGAGACCGTTCCGTTGAACCGCGTTTTTGGGGCCTTCATCAGGGCGTTAAAATCAAAATCCTTTTTGACCAATCCTTTGACGACACGGGCCATGCCGGGAAGGGAGCGGCGCATGGCGTCCGCCTGACGAATGGGATTTAAAAGACTGCGGGCATAACCGCGGGCAAATAATTCTACTTGGCTTGGATCCGCCTCGGGCCGCCAATTATCCGGCGGCAAAGTCATATCATCCTCTGCCGTCATCGTATGCAACGCATGCATCATGTCCACACCGGACACGCCGTCAATCGCCGCGTGATGAACCTTGGTCAGCATGGCGTAAGACCCTTTTGGCACGCCTTCTATATTGTCCAATCCTTCAACGACTGTAATCTCCCAAGGGGGACGCGATAAATCGAGGGGACGAGCAAAAACACGGGCGGCCTGAATGCAGAGCTGCCGCCAGTCGCCGGGCTTGGGCAGGGCGATATGACGAATGTGATATTCAATGTCGAAATTACTGTCTTGAACCCAATAAGGGTAATCAATCCCGAACGGCACTTTGACCATTTTCTGCCGCATCGTATCGGAGAGTTGTAAGCGGCTTTCAATAAAGGACAGAATATCCTTGAAACGAACAAAACCATTCGGAGCAGTGGACGGGTCGTAAATTAAAATCGAGCCGATATGAACAGGGGCGATCGGTCGCTCCATTGCTACAAAAACCGAATCCAAGCCTTGCATCTGTTTCATATACTCATCCCTTTTCAAGGATTATAGGAGGATATCAGAAGATTACCAGTGGCCGCTCCAGTAGATACCATGACCCAAGGCTTTTTTACTATACGAAAAGATTAGACTTAGACGTTCGAATTGCCAATCCATAAAAGATATACGCGTCGCAATTGAAATAATGAAATTTTGCATGTACTAAAACGCACACGTTACTTTTTAGGAGAGGAATATGTTGTTTAAACGAAAAATTGGACTAATGGCTGCCGTTTCTCTGGGGGTAACTATGCAAGCCCTTCCTGCATCCGCAAGTAATGATGATGGGTGCTGGAGTGGGAAATATAGCGGCGGTTCATGTGTGCAATATAGTACCTATGAAAAAAACAATAAAACTTATTTTAAAATTACGAATAAGTGTGATCGTCGTCTGTATATAAAATGGTGTGCCGATAAAAAATGTGGTGCGGATGGGTTACCCGGTGGTGCGACGCGTACTAGGTACGAGTTTGTGACAAATGCCGTAACATCCGTAAAAGGCGTAGGCTCGACAAAAGGTTCACAAGATTGGGTATGCGCTGGTAAAGTATCGAACTGGAATGACGATTAGCACCAATCAAAAGAAATTTAACTTACTATTTATTATCGTTTAGACTTAATGAGAAGATGACTATCATTCAAAACATCATTTTAAAGTTGGTTTAGTACTAAAAACCAAGCTAGGCGATGCTTTCGGCGTTTTTCTCGCCAAATTTGAATTTATTGTAAAGTCATAAGAACTAGGCCAGCGTTAAAATGCTGGAGGTGAGGATGGGATTCGAACCCACGTTAGGCTACTAACCTAAACACGCTTTCCAAGCGTGCGCCTTAAACCACTCGGCCACCTCACCTCTGAGGCATTATACCTCGGTATGAACCGAGGGGTTTAAGATAAGCGCACGCTTATCTTAAATATTTGCGCCGCGTTGCGGCGCGGGCAGTGCGCCTTAAACCACTCCGCCACCTCACCTCTGAGGCAGCATATCTCGGCCTGAACCGAGGGGGCAAACTTCCAACGCATACACTATGGAAGGCGCGCCTATATCCCGCTTTTTCAGATATCTCAAGCCCGCATGCGAGATATTCACAGACTGATTTCATCCTGCTAACGTGAATAAGGGAGGACATATGGAAGAAGCTTTAACACTCGGTGTAGAGGAAGAGTATTTGCTCGTCTGTCCGGAGACGCGCAAGGCGGTTAAAAATCCACCCAAAGGCTTTATGAAAGCCTGCCAAGATCAGATTGGTGAACGGGTGACCCCTGAATTTTTGCGGTGTCAGGTAGAGATTGCGACGGGTATTTGCAAAACCGTTGCGCAAGCCCGCAGCGAAATCGCCGATCTGCGCGGATCATTGGCCCGCATCGCGATTGATCATGATATGCGCCTCATGGCTGCCTCGACCCACCCTTTCACCCATTGGAGCCAGCAAAAGCCGACGCAAGGTGAACGCTATGAGCAGCTTTCGACCGATATGAAAGGGGCCATTCACCGCATGATGATTTGCGGCATGCACGTCCATATCGGAATAGAAAATCGTGATGCGATGATCGATGTGCAAAATCAGATCCGGTATTTCCTGCCGCATATGTTGGCCCTCTCGACGAGTTCGCCTTTTTGGGGCGGGCAGAGAATGGGATTGCAAAGCTACCGCCTCTCAGTTTTTGACGGCATGCCGCGCACGGGCATTCCCGAAGCGCTGCAAAGTTTCGGTGAATATGAACGTTTAGTGGATGCGATTGTGCGCTCTGGGGCCATAGAGGACTCATCCAAAATCTGGTGGGATATACGCCCGTCAAATAAGTTTCCGACTTTGGAAATGCGGATTTGTGATATTTGCACAATTCTGGATGATGCGATGTCGATTGCGGCGATTTATCAATCGCTCACGCGCCGCCTTTTGCGATTGAAAGACAGCAATATGCGGTGGCGAATTTATCCCGCTTTCTTGATTGAAGAAAATAGATGGATGGCGCAGCGCCATGGTGTTGAAGGAAAGCTCATCGATTTCGGCCATGGCGGTGCGGTGCCTTTTGCCGTCTTACTGGAAGAGCTGATTGATTGGATATCCGAAGATGCTGAGGCTTTGGGCTGTTTGAAAGAAGTGCGCAATGCGCGCAATATTATCCGCAATGGGTCCAGCGCCGCTCGCCAACTCGCGACTTTCGAAAATGAAGTCGCGGAGAAACGCAATAAGCGCGAAGCTTTAAAGTCTGTGGTTGATCAATTGGTCCGGGAAACCGTGCAGGATTTATAAGCGTTTTTTCTCACTCATATGGTAGCGCATTTCATTCCAAGCCTTATACACACGACATGACACAAATCGTGAAACATGAAGCCTTTGAAGCCATTCCCGAGACAGGGAATGAGCATGTCTTTGTTTTTGGTGATCACGCTTCAAAACATATTCCAAAAGACCTGAATAATTTGGGGCTGACGGGGGATGATCTGACACGACATATCGCATGGGATATTGGGACAGATGTGATCGTACGACGTCTTTGTGAGGTCTATAAATGCGCCGGTCAATTAGCCGGATTTTCACGATTGGTGATTGATTGTAATCGGTCGGAAGAGGCCGCAAGCCTGATCGTCGAAGAGAGTGACGGCACTGTCATTCCCGGCAATCAAAACCTGTCCGATGTAGAGCGAGAAAACCGTCTTAACCGATTTCATCGACCCTATCATGCGCAATTGAAACACTCTTTAGATGCCATGGACAACCCCTTTGCTATTTCCATTCACAGCTTTACGCCTCATCCGAAAAAAGGGGAATTTCGCTTGGTCGAAATTGGGCTCTTGGCGCGATATGATATGGAGAGTGCTGAGAATTTACGAGAAAGCTTCATGCGCCTCGGGCGCAATTTTGTCGTCGGCGTTAACCAGCCTTATTCCGCCTATGTGCTCAACCATACGGTCGATACGCATATTGCCCCACGCAAACTGCGCCACCTTGCAATCGAGGTGAGGCAAGACCATATCGATACAACGGAAAAAGCGATTGAGATCGCAGATATACTCGCGGACCGCATGGAGCCCATCATTTCAGGGCATTTTGTCGGTCTAGGCGGGTAAAAAAAATCGGAGGCTTCCATGCTCGCGACAATTGATAAACACTATGTCAACGGACAATCCATGTTTGGTGATATTCCGGCAGGCTATGAGCAGGTCTTGCTCGGCATGGGCTGTTTTTGGGGCGCAGAACGTATCTTATGGAAATTAGAAGGCGTTCATGTCACATCTGTCGGCTATGCGGGCGGTACGACCAAACAACCCAATTATGAACTCGTCTGTTCAGGTGCTACGGGTCATGCCGAGGTCGTTCACGTTGTTTACGACCCCAAACGCATTGCTTTTGATGAGATATTGAAGGTCTTTTTCGAAAATCACGATCCCACTCAAGGCAATCGTCAGGGCAATGACGTTGGATCTCAATATCGCAGCACTGTTTGTGTTTATAATGAGGATCAGCGCGTTGCGGCGCAATCCGCGGCAAAACGGTATGAAGCGGCTTATGGTCGCCCTGTTACAACGGAAATTTCCAAGGTGGGTGAGTATTATCCCGCAGAAAATTACCATCAGCAATATTTGGCGAAAAACCCGCAAGGCTATTGTATGCATGGCCCGACAGGCGTCACATGCCCCATTCCTCAAAGGGTTAAAGCTTAAGTTTTTCAACTGACCGCGGTAAAACTCCTTGAAATTTCAACTTGTCAAATCTCGTTTTTGTCGCAATAAGGCTCGGCGTTCGTATAAGCGAGATTGGAAAATTACGTTGAATGAATAGGTTTTTACTCATTGATGATGACGAGTTTGAGCCTATTGTGGTCACCCGTATTTTGGCCAATAAATATGGTTACGGGTATAAGTTAGACCACGCGAAAAGTCTGAAAAAAGCCAAGAAATTGATGAACAAGCATAACTACAGTCTTGTTCTGTTGGACGACCAGCTCTCAGATACGATTGATGCCCGCACTTCGGTGATTGCGGTTCGGGCATTGCTGAATGACACACCTTTGATAATCATCTCTCATGACATTGAGAAAGAATATTTACGAGACATCACTGTGACACAGGGCGTTCCGGTGGTTCATAAAAATGACCTGCCGGATTTCGTTTATAAGGCGGCCTAAAGCGTTTTAGTCGAAAAACTGAACCGCATCATCCAATTCAGCTCTATCTGTGCGAGCGGCATTGGCAGCGTGGCTTTCATCCGCGTAACCGAAGGACATTCCGAATAAAATGCCTTGCCCTTCGGCTATGCCGAGTTGCTCATGAACGGGATCCGGAAATTGACCCAAAGCCCCTTGCATACAGCATTGAATACCGTTTTCTTCCAATAATAAGGCGAGGGTCTGCGCGTAGATACCCAGATCAACTGCGCCCATCACACCCATATCCAAACCCATCGTGAAGAAGGCCGCATGGGGGGCGTCAAAGAACTGCCAGTTACGGAGCATGGCAATATTGCGAGCCATTTTGTCTTCGCGCGCAATACCCAAAGCCGAATAAAGGGCGTTAGCGGAACCGAATTGGCGCTCACGATGCTTGCCTTTATAGCGTGTCACCCAATCAAATTTCGGGTTTGGCGGATTGCCGGCCATCACTGCTTTGACGAGGCTTTCTGAGAGTTTATCGCGGTTTTCACCACTGACGACATAGGTTTGCCAAGGCTGAACATTGCAATTTGAAGGCGCCATCTGCGCTTGCTTAAAAATCGACTCGAGCAGGTCTTTGTCGATGGGGTCTTTCCTAAACCCTCTGACGGAGTAACGACTTTCAAGAATAGAGAGAACGGTCATAAATGTCCTTACAAAGCGCCTATTATGGGGCCGTGGCCCGCAGCGCTTTTTTATCAATTTTGCCAACAGGGGTCAGCGGAATAGCGTCGATTATATGCACTTGTTTCGGAACTTTATAGGCCGCCATTGTGTCTCGGCAATATGCGATAATGTTGGCCTTAATTTGCGCCTCATCGGCGTTTTTGTGCTCCGGCGTTAATTCAACATAGAGATTGACGATATCATTTCCGGGGCGGGCCTCATCCGGACTGCCAATGATGGCGCAAGCTGCGATTTCAGGCAGGGAAGACAGCTTATCCTCAACCTCGACCGAGAAAACTTTATAACCGCCGACAATCAACATATCTTTGGCGCGGTCACACAGGAAAATATAGCCCTCTTCATCCATATAGCCGACATCGCCGGAAAACATCCATTTTTGCCCGTCAATCTCGCGTAAGGCGTGGGCGCTTTCTTCGGGAAGGTTCAAATAGCCTTTCATCACTTGCGGCCCTGTACAGGTGATTTCACCGGGCTCGCCAACAGGCATATCTTTTTTACCCGTATCCACATCGCGTATTCGAACGAGGACATTTGGTAGGGGCATACCAACAGAGCCGAGCTTGTAACGCTTTGGTGGATTAGTGGTGTAACACGGCCCCGTTTCCGTCATGCCAAAAATATCGGCAATTTTATTCTCGCCAATAATAGCGGATAGTGCGTCATAGCTGGACCGGGTGAGCGGGGCCGCGCCTGTCAAAGCGACATCTAATTTGGAAAAATCGATTGTCTTAAACGTCGAGTTATTCACCATCATATCATAGAGGGCGGGGACGGCCGCCATAACTGTGGGTGGGTATTTGAGTAATTGCGCACAGATGAAATCCGTATCGCGGGGGTTGGGGACTAATATCGTCATGCCGCCATAACGCGCAGACGCAATCGCGATGGACAGCCCGGCAATATGAAACAGAGGAAAAGCGCTGAGCAAAATGGTTTCCCCCGCCGTAAACGGGTTCACCGATATGGTCTGAGCGGTATTATAGACAATATTACGATGGGTGAGCATTGCGCCTTTGGCACGTCCTGTCGTCCCGCCGGTATATTGAATCATATAGGTGTCATGCGGGTCGACCCTGACCTGCTCGAATTGATCTGATTGACCGTCTGTGAGGTCAAGATATGTCATCGTTTTGATGTTTTTAATCTCGCTCAGCGCAAAAGGCTGTGGCGCTAAAAAATCGGCACTGCCGGTAACAATCACTGTTTCCAAACAATCAGGGGCTTCCATGGCAGTCAAGGCACCGGAAAGATCTGACAAAGTCATCACAGCCTTGATATTGGCATCTTGGATTTGAAAGGCGAGCTCCGGTGGGGCCAATAGAGGCGAAATGCCCGAGCCAATGGCGCCTATTTTGCTAATTGCAGTCAAGGCGAAAATATATTGCGGAATATTGGGCATGTGCAAACCAATGACATCGCCTCGTCCCAAGCCTAAGCCTTTAAGAGCATTCGCTAATTGATTGGTGTAGCGATTAAACTCACGATAGCTGATTTCTCGCTGCACGAAATATAAAGCCGGCGCATCCGGGCGTGATTTGGCGTGTTGTTCGACATAAGTCCCGAGGGGATGGTCTTTAAATTCAGGAATTTCGATACCCAAAGCAGCATGGTGTTCCAACCATGGTGTGCGTATTGTTCCTGCCATAGTGTGACCTCGTTCCTGATATTAGTCTTTTAATCGTGTCTCTATTGCATCCCAAGACAGAGCCGCCGCATCTACGCCTGTAAAGCGTTTCAACTCCTGCACCCCCGTTGGACTGGTCGTATTAATTTCGGTCATTTTATCGCCGATAACATCTATCCCGACCAAAATCTGGCCACGGGCCTTCAACATGGGGCCAATGGCATCACAAATAATATGGTCTGTTTTTGTCAGTTCTGTTGCTCGCGCTTCCCCGCCCACATGCATATTGGACCGCGTTTCACCGGGCAGGGGCACGCGATTAATCGCGCCTACCGCTTTACCGTCAATAATAATAATCCGCTTATCGCCTTTGGCCACGTCTTTCAAAAACGCCTGAGCGATAATGGGTTCGCGGGAATTGGCGAAAAACATTTCGATGAGAGAGGCGTAATTGCTGTCGCCTTCTTTCAGGCGAAAGACTCCCGCGCCGCCATTGCCGAAGAGGGGCTTTAAAATAATATCTTTATGCTTTTCCCGAAAAGCCCGAATGGCCGTCTCGTCACGACTGATAAGCGTTTCGGGCATATGTTCAGGGTAATCCAGGGGCAGAATTTTCTCCGGCCCTGAGCGTACCCATTCGGGGTCATTGGCGACCAATGTCTGCCCTTTCAGGCGCTCCAATATATGCGCCGCGGTGATATAAGACATATCGAAAGGCGGGTCTTGGCGCATCCAAACCACATCAATATCGGTGGCCAGATCAATCATACGTCGCGCTTCAAAGCTGACATGGTTGCCTTTTTCGCGACGTACGGTCATGGGGCGTGCATTGGCTAATATGTGACCGTGATGATAGCTCAGATGTTGCGGCCCATATTCAAATAGTGTCATGCCTCTTTGTGCCGCCACCTCGGCCAATGCGAAGGTTGTATCACCATTGATATCAACGGTTTCCATCGGGTCCATTTGGAAAGCAACGCGTAGAGGAGAATGTCGTGTCATGATCGCTACGTGCCAGAGCCGGGGCAGAGAGGCAAGACCAAGCCGTTCAAGAAAAGTTCAACACTCAACACGGTTCTCGACTATTCACTTTGGCTTTTTTCCGATTAAGAGTCGCGCCCGCTGCGGCACTCCGCTACAATTTGCTAAGGAGAGTCTTATGAATGAATTTATCTTGTCAAATTTGGAAACAGTACCTGGGCGTGAGATCGTGGCTTGGAAAGGTTTGGTTCAGGGCAATACGGTGCGCGCCAAACATGTCGGGCGCGATATAATGGCGGGCCTGAAAAACATCGTGGGCGGTGAGCTAAAAGGCTATACGGAGCTGCTCGAAGATGCCCGCGGTCAATCTGTGGAGCGTATGGTTGATCAGGCACGCTCACTCGGGGCGAATGCCGTGGTCAATGTACGATTTTCGACAAGTTCCGTTACATCGGGCGCGTCAGAGCTTTATGCTTATGGTACAGCGGTCGTGCTTAAATGATTGGCCTTATCACCTTTATCGCCTTGGTCGCCATTGGGGTTATCTTTGGCGGATTAAATGAGCGTCGGCATTTTGAGCGATTGCGTCAAGACGAAGCCGATTTGTCCTATATTCAACAAAGCACGCTCAAAAATATTCCCGACATTCATGCAAAAGACTTGGAAGAAGGCGCTATCTTAGTCACGGGGAATGTTGTGATTGCCTTGGATTATTTCAAAAACTTAGCGGCGAAATTAAAATCGTTAGTCGGCGGATCGTTGCGGTCTTATGAAACCATATTAGATCGTGCCCGCCGTGAAGCGATTGTGCGTATGCTCAGAGAGGCCGAAAGCTTGGGCGCGACAGCTGTCTATAATATTCGCATTGAATTTTCCGTGATTGGCGGACATGACCCTTCAAAACCGGGGGGCGCGGAATTATTCGCCTATGGCACAGCGGTAAAATCAAAGGATAATGCGTGATGTCAGGGCAGGATTTTGAAACCCGTTGTGCGAAAGACCAAACAAAACTCATTGGTCGTCACTGGCCTGTAGACTCTCCCAAAGCTGTGATGAGTTTGGCCCATGGGTTAGGCGAGCATTCAGGGCGATATGACCGTATGGCAGCAGATTTAAACGCTGCCAGTATTGCTGTCACAGCGCTGGATTTACGCGGTCACGGGCGTAGTGAGGGCAAACGCGGTGTATGTACGAATTATGATCTATTGCGCGGTGATTTGCAGGCTTTATTGAAAGAGACACGCGCGCTTTATCCCGAAACCCCGCATTTTTTATATGGGCACTCTATGGGCGGAGGGCTTGTTTTAGATTACGGTTTTGAGGCGGATGATGATATCCGTGCCATTATCACCTCGGCGCCCTTTATCGCTTTGCCTAAACCGCCTCCCGGTTTCATTCGTGGGATTGCCAAACTCATTCGCAAAATATCGCCTGAGGCGAGTATGAGCCAGCCTTTGTCGGGGGAGAAAATTTCGACCCTGCCCGAAGAACAAGAGCTCTATATGAATGATCCGCTCAATCACAACCGCATTAGTTTCAGCTTTGCGGCTGATGCTGTTGAGGTTGGTGAAAGGATTGCAGCACGGGCAGAGGAATGGTCAACACCCCTGCTTTTGATGCATACCAAAGGAGACCAGCTCACCAGTTTTGAAGCCAGCGAAACTTTCGCGCAAAAAGCTCAAAATGTGACATTCATGGCTTTTGAAGATTCTGAGCATGAGATGCATCACGACAAGCCGCGTGAGAAAGTCATTCAAGAGATGATTCAATTCATCAATACTCATAGTTAGCTTATAAAGCGGAGGACTTATGTCTCTGACGATTTACCATCTTAAAAATTGTGACACATGCCGCAAAGCGATTAAATCTTTGGAGGCTGCTGGACATACGCTGACCTTGGTGGACGTTCGCGCTGATGGCGTTCCTCGTGATGCACTAGAAACATGGGTAAAGTCCGAGGGCTATGCTCCTCTGCTAAATACACGCTCAACAACATGGCGCGGTTTGGCCGATACTGACAAGGCCGATATGAGTGACGAGAAAGCCATCACGCTTATGGTGGAACATCCAACGTTAATGAAACGTCCGGTCATAACGCAGGGCGATAAAATGACCACTGGTTGGAAAGCGGATGCACAATCCGTTTGGCTAAATTAATTAAATATCTTTTTCGCCAAATCCGTAAAAATGTCAGCGTCTTTAGCTGATGTTGAGGCAATCGGTACGCCTTTATCCCCGCTCTCCCGAATAGGAAGGGTCAAAGGTGCGGCTCCTATATAGGGGATGCCGAGCGCTTCGGCATCCCGCTTCGCGCCGCCTTCGCCGAAAATATGATGCTGGCTCTCACAATTCGGGCAGGTAAAGACCGCCATATTTTCAATGAGACCCATTACAGGAATCCCTGTTTTTTCAAACATACGCACGCCCTTGCGTGCATCCAATAGTGCCAAATCTTGCGGCGTGGAAATAATTACCGCTCCGGCGGGTTTAATGTCTTGCGCTAAGCCTAATTGCGCATCCCCTGTGCCGGGCGGCATATCAATAATCAGCGTATCCAATTCACCCCAATTCACATCCCACAACATACGAGTGATTGCGCCTTGGACCAATGGGCCGCGCCAGACGATTGGGCCGTCATCTTCCGTCAGAAAACCGATAGACATCGCCTTAATGCCGAACGCGGTTTTTGGCGAAATTAAGCGGCGTCCTTCGACTTCTTCCGTTTTGGCGCGCTGTCCCTGCAAGCCTAATAACATGGGTAGGCTCGGGCCATGAATATCGGCATCGAGCAATCCAACGGCTTTGCCTGATTTTGCTAAAGCCACAGCCAAATTGACGGCCATGGTCGATTTACCCACACCGCCTTTGGCTGAACTCACCGCAATAACTCGCCCCACTTTCGCATCGCCCTGATAGCCTTCCGGGCGACGGACGGCATGTGGCGTGGGGCGTTTCCGACCTCCGATTTGCGGTGCGGCTTTGTGTGCTGAAAGGATAACGGTGGCTGTTTTAACACCCTTCAATCTTGATAGCGCCGCTTCCGCTTCCGCGCGCAAGTCCGTATAGGCTTCGGCGTTGGCGGGATCGATCTGAAGTACCGCGCGTAAGATACCTTTTTCAAAGCTAAGCGCGTTGAGCCGCCCTGCTGTAATCAGATCTTTCCCACTGATAGGGTCGGATAGCGCTTTTAAAGCATTGAGAGCAGCCTGTTCAGAATAAGCCATATCAGCGCATAACTTTCGTTGCTTTTGTTTCGGGGCGTGCATTTGCCTGATGGGTACAGGCTAAGCGGAACTGCCCCTGCGGTGACATATGGAGGGGGGGTTGGAAGAGCGGGTGTCGATATTGTTTGGCGGTCCGGGGCTTTTTTTCGCCAAACCCGAAAATGACAGACCCGTCTTTTTGCTGAAAAATTGTTTCAGGCGGTTTCGGCAGACGGTAGTAGGGCGTGACTTCAAATCCATCCTCGGTCACATTCACAGATAAAACATAGCTCTGCCCTAACATCACACTCGCCGTTACAGCCCAATAGGCGTCAGGATATTGCCCAATTCGAACAGGGGATTTGGGCATTAATGCGGTAATGTTCGGCGGTGCGTCAGATAGAGTTAGGTCTTCATAAAACTTGTTCTCCGGCTGTCCCCAAATTAGCTCGCCTTCGCCAGTGCGATTGTCATAAGCCACTAGCCCCCCCGAAAATTCTCCGACATCATAGCCGGCAAGCCAGCCTTTATGCGTGGGGACGGCGGTGGTCATCAGCGGGCGAGCGCTATCATAACCATAAGCGATTTTCGTTGTCTTATAATAAGGGACTTGGCGGGTCTGGGCTTTGAAATCCGTCTTTCCAACGGGGCAGGCTTCCGCCTTGTCAGAAATTATTTTGAGCCAATCATTATCGCGCTTCTCATTCGATTGTCCGTCCATCGCATCCAAGGCCTGCAAGGCCGAAAAACGAACCGTCGAAAAAGGGTGGCTGTTCGCCAATTGACGTAAAAGAGGCTTGGCAGGCAAAGCTTTCGCTTCGGCCAAAGCATTATCCGCTATGCTTATAACGAGCCAATCATGAGAGGTTGAAAGCGCTTTCATCATTATGGCTATTTGGTCTTTCGCAAATTTACCGTCCATATCGTCTGCCGACACGCCTTCTATAAAATAGCGCTTATTCACATCCACAGAGGAAGGGAATTGATCATAGAGAGTCTGTAACGTGCCGATAGGAGCCGCTTGTAATTTCACTAAAATATCCCTGCTATAGTGCGGAGGAATGGTGCGCTGTGCCTGCACAGCTTTCATCAATATTGCATGGGTTTCAGGCGCGGATGGCAGAGGCATGACGGCACGGGCTTTTTTCGACGTGTCAGAAAGTGGGCGCGACTGCATCATGACAGCATGGAGCCCGACCATACGGGCTGTTTTGGATAAAGCCTTATCCGCCAAAACGTTCTTGGCATAATCCATATAAAAATTGTCGGTATGGTTTTTATGGCGCAGGCTCAGCATTTCACCAAATGACAGGGCGATGGCTTCCTCTCCGTCTTTAAGGCCGCGAATATTTTGGGTGAGTGTCCCCAAGGCTAAATCGGGTTTGATGGAAAACAGGCCGCGATAGGCGGCTCCGACGATTTCTGGGCTCTCATTGCGTAAAGCGCGCTCCAAAATCGGGCGAGCCCTGTTTTCGGGGTAGCGACTGATTAAAGCGACAAGAGTCGGTGTCGGGTCATCTAATACGGCTTTGGCTAATAGTGGGTAGAGGCCCGGTTTAGGGGTGAACTGTTTTGTCGCGTTTTGAAGGCCGCCTACACCATGGCCTCCAAAAACTTTATTCAAATTCATGCGTGATAATTGTCTGATCTCTGCAGTCTCATGGTTCAGCGTGCGGATAAAGGCCCCATGATAATAAGCCGAACTTTCCCGCGTCATAACACTGGATAAAGCGGGAGTGGGGTTTTGTGTCCAAGCCAAAGCGATAGCGCCCTTTGCATTGACGTTGAAATTGTATGACCCCGCGTAGATAACGGTGGCTATACGCTCCGCGCGCTCCGTGTTTTTATGGCGTAATCCCTTGAGGAGCGCGTTTCGCCCTTTTGTCCCAAATCCGGCAAAGGCTTCGGCCAACACGGTATAATCAAATTCTGTCGGTCCATGCCGAGAGACAATGTCTAGACAGTGGGAAACTGAAGAGCAAATTCTTTGTTCGGCAGGGGTGAGGGGGTTGCTTGCATTTTGCGCAGTCGCCAATGGAGTAAATGCGGCATTTAGAACGGATAAAGCGCTCAGAGCGAGCCAAACCCGCAGGGTAAAAATGCCATATTTAACGTCCATTTCCGTGACTTAGTCTGCCGCGTCAAACCCCGCAAGGCGGCTTCTGTGATAAAACCGTGGATTCACAGTGGGAAAGGCGATTTCGGGCTTGATTACCCACCGCGCCTCGCCTATACGCCCGTTTCCCGATGATGTGAGGCTGGTAGCTTTCATCTGACGTCGAATGGACGGGCGATTAGCTCAGCGGGAGAGCACTACATTGACATTGTAGGGGTCACTGGTTCAATCCCAGTATCGCCCACCATCCAGACTTACATTTAGTTTAACGATAACAATATCTTAGGCTAAATGGGTCTGCTCCACAAGCACTTAGCCGAAAATCCTCTGTCAAACTTAAGTGCAAAGTGGCTAATTTTTAGGTTCAGTTTGGTTTCTCTAAACAGTTCTTTCGATCTCTTCAGCTTCCCATTGCTTATACGTCTTCTTTGTACCTTTGAGTTTCCACTCTGTTTGACCGTTCGAAGGACGACCAAAGATTATTGCGGCCGAGGCACTAGGGCTAGTAAAGGCATAGTCGCTTTGAAAAACTCTAACTTTTCCTTCTAGCTTCATCACGCCGCTATCTACCAATTTTTCGAAGAGCTTTGAATAGCCATGCTTTCTATCGCTCTGCCATTCGGCGCGTGCTTGTGATCCTTCTTGGACTATGAATTCTCCGTTCTTTAAAACAGCTTCCGCATTTAATCCAATTCGGGTTGAGCGCACTTCAAAGATTATGTCTCCGCTATCAGGCGAAACGGGGAAGACGCTTTCTTTCTTAGGGCGGGTCTTCTGAAGGAAAGAGTCTATTCCTATCGCAGGCATCACCATCAATATGTTCTGAAGGAAGGACTCCATGTTCGCTTGAGCAGCTTCTGACAATGAGGGTTTTGTAGGAGCATTCCCATTGTCCACAATCGAATGGCCGACCTTGATGGCTTCTTCTACCAAACGGGACTCCAAGTACTTTACGTGTGCCTTGTTTAAGTTGTTCGCTGCAGAAGTAATAAGAATGGCACTTGTCCACCAATCCTTATTCGTATCATGACTCTTGATACGCTGTGAGATGTCTTCACCTTCACCAACATACAATTTAGGACCACCTTCTGTTTCGCCGATCAAAACATATACACCTGTATATGTTGAGGCTGGCCTTTTTAGGGCTTCGCCTATCTGGATTCTTGGAGCAGACAATATATGGCCAGTCCAGCCAAACACTTCTGCAGTTAGCATTCCATCAGGACGCCCGTTGATAAAGAACAGCTCCAATGAGCGTCCGTGGTTTTTGTAGTGCATGATGACATCCAGCTTCGAATATAGGAAGGGTACCACACTTTTTCTGGGACTGGGACTGTAAAAGCGCTGAACTGTTCAAATGAGGTTTTGTGATTGGTTCAGAAAAAATTACTATTTCATAAGTTCACTGATTCCATAGTTTTCATCAGAGCACTTTGATTTGACTCTGGAATACTGACTTTGTTAGAAAAAGTCACAAAAAGTGAATTTTCTGAAATAAGTCACAAAAAGTGAATTTTCTGTACTTAAAGAGTAGAGTGTGTATAGCGTCTTTATGAATTACCACATTATAATGGCAGACATAATCAATAGCTCTGAACATGACCAACAGAAGCTAATGAAGAACTTTAAGAAAATAGTCAGTAGTACTAACCAGCATAACAATGAAAAACTTCTGTCTCCACTAACTATAACTTTGGGTGATGAGTGCCAAGGCCTCAGCAGAACTCTAAGTGACTCAATAGAGATAATATTTGAGTTGAAACGAAAGGCCATTTTATCAGAACCTAGATTTTCATTACGATTTTCATGCGTCTATGGTGAAATAGACACACCAATAAATAAGGAGTCTGCATATGGTATGCTGGGGCAAGGGCTAACTAATGCTAGAAAATTACTTAACGAAAAGAGTCGGGATCAACCAAACTTACAAATCGATGTACAAAACCCTTTAATTGAAGGTTTGCTAAAGAATTCTTTCGAAATATTGTACCTGACTGAGACTTTGAACTGGGTGAATAAAGACAAAAATATCATCAACGACTTTATATATTCACGCGATTTAAAAGGGCATTATCTTACAGATACAGAGATTGGAAAGAGGAACAACAAAAATCAGAGTCAAATTACAAAGTATAAGAAAAATTGGGATATTGAATTATACCGAACAGCCCTTGATTTAGTGAAAGTGATAATACTGCATACCGATGAATATACTGACGAGGATAGGCCGCCATCTCTAAAGGCAAACTATTTACCATCAACGTCAATTACAAATAAGATTGGCAAATAGCTAATGAAGTCTTTTGTCATATTTCTTATAGCCTTCTTGATTTTTGAAATTTTGCTATTTTTTGTATTCAAAATTCTCAGCGTTATTTTAATTCAAAATAACGGAGAAAAATCTAACACATATGACCCAGATCCAGATTTGATGGAGGCCATTAAGGGCTTTCTGGAGAGGTTTACATTGACGCTTGGTTTGCTCCTAGGGTTCCCGCAAATTTTGATTTTTTTTGGTGCTCTAAAAGTTGGAGTTCGAATTCAAACAATGTTGAGCTGTCCACAATATAATAACTTCATATTGTTTGGAAATTTAATTACAGTATCGTCGGCGATTTTATACACGTTCATTTTACAAAACAGAGAATTATTTTTAGCTTTCTTTGTTTGTCTGTAATGTTGGTCAAAGAAAAATATTTGCGACATTCGAACAATTCCAGATATCTAACGGAGGTCTCTGAATGCCGTAATGTTATTCATCTAAGAAATATACATAATTTGAAACTCAGGAACATGCGGAAGCCATTTACGCCTCCACTTGGGTTGCGCGAAAATTTTTAGTCTGATAAGTTCTCGGATGGCCTCTTGGCAATCTTCAACAGTATCTGTTCCTATCTAAGAGAGTGATCCACGGTCTGTGAACTTAGGGTATAGTGAGTTTGTTCTTCACGACGGGCCTAATCGTACGTTGGATTGGCGTGAAAGATGACATGCGTTGTTAAAAGGCAAGGAGTGTAACGGCTTCTTGGTCAGTAGGCAGCTCAACGAGTGCTATTAACGTCCTGTAACGGGAGGTCTCTTGGCCGTTGTCGGAAAAAACATGTCACTGCGGGGGCGCGTAAGTGCCTCGAAACTGGCGCAGTTAAATGCGTCGCAATACTCTTCGCGTGTTCCTTATGGATCACGCGGATGATCCGGGCATTTGCACTCTGTGCGGATGTGAAA
>CAZEFT010000005.1:0-164954 GCA_964511495.1 uncultured Algimonas sp. | reverse complement strand
AGCATCTCGTTTACACCGAGAGGGTCAGCGGTTCGAACCCGTTACCGCCCACCATTTGTTCGTTTTCAATAAATGCTTGCTCTTTCCTATCGCTAAGCCTTTGAATTATTTGAAAAGGCAAGCTCAGATTGGCGGTTCTATAACCACTTTTACGGTCATAGGTTAGGGAGTCACCAAAGGTGAGCTTTACAGCTGTTCGCTTATGAAGGATGTGTGAAGACTCCCATAAATAACAAGGGTTTGCGAGAAAACGCATGGAGGTTCTATAGGCGTTTTCAAAGCTTGGAGCTTGGTCTTTTCTTTTGTAACTTAAGCTCTCTATTTCTGCCAGTATTGTGAGCCTTTGACTTTCCAGTTTAGCTAACTCTCTTTCATAGGCGTCTATGAGTGTCGGTTGTGTGGCTTTCACAATCCGGTCGACAAGTGCGTTGATCCGCGCCTCTAGGCTTCGCAAATTCTGTTGGGCCGATTTCTGACGTGTTTTAAAGTCTGTTAAGTGCCTTTCCCAAATCGTTTTGAACATCACCGTCGCTATGTTCATAATTTCCCGTGCAGGTTTTACGGTGTGAAGCAGATTATTGAACTCCCCTTCGATTTTTTCTTTTTTGATAGATTTGCCGTAAGAAGAACATTGAGGAGTCTGACAGCCATAATAGTGATAATATTTTGATCGCCCTTTTGAGCGACCCGCTCTGAACGCCACGTGGCAATCGGCACATTTGACCAAACCCCGTAAAGGGTAGTCCGGATTTATATCCAACCGGATAGGCGTTTTGGGAATTTGATTAAGACGATTGATGATCTTTTGATGTGTGGCGAAAGAGATAAGGGGGTCATGCCGAGCTTTCGTTAGGAGAACACCCCATGGCTGATGAGATAAAAATCCGGCATATAAGGGGTTCAGCAATATCTCCCTGACACGGCTTTTACCAATCCGACCAGATGAGGTTTTAGGAAAGCTGGGATGGGCTTCAAGATGGCGCTTCACTTCTGCTTGTGAGCTAAAAATACCAGAGGCAAATTTGTTCAGAGTATCGGTAATGATCGTTGCGATAGGTTCATCACGCACAAGGACTTTGCCTCCTTGGCCGGATTTGTCCTTCGTATATTTATACCCCGTAGGCGCACGGAAGACGGCATAGCCCGCTTTTAATCGAGCAATTGAACGGGATTTACTTCGCGCGGCATTATCAATGCGCTTTTGCTCACGAACAATCGCCATGATTTTTTCAGGTAACTGCGCCGCGGGGTCATTATTGAATTCAATCGAAGGAGACATTAACTGTCCACCTGCTTATAATATCGCACTCCGTAAAGACATGTGCGTGACGATATCTCGGGCAAGTCGAGATATATCATCAATGATAACGGCATAGGTTTTTGTTTTATCAGCATTCAGAAAAGCAATCATCTCGTCCATACCGGGACGCGATGCGTGTTTGCCGGACATCACATCGGAGAACACTTTGATAACTTCGAGGTTCTTATAACGCGCATAGTCACGGCACGCACTTGTTTGGGAGCGTAAGCCGTCGCCTTTCGTTTTTTGCTTTGACGAAGAGATACGGACGTAAATAACCGCCTCACGTGGTTGAGGCTCAGCCTTATCAAATTGTGTGCTCATCATCTTATCTTTCTCCACGTGCCAACACGTGAGACAGTGTCAGCATTTTAATGAGGCTTCAAGCTTTACCGAAACCAGAGCGATAGCGAAACTCCAAGGCTATAAGGGTCTCGGTGATGTGCCAAAGACTATGAATAAGATCTCGTTTTGCTTCTGGTGTGAGGTCTAACATGTTGTCGAGTGCTTTGAGATAGAGCGCCGTATCGCAACCTTCGGGGACAGTGTCGTTTTCATTCAGTAATAACGGAAGCAGGTCTTCTAGTTCCGGCCAAATTTTCGCCCCGCCAGATTCACGTTTTTGACACGCCCCTTCCGGACTTCCCTTCACGTGCAGTTGTAAGGGTTCTGTAAAAGCGTCCACGTGGGAGCTTGTTTCTCTTGGCTGTATTTTAGGAGGCATAACGTCCCTTTCTTTTGCGTTTAAACTGTCGCTTTCACGATGTTATCTACACTCTGGCATAGAATAGTTCGCTTGTCTTACACGTGGATCGTCCTGTTAAACGTATGTTTTTCAATGACTTAGACGGCTATCTTGCCAAAATTCATGACATTTTACTTTTTTGCAGTTTTAAACGATTTGAGCGTTCTTCCAAAGAACGGTAGGGCGCTTTTTATCAATTTAATCAACGGCTTAGGAGATTGACCGATATGAACATCATATTGAAATAAAGTTTGAAAACTGTCCTTCTGGAGTCTCCTCAACTGTCAGAAAAAGCAAAAAACCGTCCTTAATAGGACAGGTAAGGGACGGTTTGCACGTGTATGTTTGAGTTTCAAAGTCTGCGATTCGGTTGGAGATTGAGGCGCGTTATGAGACTCTTTTTACACTTGGTATGGTTGCGTACATATGTGTCAAAAGCATAAATTCGTTTGTGCAAGGCTACCTACAATTAAGTCAGGCTAAGGGTCGCACGTCTACGCTTCAGGCCAAATTGAGCGAGACTATGACGGAGATGTTGTGGCTAACATCCTTGAGTGGTCGATAAAATGCTAAGTTCGAAGAATAGAGGGCATATTGTGAAACTTCAAAGTAATATAGCTTGTTCTGTCACGCTCAATATGTTCCTTCAGACTTCCGGCTGTTAGGTCCACCACTCTCTCTAACTTCATTTTTATCCAAGTTGCCTTTGAGAGCGTTGTCGCTTGACTAGGGCTGATACTTGTCTCGTCATAGAAAAGTTGAGGTGTCCAATCGTGTTTGCTTTCGACAAAACCGACGTGCTTCTTTTCAGTCTTACGCTCTCTCGATTCTGAAAAAATCGCGTTAAGGTAGTTTTTACTTTGTGTCTAAAGTTAAGGTTTAATTAGGCATTTTTCTTCATCTTTTAACAAAGTCAGCGCTATTTAAAGTGGCGGAAAATACGGCCTTATGTCGTGTTATCTGAAATTCTCGTGGCTTTGATTTTGGGCCGGGTCAGACGATGATTTCGGACAATATCATTGTTTGAAAGTCATTATGCCAAAGCGCCGAAATCCCTTTACAAAACAGCAAAGATTAGACGGAAAATCCGTCGCTTGTGCTTTTTGGGCTATCCGTAAGGCCTCCGTCTCCGTTCTTGCCATGGCCGCATTGAGTGTGCCTTATTCTGCTTTGGCCGAAGGGTCTGTGCAGATGGGGCTTAATCAGGAACTGGTTGAGTGGGGGCCAACACAAACTGACCGTCTAATCAAAATTGACATATTAAATTCCGGAGAGATTATCAATGCTGCCGCAGGCGGTGGGGCACGTCAAAACTCTCCGCAGCCCAATGATGATATTCGCTTTACACTGTTGGATGCAAATGGCGTCACATTGGCGACACATACAACAAATGGGGCTGGCTCGGTTGGTAAGCTGAGTCCTACAGATCCAATGACGGGGCTTATTACAAACCCTTGGCGCTTTACTACAGCAGCGGCGGGCACTTATTATCTAGCTGTTGAAAATACTAACGCACTAAACGATGAAATTCATCGTTTGGATGTGACGGTAACTTCAAATGCGACAATTAATCCGGATCCAAGTGGGAATACTGGTATTGTGGGGCGCGTCAGTTCGCAACATTGGCAATTCAGAGCCGGGTCATTTGATCAGGTGGATGCAACTGATGCGGATTATTTTATTTTGACGCCAGGCGGAGTCCCTAACACGAATTACGTTTGGAAACTGGATTTAAATAATTTTGCTGGATTTGGTTTCTCCCTACGGGCTAACTCCCGTGGGGTCATCCCTCCAAATTCAGGATTTTCCGTGCCATTTCCTGCGGGTTCAGGAAATTCCGGCCCCGACTGGGTTGAAGAAGAGTTTGATATTTATCTGCATCGTCCCGTCGTGGCCCAGCCAGAGCCAATCGCGCCGCCCAATGTTCAAAACTTCACCTTCGTAGATGATGAAGGCGTGGATAACTCAATTTCACCGGATACAAGTGCTACCGTTCAAGATACTGGTGTCTTCAGCTTTGAAACGGATGTGCAGAGCGCCACTTACGAAATTGCAATTGATTTGAACGGGAATGGTCTATTCGGTGATAGCGGTGATGTGCGCTTGCTCGGAAATGCGGTTCAGGGAACGAATAACGTCCCATGGGACGGTCGAGACAATAATGGAAATTTTACGGCTTATGGGAATTTCAATGCGCGAGTGAGCGTTCGGCTCGGAGAGTTTCACTTTGTGGCAGAAGACGCAGAGACGTCAGGCGGTAATGCAGACGGGCTGACGGTTTTCAGAAACGGGGTTGGCGGCGGCGATACGCCGACCAATGTTTTCTGGGATGATGTTTCCCTGCTGGGAGCCGGAGCCGGCGGGACGAATAATTTGCCAGATGGCGGGTTGTCGGGCACAGCGGCAGGTTTTCATACTTGGGGTGATTTTACAGAAGGCCCAATCGGGGATAAGCAGTTTATCGATACTTGGGTCTATGGATTGTCTTCAATCGGTACGACAGGCGTCGTTGTTGCGGATAATGACGATGTGGCAACAGTGGTTGCAACGGTAGATATAACACCTCTTTCTACGCCCGGTGATGATTTAACCTTAACCATTAATGACCCTGACAGAGAAGGGGATGGGACACTAACCGCAACGGTTGTGAATCAGGATAATGGCGAAACTGAAACCGTGACCCTGACGGAAACAGGTCCGAATACAGGCGTATTTACGGCGAACCTGCCAACAAATGCAGGGGGGGCGGGGACGAATAATGATGGAGTGCTGAATACACGGCCCGGGGATGATGTTGAGCTTGTTTATGAAGATAGTACAACGCCGACAGGGACACAAATTCTTACCGACCAAGACGATGTTTTGGGTTTGGTTTTGACCAAAACCGGAACACTCCAAGATGGCGGAGACGGTCAAGCCAACGTGGGTGACGTTATTCGTTACAGTTTTACGGTCACAAACCTGTCTGACGTTGCCGCGAATAATGTCAACGTCACAGACCCAGGTGTGATAATGATTGGCGGACCAATTGCGACACTGGCCGCGGGTGCGAATGATACAACCACTTTCACGGCGACCTATAGTTTGACCCAAGCAGATATAAATGCCGGCTCTTTTCAGAATACGGCCAGCGTGTCAGGGGACGTTCCGGGTTACGGACAAATTTCTTCCACATCGGATGACCCGACTGATGCGACAAATACTGACCCCGATGGTGATGGCGTCCCAAATGACCCTACCGTTACGCCATTAGGACAAACGGCGAGTTTAAGCTTGCTGAAACAGGGTGCGATTGATGATGGCGGTGATGGCACGGTCAATGTCGGTGATGCAGTGGATTACCAATTCACTGTGACAAATACCGGTAATGTTGCTGTCTCAAACATTACAATCACAGACCCTCTCGTCACTGTGAATGGTGGGCCAATTATGCTTCAGCCCGGAGCCGTGGATTCCACGACTTTCACCGCGCGTTATACGCTGAATCAGGCAGATATTAACGCCAATCGCGTCGAAAATTCCGCCACGGTGAATGGTCAAGATCCGGGGGGGAATACTGTAAGCGATACTTCAGATGATCCGAACGGAACAGGTGGAGGCCCTGATGACCCGACTGTGACCGATTTGGGAATTACAGGTCAAGTCAATCTGGAAATGGTCGGTACGCTTGACCCCGGCCCGGATGGTGTTGGTAATGTAGGAGACGTCATTACTTATGTTTTAACCGTGACCAATACGGGGCCTGTGATATTGAATGATTTGGTCATCACAGGGCCGGATCTCATTATAACAGGCGGGCCGCTCGGACCGTTAGCCCCCGGTGAATCCGACAATACGACCTTTACGGCACAATATGTGTTGACGCAGGATGACATCGATAATGGTGAAGTCATTCGCACAACGACTGTTACGGGAACGACCCCAACCAATGACGTAGTATCTGATGTTTCGGATGATCCTGATGATTTGGCAAACATTGATCCAAATGCAGATGGTAACCCCGATGATCCGACCCGTTTGCCTATTTTAAATAATCCCGCAATGAGTCTGACAAAGACGGCTGCTCTTGATGATGGCGGTGATGGTTGGGCCGATATAGGTGATGTAATTAATTACAGTTTCCGTGTCAGCAATATCGGCAATGTCAATATAGATGCTATTCAAATCAATGATGCCTTGGTTACGGTGAATGGCGGCCCAATTGCCAGATTGGGCCCTGGTCAGTCTGATGACATGACGTTCACAGCACAATATGTGCTGACGCAAGCGGATTTAAATAATGGGTCTGTTACGAATACGGCGATCGTCACAGGCAATCCAACCGGTGGGGGTTCCGTATCGGCAGTGTCTGATGATCCGGCTAATCCCGCCGATGATGATCCGGATAATGACGGTCAACCCTCTGATCCGACAGTGACAATCTTGCCGATTAATCAACCACCTGCCGCGGATGATGATGACCGAACGACTCCGTTTAATACGCCCGTCACTTTTGACCCTAGAGAGAACGTTACGGATCCTGAAAATGGCACACTAACGATTACAAGTTTTGACCCACCTGCGGATGCTCAAGTCGTGATTAATCCAGACGGTACGCTAATGGTAACGCCTGATAATGGTTTTATCGGCGTTATCACATTCCCTTATACGGTGTGTGATGAGCGTAACAACTGCGATGCGGCTAATATTACCATCACCGTGAATAATCCATTGGCGACTTTGGGCGGGACGGTTTTTCTGGATGAGAACTTTAATGACGGGTTTGATGCGGGTGAAACTCCTCGAGGTGGTTGGATTGTAGAACTTAGAGACCCGAACGGAAATTTGATTGAAACGACCCCGGCGGATGCCAATGGAACTTATCAATTCAGCGACATAGATATTCGTACTCATACAGGTGGCAATAATAGTGGAGATTTCTCCGTTACGGCACGTCACCCTGAAACGGGCGTGGCCTATCGTGTTATTGGTGATGTGACTTTGACAGGTGGCCTTGTGGTTGATGATGTTGATCTCCCTGTCGAGCCGATGGGACTGATTTATGACAGTGTCGATCGTGTCCCTGTGGACGGCACACTGGTAACAATTGCAACACAGGGCGGTGTGCCTCTGCCGGATCAATGTTTGCGTGATGCGTCTCAACAAAATCAGTCAACAGGAAGTGACGGCGCTTATTTCTTTGAAGTGGTGCCGGGCGCATCACCGCTTTGTCCGAGCGGGCCAACCCCATATCGGATCGTTTTAACATCACCGCCAGATTATGAAGAGGGCGCATCGCTCCTTATTCCGGGCAATCGTACACCTGTGGATCCACCGGCAGGTACGGGGCCTTTCCCGGTCGTCGCTGATTTCGGCGTCCCCAATATCAATGCGGATACAAACCATCACTACGAAGTGACAATTGGTGCCGGGGAGCGGGAGGTTACGCGCAATAACATCCCCTTAGACCCTGCGGCTCTGACTCTCAGCCCTTTGGCGATTACGAAAACAGCCGGTGTTGCGACGGCAACTATGGGGGGCGTCGTTCCTTATACGGTCACAATCACCAATTCGGAGAACCAAGCCTATAACGGCGTCGATATGGTTGATATTATGCCGTCCGGATTTTCCTATATTGACGGCAGCTTGCGAGTAAATGGAGCCCTTTATCCCGAGCTCAGAACGGCCAGAGGTTTTGATGTCGAGAATTTGACTATTCCGCCTAATCAAACCGTGACACTCGAATTTACGGCGGCGATAGGTTCCAGTGTGAATATCGGAATTTCCGTCAACCAAGCCCGCGTTGAATCCGGTACGGATGGCCGCGCCTTGTCAGATACGGCGGAAGCCAGTGTCCGCCTCTTGGCGACACCCGAACTGGATTGTTCCGAAGTCATCGGCAAAGTGTTTGATGATCACAATAAAAATGGTGTTCAGGACAGAGGTGAAAAAGGGATTGCGGGTATTACTTTGGCGACGGCGAAAGGCCTTTTGATTGCGACAGATGAATATGGCCGTTACCATATTGCCTGCGCAGCCGTGCCGAACGCAGTCATTGGTTCGAATTTCATCATTAAAATTGATCCGAGAACTTTGCCGACGGGCTATCGTATGGTGAGTGAGAACCCTCGTGTTATCCGCCTCACACGCGGTAAAATGAGCCGGGCGAATTTCGCAGTGACACAGCCGCGCATTGTGACTTTTGACGTCGAAACAGCCGGCTTTGTCCCGGGTCGTATTGAATTGGCGCCCTACATTATTGCGGAATTGCCAAAACTGATTCAGGCGCTGCGGATTGAGGAGAGCACATTAAGACTGAATTATCACGCGCAAGGCTTTGACCCGCTAGCCGAAAATCGATTGAAAGCGTTGGAAGATTATCTTTTACGGCGATGGAAGACCGAAGGGTGTTGCCATGATTTAAATATTGAACGCCGTCTTATCCAAATAAAAGCAGCGCATAAACAGCACGGCTATGCCCCATTACCCACCAGAACAATGCCCATTGTCCCACTTGTCAGGAGGGTCGGACGATGAGCGATAAAACGACAGCAAAAATGTCCCTAGATTTGTCAAAAGGATGGGCAAAGCGTGTTTACCTCACCACCACCGGATTGGGTGTTGTGGCGGGGATTGGCCTGACGCCTTACGCCGCAGATATTTTTTCTGCCGCGTCAAAAATTATTCCTTCGGCATCGGCTTATGTGAGCCACCTACCAAAATTACGACAAGCCCCGCCACAGGCGGTCTCATTTGTATCGCCCGAAGCCACGATACAGATGCAAGGCGCATCGCCTTATGTTTATGGTCAGCCTGTCTATCAACAGGGTAGGTTTATTCAGACGCAACCCGTTTTACGGCCTGCGGTTATGCAGGACACACCTACATTTCCGGAATTATTGAACTATCCCGTTCTCTCTTCTGTTTATGTCCCGCCGGGATTAAATCCTTATGCCGGACGGGTCAGCCAGAGGGTGTCGAATGCTGGATTGGTTCGGTTTGTTCCGCCACAAAATTTGGGGCCAATATACCCTGCGCCTTCTTATGCTCCGCTAACCCCGACCGGAGGAGAGGTGTCGTGGGATAAGATCACGCCGAATTTGGAAGCCTCACAAGGCGAGCCGTCTCGGTCGCGGTCTCATTTCCGCTTCTCTGTTAATGGTCACGCTATTTCAGGGGATGGTTTCGAAGAAGAAGCCGGACAAATAAAAGCGGATCAAGCGCTGGCGCGCTCGAATATTCAGGTGCGAATAGACGGCTTAGCTGCCGAGCCTTGGTTGAATGTGGGTGCATTGAGCGACAGTGTCCATGTTTCGCGTCATGGGCCTGTCGAATTTGTTGCCTACAGCAATTATGACGCCTTTATCGCGCGTGCAGAAATCCGCGTCTTTGCCGCGCCGGCAGAAGGCTCAGAGACATTGTCTGAAACGACGCTTACCCATGCCGTAGAAACAGATAAACCGCTTTTTGTTTTGCCCCTTAACACAGCCGGTCGCGGGCAGTTTTTTGCCCCGCCGCAAATGCCCGATAAATTGCTCTATCAATTACGCGTCTATGATGGCGCGGGCCGCTTTGATGAAACATTGCTTAGACGTCTACAGCTTGCTGATGAGCCTTATAGAGGGCCTGATCATATTCAGGGCTTGGGCGCTTATGGGCAAGACGCCACGTCTAAGCGAAATATTTCCATCCGCGGGGAAGCCGTTACGATTAACGGTAGCCAGATTCCACATGGTGTCACACCCTATGTACTAGGCCGGTCGGTTCCCACGGATGGTGACGGACAATTTGCGATACAACAGATTTTGCCATTTGGAAAACAACCCGTTGATGTCGTTTTGGCTGACCCTATGGGGGGGCAATTACGATTCCAACGTCATGTTGAATTAAAAGAAACGGATTTGTTCTACGTCGCTTTGGGCGACTTGACGATTGGCGAAGAACGCACAATCGGCCTGAGCGACCTGACCGATCCAGGTGATGAATTTGACTCTGTTGATATTGCCGGACGGGGAGCGTTCTATCTGAAAGGGCGCATAAAAGGCGATACCCTTATCACAGCAGCCTTGGATACGGGCGAAGCGTCCTTGGATGACCTTTTATCCAATCTGGATGATAAAGACCCACGCCAATTATTACGCCGTTTGAATGCCGAGGATTATTATCCGGTTTATGGTGATGGCAGTAGGCTTCGTGAAGATGCTCCGACGCAAGGACGTTTTTACGTCCGATTGGAAAAAGACGATTCAACTTTGTTATGGGGTAATTTCGCGACAGCCGTTCAAGGCACAGAAATTGCGCAACTCGACCGTGGCCTTTATGGTGCGCTCGCCGATTTGAAAAGTCAGGGCTCCACCTCTTTTGGTGAACGCCGCAGCCAGGCGACAGTGTTTGCCGCTGATCCAGGCACTTTGGCCGGACGCGATGAGTTCCGAGGCACAGGCGGTTCGCTCTATTATATTCAACGGCAGGATATAACGGTCGGCTCTGAACGTCTGCGGATTGAGGTGCGAGACAAAGTCACCGGCCTCGTTGTTGAGACCCGCCCCCTTACAGCTTTCGAAGATTATACGATTGATTATCTGCAAGGCCGCATTTTATTGACGGAACCCTTGCAGAGCACAGTGTCCGATAATCAAATTGTTCGCACGGGCTCGCTCTCCGGCCATGAAGCCTATCTGGTGGCACGCTATGAATATACGCCGGGCGTCACCGCTCTGGACGGTTATACGATTGGGGGCCGTGCAACGCAGTGGTTGGGAGAAAAACTTCGCATCGGTGCGACGGCGCAGCGCGAAACAACAGGGGAGGCCGACCAAACCGTAATGGCCGCCGATGTGCTTCTGCGTTTATCGGATACCAGCTATATTAAAGGGGAGTTTGGTCAATCTGAAGGGCAGGGATTTAACGAAGCCCGGACAACGGATGGCGGATTTTTATTCGATGAGGTTCAGGCCCCGGGGCAGCGCGGCGTTAAAGCCAATGCCTATCGTGTCGAAGGTCAAATGGATTTGCTGGATGGGAGTCGTCGTGGATTTCCTTATTCTGCCAAAATTCGAGGCATTTATGAGCATCAAGAAAGCGGATATTCCGGCCAAGGTCGCATTGGTTATGGTGAAGTCACACGTGCCGAAGTTGGCTTTGATGGCGCGCTGAGTGATCGCACGCGGGTCAGTGTGCAATATGATGATTTAAAATCGGAAAGCCGCGGAGAAAGCCGCGCTCTTTATGCCGATTTGACGCAAAAACTCTCTCGGGATTTTTCTGTCGCATTTGGCGTCAGGCATACTGATCAAGACCCCACCACGATCAATAACCTTTCGCCCAATTCGGTTCGCGGAACAGGCGCGCGCACAGATGCAACGGTTGAGGCGCGTTATGCTCCGTCCGATACGCTTTCTGTCAGAGCTTTCTATCAAGATACTTTGCAACAAGATACCGGGCGCGCAGCGGCAACCCGCTACGGTGGGGGCGGTGATATTCGCCTGAGTCAGCATGCCCGATTATCTGGTGAAGTCTCTGACGGGGATGGCGGGTTGGGGGCCTCCGCACAATTAAATATTCAAAACCCCGAAGGGGCCGAATATTATATCGGCTATGCTGTGAGTGCAGATAATCAGGATAGTCTTACGACAACACCGGCAGAGAGTTACAGCACATATGGCACGATTACGGCCGGTGCAAAACGCCGCTATTCTGATGCTTTGTCGATCTATGGGGAAGAGAAATTATCGTTCGGTGATAGCGGGCAAAACTTCAGCCACGCTTATGGTATTGACTTCCGTCCGACCGCGCGATGGGCATTCGGAGCTGGCGCAGAGATTGGGACGATTAATGATGATGTCATCGGAGACTTCAAACGTGAAGCTTTCTCTTTATCGGCGGCCTATACCGGCCCGAGCTTTAAAATTTCCTCCAATGGCGAAGCCCGTTTCGAACGTGGCGTTTTGAATGCGCGTAATCGTGACAGAAATACTTATTTTGTGCGGAACTCACTGGCTTATCAAGCCGGGCGTGATCTGGAACTCTTAGGTCGATTAAATCTAGCTATATCAGAATCTGACCAAAGCTCGATTCTGGATGCGGATTTCGTCGAGGGTGTGCTGGGCATGGCCTATCGACCTGTTGAGAATGACCGGTTTAACGCGCTGCTGAAATATACATTCTACGAGGATTTGTCTCCCGCCGATCAGGGCGCGAATGATACGAGCAATCGCCGCCGGATTAATGCCCGTCAAAAGAGCCACATCGTTTCGGCTGACGGCACTTATGAATTGACCGATACGGTCTCATTAGGCGGAAAACTCGCCTATCGAATGGGCGAAGTGGAGACTGTCAGAGGCAGTGATGTCTTCCTTGACAGTGATGTCGGTCTCGCTGTTCTGCGTGCGGATGTGCATATGATGAATAAGTGGGACGCTTTTTTCGAGGGCCGCTATCTGACCGCCACGCTTGCCGATGACTCTCGCTACGGCTCTTTGATTGGGATGCACAGACATATTGGTGATAATATCAAATTTGGCGGCGGATATAGCTTCTCAGGTTTTTCCGATGATCTAACAGATTACAGAGATGACTCTGATGGCTGGTTCATAAATCTAGTCGGTAAGTTATAGGCGTTAAGCTTTATATTGTTACATAAAATGTCTTATGCTTAGTTCCATAGCTGTTTCATACAAAGTCTAAAGGCTGCTAAAGAAGTGCCTAAAAAAATTCAATTATAAAACTATAAAATGTTAAGTTTCGGTGCTTGCCAGCACTGATTGCCATTCCATCATTTCCTGAAACAAACGGTTCAAACTTTCCCCTGTTAGGCCCACCATTCATCTCATCTCATGTTTTCGTTACCCCATTGCAGGCTAGCTTAGAAGTCACGTGCGTGGCTTCCCAAATTATATGCAAGCAAGGTATTATGATCCGGTTATTGGGTGGTTCTTGAGCATGGATCCCGTGGGGTTCTTGGATAACGGGAAGGCCGCTCAATTTAATCGCTATTCATACACCTTCAATGATCCCATTAACAATATTGCCCTGACGGCAATGAGACGCTTTCAATGCATTACGCAAGACTACACGACATCGCCTATATGCAAGGAAACATCTCTAAAGCCGATCTAATTGGAGGCAGGAATGCGAGGCGACAGGTGCTGCTGTAGGGCTCGACATGGTTGGAGCAGGTTATGTTTGCGCTGGGGGCGGGTGTGCAGCTGTCGGATCATTTGCAAGCACAACCTACATGGCAAATCCAATCTTTTGGAATGGAACTGCTTTAGGTGGCTTGCGGATGGCTGGAGATCCGGGCCGTAATCCTGCTAGTGCCGCACCAACTAAAGCATTAGCTCAAGGGTCTTTTCGCATTGCGGATATGAGTGGATGTCCAGCAACAACTTCCGCTCGCCCTGATCAAGCTTTGCGGTTGATTTCGGGTCACGAATATTCAGCCGCGCGAAGTCTGCCAATAACATCAATCAAAGGTTAAGAAAAGAATGGGGTTTAGGGTCGAACTATCAGATACATGAGGTAGTCCCTGTAAAATTTGGAGGAAGCCCTACCGATTTGGCCAATAGAGTTTTAGTAACTAAGGCGCAGCATAAGGCTGTAACTCAGTGGTGGAATAAAGTGCAAAGGCAGGTTAGTGAATAATGGTTTTGGATGATGATCTTAATATAATACGTAATATCTTGAGTATTCAGAGTTCTGATGAAAGTTATTTGAGCCCCGAAATTTTAAATAACCTTAGTGCCTTAGGTTTTCCTCTACCTCGTTCTTTGCAAGGTTTTTATACTTGCGCAAATGGCTGGGATGGTTTTTTGGGTAAGCAATATTTTTGTTTTTTTAATTTGGAGGAATCTTTTGAGCGAACTTTTGATCTTGGTTTTTTAAATTGTAAACGTAAGAGGTTCGTATTTGGAGATAATGGCGCTTCAGAGATTTTTTTTGTGAAAGACGATGGCGTAGTATTTATTGCTGACCAATTTGATTTACAAAAATCTCAGCTGCGTGTCGCCAATAGTTTTTTAGATCTAGTCCAGTTTCCAAACAAAGTTGAAAAAGCATTTAGTTAAAGAGATCATAGACGAAATTTGAATTTTTTGACTAAATTATTACGACTTGAAATTGGAAAGGGGTTCAGAAACTGGATGTAGAGCAAGATAAAGCGAAGCGGCCATTGTGGCCCATTTCGACGCTACGATGCGGAGCGAATCCTTTAAGGTAAGTCTGTAATTACAACTTATTTTATAACGATAGTGACATCATTTTATCATAGGAAAGAATCTTCCACAATTGTTGCAAATGCATCTTACAGAAGTGATGCTCACGACCAAGCCGCGTCCGTCATAAGAGACGTAGTTGGTGGAGGGCATTTATTCCAAAATGAAATAAAGGTACGGTGCATGCAACAGTTTGAGGTATAGAAATTCCTGATTTATAATCTTCGCACATCAGGAGTGCTATTGATAATGTAGCAAGAGGCAATATCAGAAATATCGATCAAATTGCCGATGCCTTGGGAGGGAACAAGGAATGAAGAACAGAGCTGAATTGTTAAGAAGACTCGCAAACCCTAAATTCGTACCACTTACCGAAGACTGGAATACTGTCCCTTTAATTTTGAAACTCATCGCCAAAGATGGCGCTTCAGTATTGTTAAAAACTGATGGTGAGAGAGATAAAAACATTCATACGATAATAATTCAAGGCGGGCCTTTAGGCGATGATTACATACGTCTTGAAACAGATGAGATAACACATGGAGTGTATAAGGCCGCTTCTGAATATTGCTCAAAAATTTGGGTTGAGTAAATAAGCTTAGTCCGGAGATAAACGGAAAGAAGGGTTCAGAAAGTGTGTAGAGGCCAACGAATGTGCCGCGCGGGCCATGAGGCTGGCGCATTATCTCCGCGGCTTCAGGCGGAACTCCTCGCTCTTGGCATGCCTGTCACCTGTGTCGAGGCGCGTCATGCAAGGGCGGCGATGCTGGTACAGCTGCGTCGGAAGGGATTGGCGTGGCAACGAATGATGTGGCACTTCAACCTACGTGCGAAGTATATGATAGGAACTGTTGATGAAGTTAAATAGTCTAAAAGAGTTGTTTGGTGTTAAGGGGCTTTTTTTGTCCGCGATTCTATTTGCCTTTTGTTATGTTGTCGGCTTCGTAGGTGGCTTACTTTTGGAATTATTTTATGATTTTAGAGGTAAGGATGCTTTGTTTCTTGGTATGCCAATGAAGCATTCTATGGGACTGGTTTTAGCGTTTGGTTCATGGGCTTATATGTTGTGGTTGCTAATAGAAAAAACCTTGAAGACGAAAAAAGGGTTGGATTAGCTGTAGAGCAAGACGAAGCGAAGTGTTCTTTAGGCCCACTTTGACGAAAAGTTAGTCCTTATGGGTGGCTCTGTTTTTTATGATTATTTGTGGGCCAAAGTGACATCACTTTCCTATCACCTTGAGCTATATTTGGATTTCTATTTTCTCTTAACCCATATTTCCAATTGGGGTGATTTAAAAATGCCAACATATTATGCCTATCGCAACCATCACGGCTTATCCGAATCAGGGTAGGATCTTTCCATGATCACTTTGGATTTTACATTTGAGGCTGCGTTGTGGGAGTATCAGGGGAAGGGGAGTTGGCATTTTTTGACTCTCCCTAAATCTATGTCTGAGGACATTAAAGCATTTACCAAAGAGAGTGCGAGAGGGTTTCGGACGGTTCGTGTCTCCGTCGTTGTAGGAGAACAGACATGGCAGACATCGCTTTTCCCTGATAAGAAAAGCGGGTGCTATTTTCTCCCGATAAAAGCGGCTATCCGCACAGCGGAAAATCTGTCAGCAGGGAGCCTCGTTCACGTCGCTCTCGAAGTCTTTATATAATTGAGGCCTTGGTCAGCCCCAACGCCATTCGCGGGCTGTTTTACGGCAGGTGAATGATTAAGGGCGAGAGGAACATGTCGAGCAAGACGCTTCCGCCAATGGCAATAACTGCGGAGAAAGCGGCGACGCCTAATGTTGCGCCAAGTGACATGTCAGCCTCTTGATATTTTCGAAGGAGCTTCGCTGAGTCGGTTTTGAGTTGTAATAAATGTGTCGTCATAGTGTCACATTACTATCATAAAACTGTCATATGTCAATTGATTTTGTGATAATTCGCTGTTTCAACTTAAGGTCAGAGCGTTGTAACACGCTGAAATCAAACGTTTTACAAAAGAGGGGAAACATTCCCCTTCTTCTCACGTAGAGAGACTGTGTGTCGGTTTATGATCGATGTATCGGAAATCGTTGCATCGTCAGAATAGCCTACATTAGAATGACGGCTATTTTGGGAGCGGCACCAAGCCCGTGTCAAAGAGCGCTGAAACAGAGATAAAGACAGACTTCAATAAGGACAAATATATGCCAATCCAATCCCGTAATCCGGCCACTGGCGAGGTTGTCAAAACCTTTGATGCGCATACGGATGAATATGTCGATGGGGCGATTTCTCGCGCTGTGGAGGCGCATAAGGCTTTAATTTTTTGGACTTTTGACAAGCGCGCCGTGGCGCTCCGTAAGGCGGCGGAGATATTAGAGGAGAAGGCGTCCGCTCTGGGTGAAATTATGACCCTCGAAATGGGGAAGACACATAAAGCCTCCATCGCAGAAGTTGAAAAATGTGCTTGGGTCTGTCGCTACTATGCCGAGACGGCGGCGGCGCATTTGGCGGATGAACCCGTTCAGACAAATGCCTCAGAGGCTTATCGGAAATATCTGCCGCTCGGCCCTGTCTTGGCTGTCATGCCATGGAATTATCCGTTGTGGCAGGTCTTTCGTTTTGCCGCGCCTGCGCTCATGGCGGGGAATACGGGGCTTTTGAAACATGCCTCTAACGTTCCGCAATCGGCCCTCGCCATTGAAGATGTCTTTAAACGCGCGGGCTTTCCCGATGGCTCTTTTCAAACCCTCTTAATCGGCGGTGATAAAGTGGAACTTATATTGCGCGATGACCGCGTCCGGGCGGCGACGCTCACGGGCTCAGAACCTGCGGGGGCGTCTGTTGCTTCCATTTGCGGCGAAGAAATTAAACCGACCGTGTTGGAATTGGGCGGTTCGGATGCGTTTATCATAATGCCGAGTGCGGATATTGAGAAGGCTGTCGCCACCGGAATGAAGGCGAGAACGCAAAATAACGGCCAGAGCTGCATCGCTGCAAAACGTTTCTTTGTTCACTCTGATATTTATGACGATGTCAAAGCCCGCTTCAAATCGGCGATGGAGGATTTGGTCATTGGTGATCCAATGTCTGATTACACGGATATTGGCCCATTGGTCAATCAGGATGCCCTAGACGAAATCTGCAGACAGGTCGATCAGGCCATAGCCGATGGGGCGGATCATGTAACGGGCGCCGAACCGATTGCAGGTGACGGATATTTTTATCGCCCTGGTATTTTAGAGAACATTCCGGAGAGCTCTGACATCTATCACGAGGAATTTTTCGCTCCTGTGATGATGCTGTTTAAAGTCGACTCATTAAAAGAGGCCGTCGACATCGCCAACTCATCACCCTTTGGGTTGGGGTCATCCATTTGGACTATGGATAAGGCCGAGCAAGACTATGCGATTGCGCATTTGGAAGCCGGAGGCACGTTTGTGAATTCCATGACGTCTTCTGACCCGCGTCTTCCTTTCGGCGGGATTAAAAAGTCGGGCTATGGTCGGGAATTGGCCGCCGAGGGTATTCGCGCTTTTTGTAACATAAAAACCGTCAGCATTGCGTGATTAATACATAGTTTGAAGCTATAATTTATATTCAAATATTATATTTAAACTATTCGAACCCTTTTTCTAATTAGCGCGTAGTTAAGACAGGTTGACGCAGGGCATATCTATTTCCCCCAGGTCAGCCTGCCTTTTTATTTGTATTTAGGAAACCAAAGGAAAACCTATGCGCGCTACTGCCCTTACATTTACGGCCGCCGCTCTCGTCCTCTCTGCCTGTGCGACAGATACTTCAATGGAAAAAGCGGATACGATGACAGAAACCACTATGGCGTCTGCTGAGAAAAATCTTTGTACAGATTTTGGCCCACAAACACCTCGTGATATTTCAATGACGGCGGGCTTAAATCCGGTGATGTTCGAAATGGCACCTGCGTCTACAGAAATGAACCTCTGTAATATTCACACTCATACGAATGCCGAGCACAAAGGTCCGGGTTTCAGCGTCTTTGTGAATAATACCGATAGTGGCGGCTACGCCTGTAATGACGCGTCCAGCCTGTCAGACATCGAATTGTTTGACCCTTATCAGGGCAAAGGTGCATATAAAGGTGTGAAGCCGGGTGACACAATCGAAGTTCACTGGGTGCATACCTCCTGTGATATTGAACCGGGTGAAGGCTTGGGCTCTTGCTTGACAGATACATGTACGGACCCACTGCTTCGCGTGGAAGCTCAGGTCTTCTTGGTTGTCAACGATCCGGAAAACGCCTTGGATTTCACGAAAATGGATTACCCTGGACAGAAGACAGGTGATTTCCATCAGGCTGGTATGATCCCGTCAGACACGGGCGAGCCTATTGTTTTCCGGGGTTCCACAACAGGACCAAGCTATGACCAGTCCACATGTTCACCACTTAACGTGACATGGAGTGTGCGTCCGAATTGTGCGCGCGTTGACATCAGCTCACTTCACCGTTGGGCTGAACAGGGTAATGTCTTTAACGAGACAAAATCCCATGGTGTACGTCAACTTGTTACAGCTCCAGAGCTCCTGTCTCCAATCGAATAGTTAGATAATTTTTCGATCAACATTGGCTCTGCCCTTTGGGTGGAGCTTCTTTCGTTTTTAGTGATGTAACTTTTCTCAAAGGATAGAATTATGACGCGGCTTTTATGGGCTCTCTCATTGTTTGCGGCATTGGTTATGGTATTATTTGCCGCTCCCGCATTTGCCCAAAATACGGGTGGTGTTTTCCCTGCTCAAGTCAATGAAGGCCATCGGTCTCTTCAATACAGGATTGCGATTGATCCGGAGAATACTCAGGATGAATTGGGATTTGCACAAAGGCTTCATTATCAGCAATCCATAAATGGCGATTTGATGTGGCGCGTTATTGGCCAGACCCGAAAGACAGCAAATTCTGATTTTGATCTGGATTATTTGCAGGCGGAACTGTTCTGGGAGTTATCCGACGAGGCGGACAAACATAAAACAGGTCTGCGATTCGATGCCCGTGTGAGAGACGATAATCGTGCCGAACAATTCGGTGTGAACTTCATGAAGCAATTTAACTTTGATAATGGATGGACGGCTAGGGCCGTTGGCCTGACGTCTATTCAAACAGGTGATAATGCTTCTGATGGCGTTAATTTGCAGACTCGAGGTCAGCTTGCCAAGAGATTAGAGAGCGGAATGACTGTTGGATTAGAGATGTATAACGCTTACGGGAATACTGGAAGTATTGGGGGTTTTAATGATCAAAATCACACGATCGGACCGTTTATTTCCCTGCCTGTGACTAAAAACATTTCTGTTTTTGGTGGACCATTATTTGGCTTGTCTGATGCGGCTCCCGATGTTGAAGCCAGATTGTGGATTACGCGCGGATTTTAAGGATCCGCGCCGTCCATTTTAACTCAATAATTATGAGATTTAGAAACTCTAGAAAAAGCTCGCGCGGGGTGCTGGTGATGTCATCATAGCTTCGCGGCGGCGAGCCCGACGGCGACGGCGTGTCGCGATGGGCTGATCCTCCCGAATAGGGCTGGCAGCAGGTTTTTGGGACGTTAAGCGAGACATTTGATGATCCTTTCATTCTTCGCACTCTCAAAATAAGCCTTTTGATGTATAATTAAAATATAACTCTTATATAATACGTATAATCACTGCCTATACCTCTTTGATGAAAGACAGGATATGAAACCAACTCTTAGACAATTGGAATATCTTGTCGCGATAGCGGAAACAGGGACATTCAGCGAGGCTGCAAAGCGTACACATGTCAGCCAGCCGAGTCTCTCGACTCAAGTTAAAGATATGGAACTCCATCTCGGAGCTCCGCTTTTGGAGCGCGGTCGACATGGCGCTTTGCTGACCCCGATTGGTGAAGAAATGGTGGCGCGTGCCCGTATCGTTTTACGTCATGTTGAAGAGCTTAAAGTGGTTGCGCGTGAGTCCGAAGGCACATTGGCGGGGCGTGTGCGCCTCGGTGTATTGCCTACGGTTGGGCCATATTTATTGCCAAAGGCGACACGCGTTTTGCATTCGGCTTATAATGATTTGCGTTTGACCGTATCAGAGGAGTCGACTGTTGATTTGCAAACCCATCTGACAGATGGGCGATGCGACGTTATCATTTCAACACCGGAGGCTCACCCCGACACAAAATCCATGCCGCTCGTAAAAGAAAACATCTATATTTGCGTTGCGCCGGATGACGAACTCGCACTCGAAAAAGGCCCGATTAAGCTGGATGCTTTAAAAGGGCGTGAGCTTCTGACGCTCGGTTACGGCCATAAGTTTACTACTGTGGTCAGCAGTTTGGCGGAACGCGCCGGAGCCACCACACACGGAGAATATCACGGCAGTTCTTTGGACGCTATTCGGCAGATGGCCTCAATGGGAGGCGATGTTGCTGTCTTACCGAGCCTGTATGCTATTTCTGAAGCCAAGCGAGATCCGCTTTTAATCGTTCGACGGATTGATGATGATTATGCTCAGCGGCAGGTCAGTCTTATCTGGCGTTATTCTTCGCCGCTTTCCAAAAAGTTCGAGAAAATCGGGCAGGTATTTAAATCAGTTGCCGATGACATCATGGCGTAACTGTCTTTCGCCGAAAGACTCACTCCGGATAGAGTAGAGCCGTAATCTCAGTTTTATATTGGTCTCTATAATAATCTGCACCTTGTTCAAATTTGGGGTCGTTATAGGCAAGTTGCGCCCGCGCAAGGTTGTTGTAAAACCCTTTCGGGTTTATCGCCTTAATTTCATCAAACGGCCAAGTTCCAAGTTTGCCGACATATTGCGTTTGATATGACATGGCCTCGTAAAGACCTTGTCCTTTTTTGGCTTTATAATTCCAGACATCCTCACCGACACATTCCGCAACATCCGCAATGTCGAAAAAGGCATGAATATTAAATGCCGTATAATGAAAAGGGCGTGTCCGCTTTAACTCTAAAGGCATTTGGCCTTTCGAGTTGATTTGAGCAGGAATACGGGCCTCTTTGACACCTTTGAGAAAGAATTTAACGGCTCCGAAATCACCAGCAAAGGCGGAAAAGGCCATTAATTGCGCATCATAATAAGTGCCGTGATTATTATTGGCTTTGCGTTCATCCTTGCCATTCTCACTACGTATCATCCACAAGGCATATTCTGCAAACCAATCTCGTAAAGCAGACCATTCAGTATCCGTGATGGCGCCGTTCTCATGTAAAATGCCGATTGAGTCGATAACTTTGACGAAACGGTAACTGTCGATAATTCCGATCCCCCGGCCATCCGTTTTCCCTGGAATGGCTTGTGCGAAGTTCAGATTTGGGTTCATTTTCGTTGTAGGATTTAGAAACCAATGACGGATGAGTTCGGCCGCATGGTCAGCATAACGTTGCTCTTCACTGAAAAATGTCGCGAGCGACAATGTTTCAACCGAGCGGGCAAAATTATTAAAGCGAACGGAGTCGAATGATTCATCATTACGCTCCGGATTTACCTCACCATCTTTGCGAATATAAGGCAGACCGCTTTTTTTCTTGGGGTTTGGCCACCAATAGGGGCCGATGGAATAGTAATCCGCTTTATCACCGCTTGGCGGCACTTTGGTTTTATTGGTTACACTAAATGGACCGGCTTCTAAGGCCTTATCGGCCCGTTTTATGAGAGCTTCATAGGCTGGCATGACGGCATCACTGTTTTGCGAAATAAGGCTTTTGCTTTTCCTTAGGTTGTTCAAGTCCCATACATAGAGACTTGGACCAGTGCCTTTATCACGGAGGCAAACTTTACTCTTTTGGTTTTCTTGTATTTCGTCTTGCGCCAATGAAGCCGGGCTATAGCTCAGAGCAATTCCTGCAATTAGCGTTAGAAAGCCAATTATGTCGCATGAATGCAACAGAATTGGGTGAATTGGTAGGGTCTTTCTCATTTTAGAGAGTTTTGGGCTTGACCAAAACTATCCAATATCTTCCTGCGATATATGATCCATATCATCAAAAACTTGGTTTTCGCCGCCCATCGACCAGATAAATGTATAGGCCGAAGTCCCTGCGCCGCAATGCATTGACCATATAGGAGAAAGCGCAACTTCGCCGGATTTCATAATCATCGGACGCATATTATCGGCCTCGCCCATGAAGTGGAAAACGCGCGCGTCGTCATTCATGTCGAAATACATATAGAATTCAGAACGGCGCTTATGGGTATGCGGTGGAAAAGTATTCCAGACATTCCCACTTTCCAAAATTGTAAAGCCCATAACGATTTGACATGTCGTGACAATATCCGGGTGGATGGGCTGATAAATGATACGCTTATTACTGGTTTCCTGTGCGCCTAACTTTACCATATTGGCTTGGCTTTTTTTGATATGCTGAGTGTCGTAACGTTTATGAGCCGGATAGCTGACAAAATAGAATTTTGCGGGTTGGCTACCATCATGGCTTGAAAATTTAATGCCTTTGGATTCGCGTCCGATATAGAGACTGTCGAGGTTATCCATTTCATACAGAGTGCCGTCGACTTCTATTGCCCCTGCGCCACCGATATTAATAACGCCCACTTCGCGCCTTTGGGCAAAATAGTCGCTGGCTAAGTCTTTATGGGTTGGTATTTCCAATGTTTTGGAGACAGGAACAGCAGAGCCGATGACGCCGCGATCAATATCGGAGTAAACCAGAGGCACTTCATCCGGTGTCCAGAGTGTGCTGACAACAAATGTGTCCCGCAATTCTGAATTGGTCATTGTTTTATAGCGGACGATATCAGCAGAGTAGCGGATTTCCATGGGAGCCTCTTTAAAGTTTAGAAGATGGGGGGCAAATGGGTTTTTGCGAAAAGTTAGTATTTATTTCTGGTTTAATTCTTTTTGTATAGATTCGAGCCAGTCTTGAAAGGCTCGTGCATCTGTAACACCGCCTTGTTCTTGTTCCCAGACAGCGGCTGTATAATATTGGGGGGATTGGCCGGGTTTGAAGACAATATAATCGTCATCCGAATCTGTTCCTGTCATCGAAACTTGATCCGCCTTGTAAAAGAGCGCCAATCCCAAATTATCAGGCACGAGGCTTTGTTCGCCATATCGTGCTTTATATTGCCAGCCTTCATTGCCGGAGGATTGGTAGCTGCTTGTCTCCGGGTGAATGATTAAGCCTGCCGCAAAGGGGAGGGCGCAATCGCCTTCAATATTGATCCCACTGATGCGGCTTCCACCCAATATAGAATAGGTTGCTGTAACGTCATCTTGGCAGGATTCAGACTTTGAATGCACGACTTTGACGGCCGCTTCATTCTCTGTGTCTTTTAAAATAGAGGCAGAGTAGCTTTGAGCGCTACCAATTTGACGTACTTCGCCATTTTCAAAAACACCAAACCCACCGGCGCCTAATGAATTGCCGACTTTTAAAATATCCATACCCCAACCGGCCATAGCGTGGTAATCATCACCGCGGCCGACAGTCTCTAAAACCATGTCGGGCGTTTTCTTTCCGAAAATGTCTAAAGCGTTCCGTCCGTCCAAATAAAGACGAAAGGCTGTTTTATCAGATTCCCAGCCGGGACCTTCATAGGCAATGAGTTTGTCGCCGCGTTTATATCCTTCGGGCGTCTTAAAATAATCTATGGAGACGCCGTCATTCGTTAAATCTCCAATATCTGCTGAAGCGCGGTCAATCGCGGAAACGTTTGTCTCAGCGCAGCCAATTAGCGACAAGCCCGTTACTGTGAGAAGGCCAAGGTAAAAAGCGGATCGTTGGGCAGGGGTTTTTGTGAACATAGAGAGGTCATATCTAAAAAATAAAGGGCATGCAATAAAATCTGTTTGACCAATATGCTTCAGAATGTCACTTGTATATGACCAATTAAAAAGAACGGGGAAAAAGATGACGTGGCAGCGCCTCATAACAATGGGATTTATCTCCGGAGCCTTCGCACTTGGCGTGGCGTCCTGTGTTTCGGTTAAAGGCACAGATGGAATAGACGGTGCTTCCGGCGCATCGTCGATCAGTCAAAATGAAATTTTCACTATTTCGTCGATTGAAAAGGTCACCAATGGTGTTGCGGATTGGCAATTAGCTCATATGGAAGATTTTGAGGCTTTCATCCCAAGCTTCCAAGACCGCAGTCGCGAAAAACGCGGTTGGATACAAGGGACTTTTTTGAAAGGTCTCGCAGACTGGGCTGTTAAAACTGATTATGTAGCGTATTTTGATTATCTGAAGAACTTCGCGGCGAATGAAGGTTTTCGTCTCGAAGATAGAATCTACCATGCAGACGACCATGTGGTCGGACAATATTATTTTGTCCTTTATGATCACTATGGCGATGAAGCGATGATTAAGCCGACGCGGGAAGTCTTTGACGCTGTTTTGGCCAATCCTTCAACTGTGTCGTTGGATTTTGAACCTAAGGGAACGGAGAAGGGTTATTATAAAGAGTGTTTGAAAAGATGGTGTTGGGCTGATGCACTTTTCATGTCTCCACCCGTTTGGACGCAAATGAGTGCCGTGACAGGAGAACCGAAATATTTCGAATTCTCGGATAAAGAGTTCTGGATCACGACCGATTACCTGTTTGATGAAGAGGCCGATTTGTTTTTGCGCGACAGTCGGTTCTTTGAACGTAGAGAAGAAAACGGGAAGAAAATATATTGGAGTCGCGGGAATGGTTGGGTGTTCGCCGGGTTGACTGATATAATGGACGCCTTGCCAAAGGATCACCCATCTTATGCTCGTTATCTTGATCTTTATAAAAAGATGGCTGCCAAGCTCATCACCCTCCAAGCGGAAAATGGCTATTGGCCGGTTTCTTTAGATGCAGGCGAACTCTATCCCGTGGCGGAATCCAGTGGCACGGCCTTTTTCGTCGCCGGTTTAAGTTGGGGCGTGGCGCAAGGTTATTTAGATGCGGACACGTATTTACCCTCTATTAAATCGGGTTGGAAAGCCTTAAACGAAGCGGTCAATGACGAAGGCATGATTGGTTGGGTGCAACAGGTGGGATATGCGCCTGATAAAGTGGCCGCTAATGAGACCCAATTTTATGGGAGCGGGGCTTTTCTTTTGGCCGGTATGGAAGTGTTGACATTGGCAGAAAAGGGCCTGTTTACAGAGGTCGCGCGATGAGCCCACACTTTACCCGAAGGGATTATAATCGCTTATTGGGCGGAGGACTGCTTGCAGGGGCCACGGGCGTTTCGCTTGGAGGGTGCACGTCGAATAATATTTCCGGTACGGCTCTGAAATTGGCTCATACTCTCAATGCGGATCATCCCGTTCACAAGGCCATGGTTTTCATGGGGCAGCGCCTGACAGAGCTTTCGAGCGGTGAAATGACCGTCGATATTTATCCGAGTGGGCAATTGGGTAATGAACGCCAGCTTATTGAATTGTTGCAAATTGGTTCCGTTTCCATGACGAAGGTATCTTCCATATCCATGGAAGGGTTCTCGTCCAAGATGAAGCTCTTCTCCATACCTTATCTCTTTCAAGACAGTGATCATTTCTGGCGTGTGCTGAATTCTGAAACCGGACAATCCTTGTTAAACACGCTTCGCGATGTGCGTTTGCAAGGCTTATGCTATTATGATGCGGGCAGCCGCAGCTTCTATATGACAGACGGTCCCGTTAATAGTCCAGATGACTTGGTAGGTAAAAAGGTTCGGGTTTTGCCGAGCCGGACATCTATTGAAATGGTCGAAGCTTTGGGCGGTGCGGCCACTCCTATTTCGTGGGGAGAAATTTATACCGCTCTACAACAGGGCATTGTTGATGGCGCAGAAAATAACCCACCTTCCTATTATTTATCCAAGCATTTTGAGGCTGCGAAATATTACTCACTGGATGAACACACCTCTGTTCCGGATATCTTGGTCATGTCGCGACGCGTTTATGATGGTTTGACGGAGCAACAAGGAAACTGGTTGCGTCAAGCGGTCAATGAATCTGTGACGAAACAAAGAGAGCTCTGGTCCGTCGCGTCAACCGAGGCGATAGACGCCGTTCAAAAAGGCGGTGCGCAAGTCATTTACCCCGATAAGCAACCGTTCCGTGATGCCGTGGCTGATATGAAAGCCGCATTTAACAAAACAGAGTTAGGCCCTATTATCCAACAGGTAGAAGCGTTGGAGGCGGGCTTATGAAAGCTTTGATTAAACCTCTTGATGTCGCCTTACGTTGGCTTTTAGTGGCCTTGGCAATTTCCATGGTGATTGTTGTGACGTGGCAGGTTGTCTCGCGTTACGTGTTTCGTGCACCAAGTTCTCTCACGGAAGAGATTGCGCGGTTCCAACTGATTTGGCTTGGTCTTCTAGGCTCGGTTTACACATTCCGAAACCGAATGCATGTGGGTATTGATATTCTGGTGACGCCGCTCAAAGGCAAAATGCGACTTGGTGCTGAATTAGTGGCACTTATTTCGTGCTTAATCTTTGCTGTCATCATTCTCATTTATGGGGGATGGCGATTAGTGTCTTTGACCTATGAGCTCAATCAGACCTCTGCGGCGCTGGGTGTTAAAATGGCTTATGTCTATTCTATCATTCCGATTAGCGGCGTACTGATGTCAGTTTATGCCATTCATTATATTCTCGATGTCGTTCTAAACGGTGAAATTCATAAACCGAGTGAGGTAGTCGACCCTGAAGCGGTTATCAGCACAGGGGGAGAACCATAATGTTACTGTCAATATTGGTTTTATTAGGATTGTTCTTCCTTCTTGTCATGATGGGAGTGCCTATTGCGGTCAGCATCGCTCTGGCCTCTCTTTCAACTTTAATGCTCAGCATGTCATTTGATCCGGCTGCGGTGACGATGGCGCAGAGACTGGCGGGAGGTTTGGATAGCTTTACCCTTTTAGCAATCCCGTTTTTTGTTATTTCAGGCTATCTGATGGGGCAGGGCGGCATTGCGAAACGGCTGATTGAGGCCGCCAAAGCTCTGGTTGGAACTTTGCCCGGGGGCTTAGCTCTCGTGAACACGCTTTCATGCATGTTGTTTGGTTCAATTTCGGGCTCTGCCGTCGCCGCTACCTCCGCCATCGGGACGTTCATGGTGCCGACAATGGAAAAAGAGGGGTATGATAAAAACTTCAGCACAGCCGTGACGGTGACAGGCTCAATTTTGGGTCTCCTTATCCCGCCAAGTAACGTCTTGATTATCTACGCCGTTGCTGCCGGTAGTGTTTCAATCGCTGCCTTGTTCATGGCGGGGTATTTACCGGGCATTTTAGCCGGGCTGGCCTTGATGATTGTTGCTGCAGGCTACGCAAAAAAGGAAGGCTATCCGCGTTCTGCCCGTATTCCACTGCGAGCTGCGCTCAGAAAATTTGTAGAAGCCGGACCTAGTATCTTAATGATCTTAGTTGTGGTTGGCGGTATTATCGCTGGTGTTTTTACGGCCACTGAAGCGAGTGCTATTGCTGTGCTTTATGCTTTGGTGTTGTCGCTATTCTACCGTGAAATCAAAATCAAAGACTTGCCGCAAATCTTGCTCAAATCGATTGAGACAACAGCCATGGTGTTATTACTGATTGGCGTCTCCACAGGCATGGCATGGGTGTTGGCGTATGAGAATATTCCACAGGCGATTAGCGATGCTTTGCTGATGGTGAGTGAAAACCCGATTATTATCCTATTGTTGATCAACATCATTCTACTGGTTGTGGGCGCTTTTCTGGACATTACGCCCGCAATTTTGATTTTTACCCCTATCTTTTTACCTGTGGCGGTTGAGCTTGGTATGTCGCCGCTTCACTTCGGTATTATGTTGGTGCTTAACCTGTCTATCGGATTATGTACGCCACCGGTTGGCAGTGTTCTTTTCGTGGGATGCGCCGTGGCAGGGACAACAATCCAAGGCCTGATACGACCATTGGTAATGCTTTATGCGGCGTTGATTGTGGCGTTAATGCTCGTGACATTTGTGCCTTTCTTGAGTGAGGGATTGCCGCGTGCTGTTGGGCTTATTCAGTAAATTGATATTTTTTAGTAAAACTGTGTCGCAAGGCGAAAACGCGAAACGATTATCAGAGTGAACATATGACAAATTCCCCTTTTGATTTATCTGGCAAAACAGCCCTGATTACAGGGGCAAGTCGGGGTATTGGGCAAGCTATCGCCATTGGTCTTGCAGAGGTAGGCGCGGATATTTTGGCCGTTGCATCAAAGGTCGATAATGCGAAAGACACCGTCAAAGCCATCCATGGATTGGGCCGTAAAGCGCATGCGATAGGGTGTGACCAATCTTCTGCGGAGGCTATTTTGGCGGCGGTTGACGAAGCTATAGCCCTCTCACCCCGTATCGATATTCTAATCAATAATGCCGGCACAATTCGGCGGAGCCCCGCCCGTGATTATTCCGACGAAGATTGGATGGCGGTTATAGATACCAACCTTACGGGCGTTTTTCAGTTTTGCCGCGCTGTAGGAGGACACATGATTGACAATGGAGGCGGAAAAATCGTCAATATTGCGTCTCTTCTGAGTTTTCAGGGGGGAATCACAGTTCCGGCTTATGCAGCCAGTAAGGGCGGTGTCGCACAGCTGACAAAAGCATTGGCGAATGAGTGGGCGTCTTCAAATGTCAATGTGAATGCGATTGCACCAGGTTATATTGCTACAGATAATACCGCAGCTTTACGGGCTGATGAGAAACGCAACACGGCTATTTTGGATCGTATTCCTACCGGGCGGTGGGGCAAAGCCGAAGACATCGCAGGGGCGGCTGTCTTTCTTTCTTCAGCGGCTGCAGATTATGTCAACGGACATATATTGACCGTAGATGGCGGGTGGATGGCCCGTTAACGAGATTTGATTTGAACTAACTCAATCGTCGGAGGGGTTAACCGGTATTGAGCAGTTTTGAGTAGCGTTCCCGATCTTTGGACATGCGCCGTTTAACTTCTTCAACCGCTTCGATTTCTGTTGCCTGGAACATCGTGTCGATGACGCGGGATAAATGAAGACGCATGGCAGTTCTCGCCGCGGCCGGCTCTCGGCTGCGAAGGGCCAGATATATGTCCTGATGCTCATCAATGCGGGGTTTGACCCCTTTCAGCCTCACGGTTTTATACATGCGCTTCGTCAGTTCGGATTTCTCTCTTAGATTCCACAAGTCTTCGATAATCGACTCAATCGCAGAGTTTCGCGTGGCACGGGCAATGAGCATGTGAAAGGCTTTGTCAGCCACTTCCTCGCCAATACTGTCCTCATTTTCCTGCTTCATTTTTTCAATAATATCAGCGAGTTCCTGAATTTCTTCATCGGTAATCATAGAGGCTGCCAAACCGGCGGCTTCGCCTTCGACAAGCATACGCGCTTCGGTCAACTCAAAAGGACCCACATCAAGATCTAAGGAGGTTGTCGGTTCCTTTTGTTTTTCAATCACATAGACACCAGACCCTTTCCGGACTTCGACACGCCCGGCAATTTCCAATGCAATCATAGCCTCACGCATCGTTGGGCGACTTACATTATACTCCGCCGCGAGTTCCCGCTCTGCAGGCAGACGATCACCCGCGCTATACTTGCTGGAGTCAATGACCTTTAAGAGGTCATCCGCCACTGATTTATAAAGACGCTTTGCTTTCAATTGAATTGTCCTTCACTTTGTGAGTCAAATTGGTCTTTCTTGTGTCCTTTGTCAAAAAGAGTTCTGCCTCTTAACATCATAAAATAAATCTGACCAATTTATTAAAAAATTGATTTATTGGCTTGTCCAATTTATTGGTGTGAGTCATAAATCAATGAAACCACGTAACTGGATAAATGAGTTTAATGCAATCCTTACATGACGATCGTTTGTTTCCGTCGGACCCTATCCGCCGCGATATTTGTCGGCACCTTTACAAACGGGTGAAGGGGTTTCCGATTATCAGCCCGCATGGCCACACTGACCCTCGGTGGTTTAATGAGAATGAGAATTTCAAGAATCCGTCAGAACTACTTATCATTCCTGATCACTATGTTTTGCGTATGCTTTACTCGCAGGGAGTCTCTATGGAAAGTTTGGGGCTTAAGCCCAAAGATGGTGGAGACTACGAAACGGATCCACGAAAGATTTGGCAAATATTTGCCGATCATTACTATCTATTTGCGGGCACGCCGTCCCAGATTTGGTTTGATCATGTCATATCAGAAATTTTTGGTGCTCCGCTTCCGCTCAATTCAGATGCGGCGCAATCTATATATGATGCGATTGATGAAGCCCTGCAAACAGACGCTTACAAGCCTTTAGCGCTTTTAGATCGTTTTTCGATTGATTTGATTGCCACGACAGAGGGGGCTCTGGATGATCTCTCCCATCACGCTGCTATGGTTGGCAATGGATATGAGCATCGTGTAATTACGACATTTCGCCCCGATGATGTGATTGATGCCGATAAGCCTGAATTTGCTGATAATCTAGCGAGGTTGGCGACCCTGACCGATTGCGATACAAAAAATTGGAACGAATATTTAGAGGCTCTGCGGAAGCGTCGGAAGTATTTTCGTGAGGTAGGGCGCGCAACAGCGACGGATCATGGTCATCCTTCAGCCCGAACAGCCGACCTACCGCTCGTTTCCTGCCAAGCACTATTGACGAAATGTTTGTCCGGCCAAGCGAGCGCTCAAGAGGCTGATCTCTTCAGAGGGCAAATGCTGACAGAGATGGCGGGTATGAGTGTCGAGGACGGCATGGTCTTACAAATTCATCCTGGCAGTTACCGCAATCATAACCCCGGTTTGTTTGAAAGGTTCGGGCCAGATAAAGGTGCGGATATTCCTCTTGCTGTAAATTACACCGAAGCCTTGCAGCCGCTTCTGGCGAAATATGGCAATGACCCCAATCTAACAGTGATCTTGTTCACACTGGATGAGAGTAATTATGCTCGTGAATTGGCAACATTGGCTGGACATTATCCTTGTTTAAAACTTGGCCCGCCTTGGTGGTTCCATGACAGCCCCCAAGGCATGATACGTTTTCGCGACCAAGTGACTGAGACTGCCGGTTTTTATAATACTGCGGGATTTAACGATGATACGCGAGCTTTTCTATCCATCCCGGCGCGCCATGACGTGGCACGACGGATGGATTGCGTTTTTCTAAGCTCTCTGGTGAGTGAGCATAAAATCACCATGGAAGAGGCAGAGCGCATTATTGTCGATTTGACATATAATTTGGCATTGGACGCTTATAAATTACCGCTTGAGCGAAAGAGCGTCTAATGGGGCCTCAACTACAGACCGACACTCTGTCTCAAGTACGGGATGATATAGAACTTCCCGGTTATGACCGTGAGGCGATAAAAATCGGGATTGTGCATTTTGGCCCAGGAGCCTTCCATCGCGCACATCAAGCTGTCTTCACAGATGACGCTCTTACAAAAAGTGGTGGGGATTGGGGCATTTGCGGGGTGTCTCTCAACAGCCGAGGCACGGCCGAGGCCATGACGGCGCAACACGGTCTCTACACTCTGGCAATTAAAGACAAAACGCCCCGTTATCGTGTGATTGGCGCAATGAAGGAAGCTCTTTGCGCCAGAGATGATCCTGCACGAGTCCTCGAGAGATTAAGCGCAGCATCAACCAAATTTGTCACGATGACAATTACGGAAAAAGGTTATGCGTTAACGGCTGATGGGCATTTGGATAAAATGAACCCTGCCATACAGCAGGACCTGCTAAATCCTGAAACGCCTGTTTCAGCAATTGGGTATTTGGTTTTAGCCATTAGAGATCGCAAGAATAAAGACTTACTGCCTCTAACAATTATCAGTTGTGATAACCTTCCCGATAACGGGCATAAACTCGCAACCGTTTGTATCGAATATGCCCAAGATCTGGATGCTGAACTGGCAGACTATATCAAGGCCAATGTCAGATTTCCCAACACAATGGTTGATTCCATTACGCCCGCTACAGATGAAGCGGTTAAGAATACTGTTGCCGAGGAGACAGGGCTCATCGATGCCGTACCCGTGCAGAGAGAAGCCTTTAAACAATGGGTAATCGAAGATAATTTGCCCGAAGACAGGCCAGACTGGGCGGGAGCAGGAGCGATTATAACGTCCGATGTGGCAGGGTTTGAGAAGACGAAATTGCGTATTCTCAATGGAGCGCATTCGACACTAACTTATCTCGGCCTTTTGGCAGGGTTAGAGAGTGTTGAGGACGCGATTAATGAGCCACATTTACGACGTTTCGTTGATACCATGATTGTTCATGAAACAATCCCGACGATTGAGGCGCCGAAAGGTTTGAGCCTCAAGCACTATTGGTCGCAAATCATCGCGCGATTTGAAAATCCTCACATTCGTCACTTGCTGGAGCAAATCTCCCATGATGGATCGCAAAAAATCCCCGCGCGGATTTTACCCGTCATAATGGCGCATATTCGGCAAGGCCATCTAGCAAAACGGGCCTGTTTTGTCCTCTCAGCATGGATTGTGTTCAATCAAACAAGAAGAGCGAGAAATAACCCGCCCACAGATGGGTTTTTGAATACGATAAGCGACTCCTTGCCAGTTTGCGATTTATCCGCTGCTGATTATGCGGCCGCTTTCTTGGCTTTGGATACGGTCATCGCACCGGAATTGTCCAATAATCCAGACGTAAAGGCTTGCGTTATACAATTCTGTAAAACGATCTCAGAATTGGGCGTCATTGCCGCTCTGTCCCAGTTAAATATTCAAGCAACAAATTTGTAAAAGACCATAAGGACCAATTTCCATGAAAATTACAAATGTTAAAGTCATTGTGACCTGTCCCGATCGAAATTTTGTAACGGTAAAAATCGAAACAGATGCGGGCTTATATGGTATTGGTGATGCCACACTGAATGGCCGTGAATTAGCTGTTGTGTCTTATTTACAGGACCACATTGCTCCTTGCCTTATTGGCAAAGAAGCGGGGCGTATCGAGGATATTTGGCAATATCTTTACCGGGGCTGTTATTGGCGTCGAGGTGCCGTCACAATGACGGCTATTGCGGGGATTGATACCGCATTATGGGACATCAAGGCTAAGGCCGCCAATATGCCGCTTTATGAGCTCCTCGGTGGGAAATCCCGCGACGCTGTGATGGTCTATGGTCACGCCAATGGCGGCGATATTGCTGAAACGGTCGATGAAGTCGCAAAGTATAAGGACATGGGATATAAAGCCATTCGAGCGCAGACGGGTATCCCCGGATTGTCATCGACTTATGGCGTTTCAAAAGACAAAATGTATTATGAACCTGCTGACGGTCAGCTTCCCACGGAAAATGTTTGGTCAACTTCTAAATATATCAACCATGTGCCGAAATTATTCGACACGCTGCGTGACAAGTTTGGTTTTGATGTCCACCTTTTGCATGACGCCCACCACCGATTAACGCCGCAAGAGGCGGCAAAGGTCGGGAAATCTTTGGAGCCTTATAATCTGTTTTGGCTGGAAGATACGGTTCCCGCTGAAAATCAGGAAGCGTTTCGAATGATCCGTCAACATACCACCACACCATTGGCCGTAGGAGAAGTATTTAACTCCATATGGGATTGCAAGACGCTTATCGAGGAAGGCCTGATCGATTATATTCGTAGTACAGTGGTTCATGCGGGCGGAATCTCTCATTTGAAAAAGATTTTTGAATTTGCTGCCATGCATCACGTCCGCTCGGGGTCTCATGGTGCCACAGATTTATCGCCTGTTTGTATGGGGGCCGCTTTGCACTTGGATACGGCCATTTATAATTTCGGTGTTCAGGAATATATGCGTCACACAGAGAAAACAGACGAAGTTTTCCCACACGCTTATCACTTTGAAGACGGATATTTATATCCAGGCGACACGCCCGGTCACGGTGTTGATATCAATGAAGAATTGGCCGCGAAATACCCTTATCAACGGGCTTATTTGCCCGTGAACCGTCTGGAAGATGGTTCGATGTTTAATTGGTAAGACTCACTCAAACCAAAATAATGCGTTTAACATAAAGAGATAGCCCTATGAAATCTTTGCGTATTCTTCTGACATCGACAGTCATTGGTTGTGGTCTTGTATTATCGGCGTGCCAACCCATTTCGCAAAGTTCTGATGAAGCTGTTTCATCGGAAACAAACCTGCAATTCACATCAGTCGCAATAAAGTCTGATCGGCAGAAAATTTCAAAGAATTGGCAGTATTTAGAAAATCCAGTTTGGGATGTTTCCGAGGCGAATAAAAGTGGGGGGTGGACCGCGGTTGATCTCCCGCACACTTGGAACGCGGATGATACGACGGACGTCATTACCGGATATCGGCGTGACGGGTCTTGGTACCGAAAACAAATAGATGTGAACATTGAAGCCGGACAGCGATATTTCCTCCATTTTGAAGCCGCTCAAATGAAAGCGTCTGTCTATATCAATGGTGATAAAGCGGGTAACCATATTGGCGGGTACACAGGTTTTGACATTGAAATCACAGAACAATTGAAAGACGGTGAAAATGCCATTTTGGTTCGGGTCGATAATGGTGTCGATTTTAATATCGTACCGTCGCAAAAAGCGGACTTCTTCCAATATGGCGGTTTGACCCGTGATGTTTGGGTCGAGAAGCGTCCAGAGACTTTCTTGGAACAGGTCAGAGTGAATACAGATGTCAATGCGGACAGAGCTTTTATCACGCTTAAGCCATTTGTTAATGGCATAGGTGATTGGGAGCCTGAAAGCTACAATACGATTGTAACGGGCCCTGACGGCGAAGTCGTACTCGAAACGGAAGCTTTAGAGTTCACAATCAATGATCCCGCTCTTTGGCATCCTGATAGCCCTAATCTTTACAAGCTACGCACCGAATTGAAGGATGCTGAAGGTCAGGTCGTTGATAGCTATGAAGACAATTTCGGCTTACGCTGGTTTGAGTTCAAAGCGAATGGTCCGTTTTATCTGAATGGAGAACGCTTTTTACTGCGGGGCACTCACCTCCATGAGGGGCACGCCGGAATGGGATCTGCCATGACGGATGAGCAGCGTATTGCTGATCTGACAGCCATTAAAGACTTGGGCGCAAATTTTGTTCGCTTGGGTCACTATTCTCATGATCCGGTCATTTACGATACAGCGGATAAGCTTGGTATTATTCTTTATGATGAAGTGCCGTGGAATCGTGGTGGTGTCGGCGGCGAGGAGTGGCGAAAAAATACGCAAGAGATGACCAGATCAATGATTGCCCAGAATTATAACCGCGCTAGCGTCTTCCTCTGGTCACTGGGTAATGAGATGTATTGGTTGCCTGACGTCGAGGGCGGCGGTGATAAAGCCCGTGTTGCGGAGGAGCTCCAACTCTTACACGATATGGCGAAAGAGATGGACCCGGGTCGATTAACAACCATCCGAAAGTTTCCAGAAGGGGCCGACATTGTTGATGTTTACTCACCCTCGATTTGGGCCGGATGGTATGGTGGTGGTTATGTTCAATATGAAGAGGCGATTGAAGCGGCGCGTGCGGAGCATCCATATCTACTTCATATGGAATATGGCGGTTCATCACATGTAGGGCGTTTTCTAGACAAGCCTTTTAGCCGATATGGAACATCAGACCCTGAAAATCTGGGTTCTGTTGCTGAAGCCGTTAATCAAACCGGCGTGACCTCTGTGGCCAAATCAAAAGTCTGGGACACGTCCTATATGATTGATCTGTTTGATTGGTATCTGCGAATTTCAGAGACCGATCCGGATTTTGCGGGGAGTGCGCAATGGGCATTTAAAGATTTTGGAACACCAATCCGACCAGAAAATCCTTTGCCTTTTGTGAATATGAAAGGACTCGTCCAACGTGATGGCGTTCAAAAGGATGTTTACCACGTCTTTGCCAGTTACTGGAAGAAAGATCCTGTGTGTTGGATTGAAAGTCCGAATTGGAACTACCGTGTCGGTAAAAAAGGCGAAACAAAAACTATATCTGTTTTCTGTAACACTGAAAGTGCCGAGTTATCTCTGAATGGTGAGGCCTTAGGCAAAAAGACGCGGGATATTACGCAATATCCTGCTTCGGGTCTGACTTGGGACGTCAATTTTTCCGAAGGCAGTAATAATTTGGCTGTGAAAGGTTTTGATCAAGATGGTCAGGTTACAGCAGAACACGCTTATGATTTGACATATGTGACGGAAAAACACGGCAAAATGAAGGACATTGTTCTGACCGCAAATAGGAATAGGGACGGGTCTTATACGATTTTTGCGGAAGCTCAGGATAAAAATGGGCTGCGCGTTGTGGATATGCAAGATCGGGGGTATTTCACTGTTGATGGGGGAGGGTCCTTCCTCATGAACCAAGGAACTCCGACAGGAAGTCAGACGCGAGAATTCGCGAATGGGACATCTTCGATCATACTTTATCCGGGGAAGACTAAGTCTGTCGTAAATATTCAAACCCAAGATTACCGCGGATATTACATCAAGGTTCCGGGCACGGAGCGTTAAGCATGAAAGCCTTCAAAGCTTTTGTCGCGCTAATCGCATTGCTTTCAATGACAGCCTGTGCCGACGGCAATTCGGATGCTGATGATTTATCAGAGTCTCATCAGAATGACCTTCAGATTTATGTGCCGTCCGAAACTTCAGATATGCCGGATATTGTGAAAGGTAATGGACTTTACATTCCTGATTTTTCATATGCGGGTTATAAGAACGGCAATGCTCCATTGCCTAAAGTCAGTGGTAAGATATTTAATGTAACAGATTATGGAGCTGTTGCGAATGACGGAAAAGATGACAGTCAAGCTACATTGAAAGCATTAGAGGCCGCAAATGCTCATAATGGCCCTGTGATTTTAAAGTTTCCTGCCGGACGTTTTATCCTATCCGACATCATTTACATCGAGCGAAGTGATTTTGCGCTTCAAGGGGAAGGAGAGGCGACAACGCTTTATTACCCCCGCCCTATGAAATTCTTGCCGACACCCGAAGCTATGAATGAACTGGCTGAATATCTTGTCGCCTTCGATAAGCGCCAAAGGGAAAAAGATAATAATATTGATTTGCCGTTCTCTCTCTATGCTTGGAGTGGTGGGTATATTTGGACGCAAACACCGGGCGCACGTGGGAAAGCCTATCTCGAAAAATATGATGATTTTCCCGAGCCTTTGACGGCCGTCACATCTGGGCAGCGAGGTGATTTGACCGTAACTGCTGAAAATGCGGGCCTTCTGCAGGTCGGGCAAGTCCTTAAGATTGAATGGTATAATAGGCAGGGCGAAAATGGGTCAATCTTGACAGAAATGTATGGGGACCGGACTAAATTTAAAACGCTTGGCAGTCACCATTGGAATTATCCACGCCGAGCGCTTGTCTCTCAAATGACGCGGATTGAAGCGATAGACGGCAATTTAGTGACGTTGTCAGACCCTCTTTTATTAGACGCCAATCCCGATTGGGAGCCAGCCTTTGTTCCATGGGATCACTTGGAAAACGTCTCTATTTCAGACTTGAATATAGAATTCCCGAATGGTGTGCCCATCGCGCATCATGTGGAGGATGGCTATAATGCCATGTATTTGACGGGTTTGTTCGACAGTTTTGTGCGGAATGTCACAATTATAAATGCCGATAGCGGCATATTAAACGATGACAATGCAAATCTTACCCTTCAAAATATTACAACTAAAGGCCCGCATCGCGCGCATTATACTGTCCATATGGGTAGTGTTTACAACGTCTTAGCGGATAATATTCGTGTAGAGAATGAAGCCCAGCACCCGCTCTCTTTTAACACCTATGCCGTGAAGAGCGTTTACAAAGATAGTGAAGTTCTCAAGGCCCCTCTATTGGATCAACACTCGGGTGCCAATCATCAGAACTTGTTTGATAATATTAAAGTCCATTTGCAATTAGAACCAGACCAATCGCGCGTAAAACTTTTTGACGGTGGTGGGGCCGGCTATTGGAAACCCTCACATGGTCGATTTAGTACATTCTATAATATTGAAGTGGCCGTTACGGGCGGAGATAAAGGGTCGATAACGTTGACAGGCCCGAAAGATGGTGTTCAAGCGCGTATTTTGGGCGTCCACGGGAATCGGGAATTTCTTATCGAATATGCACCTGACCCACATATTGAGCAGTTAAATCAAAAACCGTTTATTCCCTCCCTTTATGACTATCAATTAGATCAACGTCGCGGAAAATAGTGCTGAAGAGCGGGCATATCTGCCATACGGTTTTTTGCGTTTTCTCGCTTCTTCTCTCGGCTTGCAACTTTTCGGGCTCGCAAATTGCCGGTGGTAATTCTGTTGAGAAAAAACAGGTGGTTTCCTGCTCATTCGAAGATATGGTCATGTTTGAACGTGAGCGAGTTATCACCCGCGCTGATAAATTTCTGTCCGCAGAGGTCAGAACTGTAACCGCAGACCGTGCCACTCGCAGTGCCGGTGGGCCTCATGATTTTTTCTCCGAAGGGGATTATTGGTGGCCTGTTCCGGGTAAACCGGAAGCCCCGTATGAGCGGCGTGATGGGGAGAGTAACCCTGAAAATTTTATCGCGCATCGTTTATCTATGATGAACCTCTCAGATTATGTAGGCACCCTAACAACGGCCTATATGATGACGGAAGAGAGCCGTTATGCGGACGCTGCAATGGCGCATTTTCGTGCTTGGTTCATCACGCCTGACACTCGTATGAACCCGAGTCTTTTTTATGCTCAAGCCATAAAGGGGCGTCACACAGGACGGTCGATTGGAATCATAGATACGATGCACCTCGTTGATGTCGCCGTGACCGCAAATTTTCTTATCAAAGCGGGACATATGGAGGACGAAGAGGTGAGGGCTATTGAAGACTGGTTTTCCGACTATGCCCAATGGATGAACACGCACCCGATGGGTGTAAAAGAAAGCCTTCATCCCAATAATCACAGTATAGCGTGGTCAATGCAGATCGCCGCTTTTGCAACTTTGACCGAAAATGAGACTTTGAAGGAAAAAGTCAGAGAGATGTTCAAGACTTGGTATTTGCCGGACATGATGGCGGATGACGGGTCTTTTCCGAAAGAGACCGCGCGAACGAAACCCTATGGCTATTCGGTGTTTGTCTATGATTTAATGGCAGGGATCGCTCAACTTTTGTCTGATGGCGGTGATAACTTATGGTTATACCGAACAGATAATAATCATTCGATGCGTTTAGGGGCAGATTTCATCATACCCTATATGAGAGATCGTTCCGACTGGCCCTTTTCGGACGATGTGCAATATAATGATGTGCCCAATCAAAGAAGGGCGTTTCTCTTATTCGCTGCGCAGAGTTTTGATAATTGCGACTATTTCAACATGGCTCAGCAATTTGAGCCCGATCCGGAAATCTATGAAATTCGCCGTAACATGCCGATCCGCAGCCCACTTTTATGGCTACGGATCACTCAATAATTTATCAATAGTGGCCTATCGAAAGACTGGATCGTCTAGACTGCGGAGCTTTCGAGAGTGGAGCGTGCCCGATTGCGCAGCATCTTTCATAATCGACATGGCTTCCAAACCAATGTTCAAATGCTGGGCGACACGACTGCGATAAAAAGCTTCGGCACTGCCAGGGAGCTTAATTTCGCCATGTAACGGCCTGTCCGATACGCAGAGTAGGGTGCCGTAAGGCACACGATAACGATAGCCATTGGCGGCGATTGTGGCGCTTTCCATGTCAATCGCAATGGCGCGGGACTGGTTCAATCGCGTCCTCAAACTGGCGTAACGCATCTCCCAATTTCGGTCATCTGTCGTCACAACCGTTCCCGTTCGGACATGTTGTTTCATCTCCGTCCCGCTGAGCTTCATCACATTAGAGATAGCATCCGTGAGAGCGATTTGTACCTCGGCGATGGTTGGAAGAGGAATGGTTGGCGGCAGCATTTCGTCCAAAATCTGATCGTCGCGTAAATAGGCATGGGCCAGAACAAAGTCTCCCAGTGTTTGCGTGTTGCGGAGGCCGCCACAATGACCCAACATCAACCAACAATGTGAGCGAAGCACAGCGACATGATCTGTGATCGTTTTAGCGTTGGAAGGGCCAACACCGATATTTATCAGGGTCACACCTTCATTATTATCACACATGAGGTGATAGGCTGGCATTTGAGGGAGTTTATAATCTACGGGCGGATTGTAATCCTCTGCCGATGTAATGAGACCTACACCGGGACTTGAAAATCCTGTGTGAACCCCATCACCAATTACATTCTTAGCGTGTTCAATAAACTCATCGACATAGCGCTGATAGTTCGTAAAAACGACGAATTTTTGAAAATGTGCGGGTGATGTGCCCGTGTAATGACGCAGTCTTTGCAGGGAATAATCCGTTCGCAGTGCGGGGAAAAGGCTTAGAGGGAGAGGTTCTTCCTCAGATTGCTCTATCGCTCCGTCTGCTAAATTGTCATGGATTCGTTTGAGATCAGGGAGGGCGAAATAGTCACCAATTCTTTTGGCGCTTCCATCTTTCATTTCGAAAGTAGAGGGGTCAATCGCAAAGGCGACCGGAATGATTTCGTCGCTTGGCCCGACATAATAATCAACTTCATAACCTCGTTCTATCAATCCGAGTTGATCCTCTAGGTAATCTTTGAATATGTCTGGATGTGTAATGGATGTGCCATACCATCCCGGGCCACGAATGCTCACAAAGCCTGATGGTTTGATACCATCCGCCTTTTTTTCTCGTAAATGCAGGAGCAAATACGGATAGGTTACATTTTCAGAATGAGGTCTTTCGCCAGTTTCCGCGAAGGCTGCAAAAGCCTTATTTAAGAATTCTATGGCGTCTTGGTAATGCTCTTTAAGAGCATGGATAACGGTATCAACATCGTCGCACACGGCAAGGCTGTCGAAAAATTGGGGCTTATTGCCAAATTGATTAAAAATAGTTTTTCCTTTCCTACGGTCCAGTTTATCCGCCCGGATGACGGATAAAATTTCTGTGTCCTAAACGATTTGGCTTTCGCAAGTCAACAGATTCTTTTCTTGTGAATAGGCTAGGCTTCCATCGCTTTCGCCTGACCGCTTTCCACAACGTATTTTTTTGCCGTCACCGCCGGGGCTTTGGGTTCGTAGATGGTCGCCATTTCTTTCATCTGAACTACCCAGCGCTCAGGGGTTACATCGACGAGCGAATAACCGCGTTTCCGGTCATCCACGAAATGAATGTGCGGATTATCATCCAACATTCGCTGGAACCGTCTATAATTATAGCTGTGGGCTGTAATGGACGTTGTTACAAATTCAGTACCCAGCGTTTGTGAGTTCGGGTCATTATAATCCGCTTTCAGGTCAGCTTGCCACCAAGAGTGCATGTCTCCGCCGAGTGAAATAAAGTTTTTGGGGCGTCGTTGCTGAACGGCATTCAAAATCATATCACGTGTTGCGGTATAACCGTCCCATCCATCGTTCCATGCGGCGGCATTGCCGTCTCTGTCATTTTGGAAAAGACGAGAGAAGAGTGTGGGCTGTGCCAAGACCTCCCATGTTGCGCGGGAGCGTGCAAATGACGGCATGAGCCAGCGCTCTTGTTCTTTGCCGAACATAGACCGGTTCGGATCGTCAAATTGCGGACAAGTGGCGCGTGGAACTGGGCGTCCGCCACCATCGTCAGGAGTTTGACAGGCTTGATCGTCCCGATATTGACGACCGTCGGTCAGTGCCATTGTCATCAAGCTTCCATAGTGGAAGTAATCATAGAGCCGCATATGATCGCCGCGTGGCTTACTGCGCAGGCGTACAGGCATATGTTCATAATAGGCTTTATAAGCGGCGCGACGTCGGGCTCGGACCTGCGCTTCGGGCATATAATTTTCATCGTGGAAGCCGGCATAATCATTGACGAATTCATGATCGTCCCAAATCATCAACCAAGGCGCATGTGCATGAGCGGCTTGAAGACCTTTATCGGTTTTATATTGGGCATGAATTTGACGATAATCTGCCAGTGTCATGGCATCTGTTGCTGTTTGGCGGCGCACTTGCGGGCCCCAAGAGGCTTCATAAATATAGTCGCCCATATGAAGAATGAGGTCAGGATCATTGGCCACCATGTCGTGATAGGCATTGAAAAAACCTTGCTCATAATGTTGGCAGGACGCGATACCGAAGCGTAATTTGTCGACAGCGGAGCCCAAGATAGGTGCTGTTTTCGCCCGGCCTGTAGGGCTGTTCAAGCCATTGGCAATAAAACGGTAGTAATAAGGACGAAGCGGTTGCAAGCCTTGTACCTCGACATGAACACTATGGGCCCAATCGGCAGTGGCTGTGACTTCTCCGGATTTTAAGACGCGAGAGAAGTTTTCATCTTCGGAAACTTGCCATGTGACAGGCGTTGGGTCGGAAATACCGCCATCCGGGGCGAGGGGGTTGGGCGCTAATCGTGTCCAGATAACAAAGCCATCGGAGACAGGGTCGCCGGAGGCGACGCCAAGCTTGAATAAATCCCCCAAAATAAATTTCGATTGCCCAAGTTGTAAGGTTTTCGGGCCGCCTGTACTGGCGCAACCGGCCAATGAGAGAGCACCAAGACCTGTCAAAATTTCGCGGCGGGATTTTATCATGAAAGACTCCTATTGGGGGTGGCTGATAGTTTCCTGTCCGGAAACAAAAACGGAGGACCGAGGCCCTCCGCTATAAAGCAATTTCAGAATAAATCCAAAATTAGAATTCGTATCTGATACCAACTTGAGCACGCCACTGTGACGCAGCAAGTGTCTCAAGGTTTAGTGTCGTATCCAAATCATCGAATACGTATTGACCATTTTGAATGCTGGCGCTGACTGTTTGCTGTTCATACTCGTAACGAACACGCTCAACGACACCCCAATCTTTATCAATAAGGTTTCCGAGGTTTCTGATTGCGAAGAAAGCCGACGCTTTGTGGCCTTCCATGATTCCCGGAATCTCTTGCTCAATTTTCGCGTCAACAATTGTTGACCAACGTGAGCGGAATGCGTTTCGGGCTGCAACATCACCTTGGAAACGGGCTAACTCAGAACTCTGAATGTAGTCGATAAAGGCTTGTTGTTGACCAACATCGCCACCGAATGAAGCAGAAGAAAAGAGCGGGTCATTGATACCTGTTGGTACGTATAGAAGCGCACCGGCATCATCTGCGCGGTTTTCACGAATGCCGAACACATCATTACGACCATCGGTGTTAAAGGTGTAAGAATATGGCTGACCAGAACGACGTGTTCCGAAGAGTGAGAAGCGAGTGCTGTGATCTTCGATTAAGTCTTTCTCCCAAGAGAAACGCAACTTGAATGAGTGTCTTGTCTCAAAGTTAGACGTTCCAGCATTGGGTAGGTTGTAGTCCAAACGCGCTGTGTCAGAGTAGTTTGAGGTTGCTGTTGAGGATGTGCCTTGTCCAATATCGCTTACATCTGCGTAAGTATAGCTTGTGAAGAAGTCAAAATCACCAAACCCAGTTTCCCATGATTTGTCAGCAGAGACAGCGAAGAGTGTGCTTTCACCCTCATCAACACTTGCAACAATAGTGGCTTCAGGAGCGCCGTTAAAGCCACAAATATAGGCATTACGACCACCTTCAGGCGCATCAAAAGAGTTCTGGACGCAAGATTCATCATACCAGAATGGTGCGTTCTCATATTTGTTATAGAGAACATCGGCACTCAATGTCCAATCTTCACCAAGTTGTAAGAAGCTCAAATCAGCATCAAAAGCAAAGCCAAGATTTGCTTTGACAGTTGAAGGAATGTTGAAGTTCGGATTCAAAGCAGCGACAGGACCATCAGGATTTTGGTTCGCCAATTCGTCCAAAATGTTCTGAGGAATGTAGTTCCCAGTTGTAGCGTCCGGAGATGTTGGAACAGCAATCGGAGCCGCATTGGAGAAGACTGACTCGTTGGTAACGCCGTCATTAGAGTAAGCATTTGAAATCCAAACAGATGGAGAACCACCTGAAAAACGTCCCAAACCACCACGTATACGAAGGTTATCCGTAGCATCCCAGTTAAATGAGAAACGTGGCATAATGACGTCTAAGCCATCAATATCGGTGGTGTTGGAATAACCATAACGGTTCAAGAAGTTTTGGTTCTCACGAATTGTGCCAGATGAGCCATAACGGTCATAACGAAGGCCAAACTGCAATGTTAGATCATCACGAATGTCCCATGTGTCTTGGGCATAGAGTGAAGTGAGCGTGTAACCCCAAATCGCACGACGATCATTTTCATCATTTGTAATTGCATTCTCGTAAAGTAGTTCAGCGGCTTCTGCATTCTCTAAATCAGCAATTGAATTGAAGAAGTACTGACCTTCTGAACTCGGTGCGAAAAGGTTGTCTACGTCAACATCTTCACGCTCAAAGCCGACCTTGAATGTGTGGTTGCCCGTTACATATTCTGCTTTAGCTTTGATTTGGAAAAACTCTTGATCCAATTCGTTACCGTGACGGAAAGTGTCCGGGCCGGTTGAGAGGTTTGCACCGGAAGGCATCCGAATTGTGAAAAGAGGAACCTCTGCGCCGCCTAAAGAATCTTGGCCAGTGGCTTGTTTTGTATAAGCGACCTTGAACTCAGTAGAGAAGTTCGGTGTCCAGTCAGAGAAGATGTGGCCGATATAAGTATCAACCTCTTCTGTCCGATTATACCATGTGGATGACAGACCCAAAATGTCAACGCCACGGTCTTCCAAGAAGGAATTACCGTCCTGCTGACGAATTGTTGAGCCGGTATTATGCAAATAAGTAAATTTTGCGCGATGGTCGTCAGTAATGTTCCAGTCAGCAGAAATCAGATATTTTTCTTCTGTAACAGGATCGACGTCGAAACCGCCGCCTTCAAATCCGTAAACACGAGACAGGATTTCATTAACAGTATCGACTTCTGTCTGAGTAACATCAAGTTCGTTCAGAGCGCCAGACCCTTGAGGACCGTCAACCAAAGCAGCTGCTTCTTCAAATTTCTCATACGCGCCAAAAAGGAACAGTTTGTCTTTGATGACTGGACCACCAAGTGTGAAAGCATAGCTTTCTTCTTTGAAGTCGTCATTGCGTGCGATTTTATCGCTAGAATAGAAATATCCGGCTGAACCGTGAAGTTCGTTTGTGCCTGATTTAGTTACGGCGTTGATTGTACCGCCCGTAAATCCATTAAATTCTGTATCGTAAGGCGCTGTTTCAATCGCTAAAGACTCAATGGCGTCGAACGGGATTGGAGAACGTTGAGTTGGGTAACCATTAGCATTCAGACCAAAACGGTCATTCAAGGCCACGCCATCGACAGTCAAAGAGTTGAAGCGGTTATTAGCACCGCCAATTGTCAATTCTTTTGCGCCACCAGTTTGGAGATTAACATTTGCGAATGGGTCTAATTGAGCGGCATCCGTAATGTCGCGATCAATTGAAGGGAGGCGGTTCAATTCTGCCAAATTAAAATTGGAAGAAAGGCCTGTGTCGAGATAACTCTGTGTGGAGATAGTGCCGGTTGCAATGACTTCGTCAACACCTGACCCACCATCTAGAAGAACGTCGAGAGAGAATGTTTCATCCAGGCCGAGTGAGATGTCGGTAATGGCTTTTGTTTGATAGCCTGAACTGACGACTGTAACTGTGTAGGGTCCACCAACGCGTAAGTTACGCGCTGAGAATACACCATTCTCATTTGTGAAGGCTGAAGAGCGTGTGCCTGACGGTGTGTGCAAAACAGTAACGGTTGCACCTGAGATGGCTTGTCCATTAGAGTCAAAGACTTGACCGCGCATAGATGAGGTCGTGACCTGAGCTGTTGCTGATGTTGCCAAGCCCATTGTGAGGGCGAGGACTGAAGTTGATAAAACGGCGTGGAAGCCGAGTGATGAGACTGAATTTTTCATGGTTGAACTTTGTGTTGTTTCCGGTTGAAAGTTGGCAGCCCCATAATAGCGGGTTTTGTAACTTTTATGACAGAGCTGTAAGATTTGTGTGGATAAGCGGGTTGAAACTGTCATTCTGTTAAGGAATGTTCTCGACTGTGTCTTAAAAGTCACATTTTTGTGAGATTTTTTGATTTGGTTCCTCTGGTTTCGGTCAGAATTAGCACTGGTAACCCTTTCAGATTCGTTTTAGGCACGGAGCCAATGTTAGCGTATTGGGGGGGCGTCGCCATCATGTCATTTGTGATCGGTATTGCGGGCGGAAGCTGTTCCGGCAAAACGACTTTGGCTCGTCACTTACAACATAGACTTGGTGTAGACTCCTGCATGGCCATACGTCAGGACGATTACTATTTTGATATTCGTGAGCGCCAATCCCGTAAAAAGGACATTCCGAATTTTGACGTTCCTGAAGCTCTGGATTTCGAGCAACTTGCCGCAGACATCGCCGCACTTAAAAACGGAGAGGCGGCGGCGCTTCCCAACTATGACTTTGTAACCCATCAGCGGCGCCTCCCTACGGAACCGCTTGAGCCAAAACGCTATATTATTGTGGAGGGGATGCTTATTCTGAATGCGGCCGAAGTTCGACCTCTTTTGGATCATAGTCTCTATATGAAATGTGCTTATGAAGAACGCTATGCGAGGCGACTGTCACGAGATGTGGCCGAACGTGGCCGCACAGAGGATTTCGTTCACAAACAATTTCACGAAGACGTCGAGCCGGCGCATCAAAGTTTCGTCGCACCGTCAGCTGCCTACGCCGATGAAGTAATCTATCAAAATGAATATGTGAATGATTTGACCGGGTTGATAGACCGACTTGTCGCTATTTTGCCGGGTTTTGATTTCGAAGCCACTTCGGATCAAATGCGTCTGGCCTTTTAGACCGATGGTCGTTAGGACAAAATATCGCTGCGTGAACCGTTAAAGACGAGCTCTTATTATGCATCATCCTGCTTTTGGTCTTATTGGCGTCGCGCTTATCCTTTTGGTCGCTTTTGTTTTCTCGACAAATCGGCGCGGTATTAACCCTCGTATTGTTTTGTCCTGCTTCGCCTTACAGGTCTTTATTGCTGTTTTGGTGCTCTATGTTCCCTCCGGAAAATCGGCCCTTTCGGACATGTCGGATAAGGTGACGACCCTATTAGGTTATGCCAATTCGGGCATTGACTTCATTTTTGGCGGGCTAGCGAGTGATGAAGTCGGATTTAGTTTTCTCGTTCGCGTCTTGCCGGTCGTTATCTTCTTTGCTTCGCTGATGGAGGTAATGTACCACCTGCGAATTATGCCCCTGATTGTGAAATATGGAGGTCGGGCCGTAAACTTCCTCACAGGCACAAAACCTATTGAATCACTCAATGTCGTTGCCAATATTTTTGTAGGACAGACTGAGGCTCCCTTAACGCTAAAGCCCTACCTGCCAACAATCTCGCGAACAGAACTTTTCACAATCATGGTCTCGGGTCTGGCGTCTATCGCGGGGACAGTTTTGGCGGGTTATGCTCAATTAGGAATTCAGCCGGAATATCTCATCGCCGCCTGTTTCATGTCCGCTCCGGGTGGCTTGTTAATGGCAAAAATTATAATGCCTGACCCAAAAATTGAATCCGTAGAGAAGGTTGAAAAGACTATTTTTGAATTGGGCGAACCAACAAAACACCCTAACGTTATTATGGCGGCAGCAGTGGGCGCCCAAAACGGAGTTCAACTCGCTGTAGCCATTGGGGCCATGCTATTGGCATTTGTTTCCCTCATCGCCTTATCCAATGGTATTTTGGGATGGTTTGGCGGCCTTTTTGGTTATGGTGACCTGAGCATTCAAACTGTTCTCGGCTTAATTTTTGCGCCCGTCATGTATTGCTTGAATGTCCCTTGGGCAGAAGCGCAACAGGCCGGTGCGATATTTGGTGAAAAGGTCGTTCTAAACGAATTCATCGCTTACATCAGTCTTGTCAATGTTCAGGGAGAGTTATCCGAGCGCACTGTCGTGATTTTGACTTTCGCCCTTTGCGGATTTGCTAACCTCAGTTCTATCGCGATTTTATTGGGTGGGCTAGGCGCGCTTATACCTGACCGTATGTCAGATATTGCTCAGATGGGCATACGCGCGGTTTTCGCAGCATCGCTGGCCAATTTAATGAGCGCGGCTCTGGCCGGGATGTTGGTCGGAGTTTAATGGCGGCCGGGTATTCGCCTTAAGTCTTGATAAGACCGATTTCGATTAGGCGTTCTTTCAAATATTCTGACGCCGTGATAGGGGCTTCCGCGACACCGCCTTTGTTTTTACAGCTTTCCAGCATCTCAATATTGAAATCATTATTCGGGTGTAAGAAAAACGGTTTAGAATAGCGCGGATGTTTGGCGCGCTCCGGGGCCGGGTTCAGCACACGATGTGTGGTCGACGGTAAAACCCCACCTGTTAAACGCTGTAGCATATCGCCTGAATTTACAACTAAGGCTCCATCCGGCGCATTAATATCGAGCCAGACGCCCGAACGATGCTTTGCCTGCAATCCCGCCTCTTCTGCTCCCAATAGTAAGGTGATCAGATTGATATCCTCATGGGCACCCGCTCTGACTGACCCTTCAGCGGGCGGCGTTAATTGCGGAGGGTAGTGCAAAAGACGCAAAATTGAGTTGCCATTATTGACTCGGCTGTCGAACCAACTTTCGTCTTGATCCAAATAGAGCGCAATTGCCCGTAAAAGCTCAACGCCGAATTCATCAAGCGCCTCGTAGAGTTGACGCGTTGCTTCATCAAACTCTGGGACTTCCTTTACAGAAGGCGTATCTTTCATTGTCGCACGATACGGTGAGCCTTCGGGCAGAGCACGGCCTGTATGCCAGAACTCTTTTAAGTCTGCCTCTTTTTTGCCTTTGGCATTTTCGGTGCCCATTGGAGAGTGTCCGCGTTGATAGCCATCCTCAGGGTCGGCATAGCTGCGCTTAACATCAGAGGGCAGGGCAAAATAGTCTTTGGACGCTTCATCGGCCGCGTGAATCACATCTTGTGGAATTGTGTGGTCTGAGATGACCGCAAAGCCGGTTTCACTAAAAGAATCGCCGATAAGCTTGGCGAATTCTTGTTTATTATTTTGCCATATAGAAAAGCTGATAGGGCGAATCTCAATCATTATTTAGCCTTTCAAAACCGGGCGAGGGCGATAGCATATCAAAAATCTCTTGCAAATGCCCTTTTGACAGGCACGCCTTTCGCTTATGGGGATAAGTTAGAAAGCGTCCCCACGGATAAGATGCGAAATTCAGAGGCTCAAAATGACAAAAGATGAAGTTTCACTGCCTGATATTTGTGTTTTGGGGTCTGTAAATCTGGATTTGATTATCCAGACACAAGTCCTGCCACGTGCTGGAGAGACTGTGACACAAGGCCAGTTTACGGCTTTACCGGGTGGCAAAGGTGCTAACGTCGCTTTAGCAGCAAAACGATTGGGCGCGAAGGTCAGTCTTCAAGCCGCTGTTGGGCATGACGATTATGCGGATCAAGCTTTACGTTTTTTAAAAGAGGCATCTGTTGACTTATCGAACCTGATTATGGTTGAGGACGTTCATACGGGCTTGGCCTTTATTAATGTCGCGGATGATGGAGAAAACCAAATTGCTGTAGCCTCTGGTGCGAATGCGGTTTTCACGCCGGAAAAGCTGAAACCCATTTCTAATCGTGCCATCATCAGCCAATTTGAAATCCCGATTGAGACTATCAAGGCTGCGATTGAAGGCTTTGATGGATTTGTCGCGCTTAATACGTCTCCTGTTTTACCGGGCTTGGACACCGTCATGCCTTATGCAGATTTACTCATTCTCAATGAAGGTGAATATGATGCGTATCAGTCACTGTTGGATGGGTTTGAGGGCATGGTTGCGATTACGTTAGGGGCAGCGGGTGCGACACTGATGCAAAAAGGGCAAATCTTGGCAACAGCTAAACCGCCTCAAGTCGATGTCGTGGATACGACAGGTGCCGGGGACAGTTTCGCGGCAGGTTTGACCGTGGCCTTGGTCGAGGGGCAGTCTTATGAAAAGGCCCTTAGCTTTGCTTGTGCTGTTGGCGCGTTGACAGCGACAAAAATTGGAACGCAAAGCGCAGCGCCCAACAGGGAAGATGTTGACAATTTAGTCTAGTCTTTTGACAGCAAATCAAACAAACGTTTTGGCAACGGCTTTGTTTTCTTAAGCTCTTCAATCGTGCAGCCCTCAATTTCATGAGGGAAGACTGTCCATTCATCCGTTTCATGGAGGTAGAAATCCGGCACGCGTGTCGTTTTATTGCGCTTGGGTTTGTAATAAACTGTGGCAACGCGAATGTCTTCGGGCGTGTTACGGCGGCATTTCTCTTTTAGTGTGTCGATGATGGCTTCGATACTACGCCCACTGTCAAAAATATCGTCGATAATTAGAAGTTGATCTTCAGTATTAATAGTGTCCACGAGGTGTTGAAGTCCGTAAACTTTCACTTCTTTGGACTGCTTATCCATCGCTTCATAAGAGGATGTTCGAATGGCAAAGTGATCTGTTTTACAATCAAGAAGTTCCAAAACTTCCTGAACGGCAATCCCAACGGGTGTCCCACCACGCCAAACGCCCACAATGAATGAAGGGCGATACCCACTTTCAAAAATTTGTAAGGCGAGTTCAAACGAGTCTTTTAAAAGTTCTTCGGCGCTGACGAATAATTTTTCCAAAGTTTCACTCCGTCTTTGGGTGGCGGTGTATGGCCTGTAGTGCAGAGAAGGGCGCGTAGTCCAATCTGTCTGCCTAATCAAGGCCGAGATATAAAATGACGAACTCAGAAAGGCTTGCCAACGATGGAGAGAGCCATAAATCAGGCTAATAAATGGTTCTCATTTATGTCTGAGCGGCCTATGAGAGAGCATGACCCAAAAACTCATTATTGATTGTGATCCCGGGCAAGACGATGCCATCAACCTCTTTCTTGCTTTAGCGCCAGATGAAAGCGCTCATTATGACGTGCTGGGTATTACCGTTGTTGCCGGAAATGTGGGCCTCGATAAAACGGAACGTAATACGCGCTTATTGTGTGAATTGATGAAGCGAACAGATATCCCAGTTTATGCAGGATGCGATGCACCTTTGGAATACCCTCTGGCGACAGCTGAAGAAGTCCATGGGAATGAGGGTCTGGAGGGTATTGATATTTACGAGCCTGAAATGGCACTCCAATCGCAAAATGCTGTGGACTTTATCATCGAAACGCTTTTGGCCGCGCCTGATAGGGGAGTGACAATTCTCATCACCGGCCCCATGACCAATATTGCGGCGGCGATGCGGAAAAATAATTTCATTCTCCCCAAAATCAAAGAGATTGTCATTATGGGAGGGGCGTTGCGGGAAGGGGGCAATATCACGCCTTCCGCTGAATTTAATATCTATGTTGATCCTCATGCTGCGCAGACTGTTTTTGACAGTGGTTGCCCAATGGTCATTTTCGGTCTGGACGTTACACATCAGGTTTTATCCAGCAAAGATGTCTTGGACAGAATCAAAGCCGTCGGCAATCCTGTGGCTTTGGCGGCTTATAATTTGCTCACCCATTATGGTCGCTTTGACGAAGATAAATACGGAACGGATGGGGCACCCCTTCATGACCCTTGTACAATGGCTTATATCTTGCGTCCGGAAATCTTCAGTCTCAAAAAATGTAATATTCGTGTTGAAACCGAATCTGATTTAACACGGGGTCACACGGCCGTGGACTTCTGGCACGGAACAGACTTGCCCAAAAATTGTCTTTGGGCGCATGATGTGAATGCAGAGGGTTTTTTTGACTTGCTAATTGAACAGTTGGAAAAATTCACAGAGGCTTAAACGATATTATTTGTGTCTTTTTCGGCCCAGTGTTTGCGGCAAAGACTGATATATTTTTCATTTCCACCGACCTCAATTTGTTGCCCTTCTGTGACCGCATCCCCCGTTTTATCAAATCGCAGGGTCATGGTGGCCTTTCGTCCGCACCAGCAAAGTGTGCGTAGTTCTCTCAGATCATCAGCGATCGCCAAGAGTGTTGCACTGCCAGGGAATAATATGCCTTGAAAATCGGTTCGCAGGCCATAGCACATCACCGGAATACGGTGGTAATCCGACACGCGCGATAATTGCCACACTTGTTCCGGGGTTAAAAATTGCGCCTCGTCAAGCAGTACACAGTTGATCGGTTTTACCTTGTGCGCTTCTGTGATGTGAACTTCGAGATCGGTCTCATTCGTGAACAAATCTGCTTGAGCATTGAGTCCGATGCGGGACACAATGTGATCCGCTTTTGGGTCTCTGTCATCCAATGCGGGCTTCATCAAAAGCGTGGTCATGCCCCGTTCCTGATAATTATAGGCAGATTGCAATAAGATTGCAGACTTGCCGGCATTCATTGCTGAGAAACTGAAATAAAGCTTGGCCACGAATCTATTGCCTCTTTCGTCACGGTCAAAGCGAGGCTCGCTTTTGACGCTCTTTTGTCAAGAGAGCGAAAGAAGAATAGCTTGGGAGAAGCCTGAATTCTTGTTTAAAAGACTGAATATGAGAGAGTTTGGCGACGGTTCCCGCTTCGTAGGAAACTTTGTCGAAAGACATCCGAAATATGAAAAATGAGGGATTATTTTCCCGTATTCTATCATTTTATGCGGATAAATTTTACCCTTAGTGACATAGGGGTAATGTGAAAGTACAGGCTTGTTATTGTCTGAAAGAGTAATTCCATTCTAGGGGTTTGAGATGCAAGATTTGCAAGCCTTACGGCGCGATATCAGAGACGCTCATCTAAAGAACGAAGTGACGTTGATTGATGATTTGGTCCGCTCAACGGGAATTGCGAAGTCACAAAGAGAACATATTTCGAGAGAAGCAGCGTCCCTAATCAGAAATATCCGCGAAGACGAAGAACCGGGTTTGATGGAGGTTTTTCTTGCTGAATATGGCCTCTCAACGGATGAGGGCGTCGCGTTAATGTGTTTGGCAGAGGCACTCTTGCGTGTACCGGACGCGCAAACCATGGATGATTTGATTGAAGATAAAATTGCGCCGTCATCTTGGGGGCAGCATTTAGGGCAATCCTCTTCTTCTCTGGTCAACGCCTCGACATGGGGGCTGATGCTCACCGGAAAAGTCCTTGATAATGAAGAAAGCAAAGGCATTTCCAAAGTTCTCCATGGCGCGATTAAACGTGTGGGTGAACCTGTTATTCGTATCGCGGTTAAGCGGGCGATGAAGGAGATGGGAAATCAATTTGTTTTGGGTGAAACAATTGATAGCGCCTATCGTCGTGGCCAAGCCAAGCAGAAAGCGGGTTTTACCTACTCCTATGATATGTTGGGCGAGGCGGCCCTCACATCGGCAGATGCGCTCAAATATTTTACGGCCTATCAGCAAGCGATTTCGATGTTGGCTCGGCATTCAACGTCTGACAATATTCGCCGCAATCCGGGTATTTCGATCAAATTATCGGCGCTCCACCCTCGCTATGAGGTTGGGCAAAAAGATCGCGTGATGAATGAACTTGTTCCGGACGTTCTTGCGCTGGCGTTGATGGCGAAAGACGCGAATATGGGTCTGAATTTAGACGCTGAAGAGGCTGATCGACTGGATTTATCGCTCGATGTTATTGAAACCGTTCTCCGCGATGAAAGGCTGGCCGGATGGAACGGGTTTGGCGTTGTTGTACAGGCTTATGGTAAGCGCGCCTCAGGCGTGATTGATTGGCTCTATGCTCTATCGGCAGAATTAGACCGAAATATAATGGTACGCCTCGTAAAGGGTGCTTATTGGGATAGTGAGATTAAACGTTCACAGGTCGAAGGGCTTAAAGATTTCCCCGTTTATACAGCGAAGTGCGCAACGGATGTGGCCTACATTTGCTGCGCGAAAAAACTCTTATCATTAACGGACAGAATATACCCGCAATTTGCCACACATAATGCCCACTCTGTTTGTTCCGTTTTGAACCTTGCTGAAACAATGGGGCAGGATAAATCGCAATATGAATTCCAAGCCCTTCACGGCATGGGAGAAGTGCTTCATCGTTTGGTTTTAAAGCAACAGGGTACGCAATGCCGGATTTATGCTCCCGTCGGTGCGCACCGTGACTTGCTAGCCTATCTCGTCAGGCGACTTTTGGAAAACGGGGCGAATTCGTCCTTCGTCAACCAGATCGTGGATGAGACTATTTCCCCTGAAGAGATAGCCGAGGATCCGTTTGAGGTGTTCACGAAAGAAGTTGAGCAGACAGGAACGGCCATTCGAAAACCGAGTGATCTGTTCATGCCTGAACGTAAAAACTCCATAGGCTGGGATTTACATTGCGAAGATGACATAGCTGAAATCGACCAAGCCCGCGCGCCATTTTATGAAGCGCAATGGACAGCCAAGCCGCTGATTGCAGGGAAGGTTGAAGGCGCTGTGGCGCAAAATGTTCTAAACCCAAACAACCCCCAAGAAGTTCTTGGTCAAGTGATTGATGCAAATGAAGCGGACGTGGAAACGGCTTTGGCCGCAGCCAAGTCTTGGGATGCTGACCTCACTGAAAGACGGGCCGTTTTAGAGAAAGCGGCTGATATTTTTGAAGAGAATTTTGGCGAAATTTTCACTTTGCTCACACGTGAAGCGGGGAAAACACCTGCCGACGCGATTGCGGAATTGCGTGAGGCGGTCGACTTCCTGCGCTATTATTCCGTTCAAGCTAACAAGCTAAAGCTTAAGCACGGCAAAGACGGAAAAAGTGTCAAGCGTGGCCCACGGGGCGTTTTTGCCTGTATTTCGCCTTGGAACTTTCCTTTGGCTATTTTTACCGGGCAAATTGCGGCGGCTTTGGCGGCAGGAAATGGCGTCTTGGCAAAACCTGCTGAAACCACGCCACTTATCGCAATGCGGGCTGTTGAATTTTTCCATAAAGCGGGTGTGCCAATATCCGCTCTTCAACTTCTTCCTGGTGCTGGAGGTGTCGTCGGGCGTATGATAACCTCTGACTCTCGCGTTAAAGGGGTTTGCTTCACAGGATCAACGGCTACAGCGAAAATCATCAACAAGGCGATGGCAGCCAATGCTTCTCCGGAGGCTCCTCTGATCGCGGAGACAGGCGGGTTAAACGCCATGATAGTGGATTCCACCGCTCTTCCTGAACAGGCCGTGAAAGACATTGTGGCGTCAGCGTTCCAATCTGCGGGTCAAAGATGCTCAGCTTTACGCTTGCTTTATATTCAAGAGGATGTTGCGCCGACATTTTTGAATATGCTTTACGGTGCAATGGACGAGCTGCGTTTGGGCAACTCTTGGGCTCATGAGACAGATGTCGGCCCCATTATTGATGCACCATCTCGAAACAAAATTTTGGACTATATTTCAAATGCGCGATCAAATGGTCGTTTGTTAAAGTATGTGGATGCGCCAGACGAAGGTTACTTTGTCGGCCCCGCCGTTGTTTCTGTGGGCGGTATAAACGAGTTGGAAGAAGAAATATTTGGCCCCGTTTTGCATGTTGCAACGTTTAAACCCAATGACCTTGGTCAGATTATCAATGATGTGAATGGACGAGGTTACGGTCTTACTTTCGGTTTGCATACGCGTATTGATGATCGCGTTGAAAATCTGACCCAGAACCTTGATGTCGGTAATATGTATATCAACCGCAATCAGATCGGTGCAATTGTTGGCTCTCAACCCTTTGGAGGGGAGGGATTGTCAGGAACCGGACCAAAGGCTGGTGGCCCGCATTATGTGCCGTTCTTTACCCAGAAATATGTAGCGCCGAAGAAGAAAACTAAAATTCCCAAAACAGCCTATGCAATTTCAACCGAACGGATCCAATCGGAACTTGATGCATTAGAGAATCCGTCGCGCCGAGTATTGGAGGTTTTTGATTTGCCAGGACCGACAGGAGAGTCAAACCGTCTGTCGACTTATCCAAGAGGGCGTATTTTGTGCCTTGGCCCGACTTTACCGCGAGCCTTGAAGCAAGCCTCAATTGCACGTGCACAAGGCTGTTCTTCACTGATTATCTGCCATGGGGCAGTCATGGATTATGCTTTGGATGGGGTAATCAAGCCTGAGCAACTCCTAGAACTGCAAGGGTTTGAAGGTGTCGCTTATTGGGGATCAGAAGATGGCATGCGATTGCGCAGAAAAATATTGGCGGAACGCCTCGGCCCAATCATTCCTTTGATGACCAAGGCGGATATGGCAGCGCGGTGCATTTTGGAGCGTCATATCTGTATTGATACAACGGCCTCCGGCGGCAATGTCTCTCTGCTTGCGGGTGGTGAGGATTAGAAGCGAAGCCTCACAAGTGTTTTAATTTGTCAGGCCCGCGCCCCAGATATCAGCCGGGATGGGTTCAAATAAACCGTCTTCGTTGAGTTTAACGCGCGGGTCTTTTTCTTTGAACCAAAACGGCCCGTCTAAATCGACATAATCGGCTTTCTGAGCGAGCAAAAAGGCAGGCGCTATAGTTTCTTCAGGGCCCAACATACAGCCGATAAAGACTTTCAAGCCTCGTTTCCTCGCTTCCTTTTCAATCAATAAGGCTTCGGTTAGTCCTCCGCATTTGTCGAGTTTGATATTCACAGCATCATAAGACGCGGCGATACGGTCAATGTGATGTAGGGATTGAAAACTCTCATCCGCACAGATCGGAACGTCTAAATTAAATTCGCGAACAGTTTTGTCTTTGCCGATAGCAAAGGGTTGTTCCAAAAGACTATAATTATATTTCCCTAGTGCTGGTGCATAGCTTTTCAATTGGTCACGTGTCCAAGCGGCATTGGCATCAACGACCAAAATTGAGTGAGGCGCGGCTTGTCTGACAAGAGACAGACGCTCAATTTCTTGATCAGGTGTTCCGCCTAACTTGATCTTTAATAACGGTCGCCAACTTTCAGCTCTTGCCTGTTCTGCCATGGCAATAGGTGTATCCAAAACAATTGTGTAAGCTGTTTGGACGGGTTTGGGCGTAATCTCCAAAATCTTCGCCACTGTTGTATTATTTCGCGCCGCTTCCAATTCCCAAAAGGCAGAGTCCAGAGCAAATCGCGCACAATTGGGCGTCATAATCCGCAGCAAATCTTTTCGTTTGGTTTTAGATGTAATTTCATTCTGAATTTTTTTGAGCTTTGGGAGACAATATTCGGGCGTCAAACCCAAATACTTCACGCCGCAAGACATGCCTCGCCCGGTATAGTGTCCGTCCGAAAGAGTAACGGATAATACATCCTGAAAATCTCTTGAACCTGTTGCAATGCTGAAGGGCTTAATCAACGGCTTGCGGATAACTTCTGCTGATAACTGAATCGCGGTCATATTCCGCCTTAAGAGGCGAAACTAAGGAACTCAATCATATTTCAATTAATTTGAGGCGACTGATTTCGTTTCAAATCAAACCCTGATAAGGTTCACTCTCTCATTTCTGTAAAGTTCGGGTCTATGTATTATCGTTCTCAATTATTTGTTCCCGGAAATCGGCCGGATCGTTTCGAAAAAGCCTGTCAAGCTGGAGCCGACCTTGTTTGTATTGATCTGGAAGACGCGGTCGGACCCTGTGAAAAAGATAAATCGCGTGATGAGGTCTTGGCTTGGTTGTCTCAAACAAAGCATCAACATGTGTCCCTTCGTCTAAACGGTCTCGATACCACAGACGGCGAGAAAGACATCAAAGCTCTCAAAACTTCCGGACTTAATTTACCATTTGTTATGGTGCCCAAAGTCGCGTCCCGTTCACAAATGACGGATCTGGATGACGAACTTCCAAATGAATTAGGGCCATTCTTTGCGATTATTGAAAGCGCGGAGGGTATATTGAATTGTGAAGACATTTTCTCGAATAGCCGCGTGAAATTTGGAATGTATGGTGCCGTTGATTATGCGGGAGACGTCGGGTGTGACTTAGCTTGGGAAACCCATCTTTATGCTCGTTCTCGATTAGTAGCGGCGGCCACGGTCTATGATGTCCAGCTTTTTGATGTGCCTCATATTCATGTACGAGATCTTGATGATTGCGAGGCGACAACGGCCCAAGCTAAGGCGCTCGGTATTTTTGCGAGGTCTGCAATTCACCCGGCGCAAATAGAACGCATTCACGCGGTTTATACGCCTTCTGACGAAGAGGTTGAGCATGCCGTGCGTGTGATTGAGGCTTATCAAGCGGCCAATGGAAACGTCGTATTGCTTGACGGGAAATTTATCGAAGTGCCCGTGGTTAAAAAGGCCCGTCGAATTTTAGCGTTTAAAGACAGGAAATAACGGTCATATTAGTCATAGCCGGCAAACCAAACTCCTTTCAAGAAACATTTGGGCGTATTACGAAGACCTTCGAGGCCGGGCACATTTGAATATTAGTGGGGTAATGTTCCTGAGCCTCGCTAGATGTCGAGATTTTTTGTAAGTAGAATGATTTCAGTTAACTGGTTCTGATTATTTTAACCGTCTTATGATGACTTGAGTTTTAACCGCATCGACCTATGTTGCGCTCATGTCAGGTCGCGCTAGAAATTATACGATCTCCGTTGCCCCTATGATGGACTGGACGGATCGGCATTGCCGTTGGTTTCATCGGCAGCTCTCACGTCATATTGAGCTTTTCACGGAAATGGTTGTTGCGGATGCCGTTATCTATGGTCCACGGGAAAGGCTTTTAGCTTTCTATCCAATCGAACATCCTCTTGTGCTGCAAATTGGGGGTAGTGACCCGACGAAACTCGCTGAGGCTTCAAAGATCGGTGAGGGGTTTGGTTATGATGGAATCAATATAAATATTGGTTGTCCATCAGACCGAGTGCAATCTGGGCGGTTCGGGGCGTGTCTGATGGCGGAGCCGGATTTGGTCGCTGACTGCTTTTCTACCATGCAACGGGCCGTATGCGTTCCAGTGTCAGTAAAGTGCCGGTTAGGCATTGATAATCAAAATGTAGAAGAGACTTTGCCGGAGTTTTTAAGAATTGTGTCTGAGGCGGGCTGTAAGCGGTTCATTATTCATGCCAGAAAGGCGTGGTTAAAAGGTTTGAGCCCTAAAGAAAATCGTGATGTACCTCCACTCGATTATGATCTTGTCCGGAAAATGAAGTCTGACTTTCCTTCTTTGACAATTGAGTTAAATGGCGGCTTGTCAGACATTAATCAGTCTTTGCAAGAGACTGAAAATCTTGATGGTTTCATGCTTGGGCGTGCAGCCTATCATACGCCATGGATTTTGACTGAAGTGGATCATTTGGTGTTCAAAGAGGCCAAAAGCTCGTTGATGCGTGAAGATGTTGTGGCTCAGCTTATAGTCTATCTGAAACGCGTTGAAGAGGATGACCGCACAGCAAAAGCCTTGCTGCGTCACATTATGGGCTTGTTTAGCGGTCAGGCGGGAGCGCGAATTTGGCGACGTTCACTCAGTGAAGGAGCCGCCAGTGGCGCAAAACCGTCCGAGGTTGTTTCCAAGGCCATGGAGGCGCGGCAATTTTCTTTGGATAGAAGCGCTGCCTGATGGAACCTGCCACAATTTTGGCTTTGTTTGCGGCTCTTTTTTGCGTGGCCATCATTGCAGGGTTTTTTGCTGGTTTGTTCGGCATTGGGGGTGGAGCCATTATGGTGCCAGCTCTTCATTACACTTTTAAAGCCCTAGGCGTTACCGATTTGGTGGTGATGCATTGCGCGGTGGCCACGAGTGCGGCGGTCATTATCGTGAATAGTTATCGGTCCGTAAAAAAACATCACAGTAAGGGGGCCGTTGACATGAGTATTCTTTGGCCCAGACAATTTTGGCGAAGTTATGCTTTGTGGATTGGGATAGGGTCGTTTTTTGCGGCTTGGTTTATCGCTCCGCGTTTGTCAGCGCAGGTGTTAACATTGCTCTTTGCCGTCATTGCCATGTTAGTCGCTTTGCAGTTCATTTTTGGACGTCCGAATTTTATTGTACGACAATCAGTGCCGGGGGGATTTGCTCCCCCTTTTGTTGGCGGAGCTGTGGGCGGGCTGTCTGCTCTAATGGGAATAGGTGGTGGTTCACTCAGTGTACCGCTCCTTAGCCTTTGTAATGTGCCCATACACCGCGCCATCGGTACAGCGTCCGGCTTTGGCTTAGCTATAGCTATTCCGGCAACAATTGGCTTTATAGTGTCTGGCTCGGGCGTTTCGGGTCGTCCCGTTTTGTCTTTGGGGTATGTGAATGCCGTTGGCTTTGCTGTAATCGCTACGATTGCGGCCTTGATGGTACCCTTGGGTGTGAAGGCGGCTCATTCTATGGATGGGAATCGTTTAAAACAGATATTCGGAATCTGCCTGTTGTTGGTCGCGTTAAATATGGTGCGCGAAATTCTGTTTTAGAAACTAAAACCTCAAAGTCATCGTATTGCGATTCGCTTGGACGGATTGCAGCTCTCCAAGATAAGTCATTCCCAAAAGTGAAATATCTAACCCTTCGGGAACGACCATAGCGTCAACATTTTTTATTGTGATGGCTCCGACCGAGATACGATCAAGCGTCACCCGTGCAGCAAAATTCTCTCCACCTGCCGTTCGAATAGGCATGTCATAGGTCAAATTTCGTGTTTTTATCCCAGCTTTCTTGGCGTCCTTCTCTGTTAAGGCAACCATACCAGCCCCCGTATCAACCAAAAACCTGACCGTGCCCGTGTTCACTCGGGCTTGTGTCCAAAACTGTCCATCAGACGGGTTTTTCTGCAAAGTGACGACGGATGCGGATTTTTTGACCTTGGCGGAAGTGACTTGCGTTTCCTCCATGTTGGTTTGTTTTGTTTCTTGCGCGCAGGCTGTGACAATCAAACTCAAAACAAATCCAATCGCTAATCTTTGCAGGACAAGAGAAGAGGATGAGAATAATGGTGCGTAAGACGGCTTTTTTGAAGTAAACATATCAAAGCCTTATCGCAAAAGAGTTTTGAAGCGTTTAACGTTTTTGAGAAGCGTTGTGACGTGCGCTGATTCTTTTTATTGAGGTTAATGATGTCGGAAAATAGTGGAATGGATACAAAAGACACAGGCCGACCTTTTGATGATATTCTGGGTTTAATTCAGACAATGCCACTTTTGAAAGAAGGGCATCTGGATATTTTGACTGATGAATTTCTACGAAAAGGCGGCGCCTTAAAACCCTTAGGACGTCTGAATGAGGATTTGGCGAATATCGCTGCGTGGCAAGACCTCAAAACACCAAACCTGTCCCGTCCCTTAATCGCTGTCTTCGCCGGAACGCATGGTGTGTCACAACAGATATTTGAAGGCTCGATTGTCGAAGAATCTAAGTCCCGTGTGAAACGTTTATCTGAAGGCTCCGCGGCAGTTCGTGGCATGGCTGCAGATCTAGGAGCCGCCTATAAGGTTTATGAGTTTGGCCTTGAATATCCATCAGAAGATTTCACAAAAGCACCTTCATTGAGCGAAAGAGAGTGTGCGGCGGCCATCGCGTTCGGCATGGAAGTCGTTGCTGAAGGCGCAGATGTTATTGTTATTGGGAATGCTGGTTATGGCGCCGCAACGTCAGCGGCGGGTATAGCTCGAGCTTTATTTGGTGGGTCGGCAGATTATTGGGCGGGGGGCAGCCGTCAACAGGCGGAACTTCGCATTAAAGCCGTCCAAGAGGGGGCGAAGCTTCATAGTAAAAGTACGTCTTCCCCTTTGGAAATCCTTAGAGATTATGGAGGGCGTGATATGGCGGGTGTTGTCGGCGCAATTCTCGCTGCGCGACATCAACGAATTCCGGTTGTTTTGGATGGCTACGTGGTTTGTGCCGCGGCTGCGGTTTTACATCGCATCAACCCTGCGACATTGGATCATTGTGTCGCCGCGCAAGTGAGTGCAGAACCTGCCCATCAAGCCTTATTGGACCGATTGGGGAAAAACCCGGTTGTGGATTTAGGCCTCAATATAGGTGACGGGACAGGTGGTGCTTTTGCCTTAAGTCTTTTGAAAACGGCAGCGGCGGGTTTAGGGACTCTTTAGGATTAAAACGCATTCAAATTTCGTCAAAACGACTGCATTTTTTATAAGACTATTGCGAAAAATGATTGTGAGGCCCATAGCGCAAGCGTGTCTAATAAAGCCTCTATAAAACGCGACCAAATGAGTTTGCCAATTCCCTTATGGGAGTTCGTCGCCATGATGGCAGCTATTTTTGGAATGCAGGCCCTAGGCATTGATATTATGCTCCCTGCGCTTGAAATTATCGGTGATAATTACGGTCTCAAGCAAGAAAATAATCAGCAATTCGTCATTTTCGCCTTTGTCTTAGGGTTTGGTTTTCCGCAACTTATCTTCGGCCCTATTTCAGATCGCTTTGGTCGAAAGATATTGTTGCAAATAAGTCTGATTGGTTATGTCGTTTTCTCTTTTCTTTGTATGGTGGCGCCCAGCTTTGAGATGTTGTTGCTCTACAGGTTTTTGCAGGGTGTAACTTGCGCAGGATCTCGCGTAGCAGCAGGGGCTATTATCCGCGATCTTTCAGCGGGACGCGCCATGGCGAGTATTTTATCCCTCGTTTACACGGTCTTTATGATTGTGCCTATTTTAGCTCCTGCAATCGGCACTTTGATAATGACGCAGTTTGAATGGCAATGGACCTTTGGCTTTTTAGGCATTGTTTCTGCATTTTTGCTTTTGTGGATTAGCCTGCGTATTCCTCTGACCTTGGGGAAGGAAGATCAACGTCCTTTAAACATGAAAGCGATAGGCGGCTCTTTCGGGGCAGTTCTGACCCATAGAGTGAGTTTCGGTTATATGCTGGCCAGTGGTGTGATTTTTGGATGCCTCTTCGCTTTTATCGGAGCATCAGAACAGGTTTTTGATGAGGTCTTTGGTCGTGGAGACAGGTTCTGGCTCTGGTTTGCCGGTATTGCCGGCATGTTAGCCGTTATGAATTACTCAAATAGCCGTGTGGTGGAAAAATTCGGTATGCGGCGCATCTCGCATGGGGTCGTTTTGGTTTTTATCGGCCTGTCTCTCATCAACTTTTTATTGATAACGTTCTTCAACGCGGGATTTTGGGTGTTTTACAGCCTTTTTGCACTGACTTTCGGCTGTTTCGGAATGATTGGTGCTAACTTCGCGTCTTTGGCTTTGGAACCTATGGAGAAAATGGCGGGCACTGCAAATGCCGTTTACGGATTTTGCACCACGACAGTTTCAAGCTTGTTGGGGATCGTTGTTGCTCAACTCTTTGACGGCACCGTCAGGCCGCTTCTACTGTCCTATATGGTTTTAGGTTTAGTAAGCTTGTCGATTGTCTTATTCACCGAAAAAGGAAGATTATTCGGTGTGGGTAAGGGTAAAACCTAGAACGCGCCTATGTCGGCGAACGTTCAGCGATAATTGTTTGAATTTCTTTCACCATGTCTTGATTGAAAACTGAGAGATATCCCAAAGTGTCGGGCCGTCCTGTCTCTGGGGATTGTAAAAACCAAGCCTTTCCGAGATGAAGTCCTACGAGATAATCCTGATTATTCGCTTTGTATGTTAGAGGAGATCCTGATTGTCCCGGAATGGAGCGGCAATTGTGGAAGGCAAAAATATTCTCCGACTCATAAAGATTTGTTGAAATGAGGTCGCAGGTCTGATTGTTCGAAGGCAGTCCTCTGGCTTTTGCAAACGACACCTTTGCTCTGCCCAGTTCTTCCAACTGGCTGGAGATTGGGACAAGCGGATAGCGTATCAAATCTTTGGTCGGTAAAGGCTTGAAACTGATAATGGCCCAATCATCCTGAGTTGCAGCTCTAAACTTAGAGGAATAGCCGATTTTTTCGACGGTACGTTTATTGCCGTTGAAATCATGCACGATACAGGGGCGTTTTAATGGTAGTCCATGACCGCTGACTAAAGCGTAATCCAAATTATCTTTTTTTTGAATATTGAGTACGGCCAAGCGAGATCGCGTCGAGACGGTATTGGAATTGGCGCATTTCAACCCCAACATATGGGTTTTGGCTTCGTAGTGGCTCTCCAACACTTCGTTAGCATTGGCCTGCGAACTGATCAGGCAAGAAACCAAACCAAAAGCGAAGCTCGTAAAGGCAATAATGCCTTTACGATTGATGTGAGTGTATGAAAACTTATTCGCTATCTTTATCCTGCTTTCACATACTGGTCTTTGTAAATCACTTTAAGTTCACGTTTGAGAACTTTCCCTGTTGCTCCGAGAGGTAATTCATCTTGGAAGACGATTTCATCGGGGAGCCACCACTTGGCACATTTTCTGGTAATACAGGCTTTAATCTCATCCTTATCTGGCGTCTTACCCGGGACGGGTTGAACAATGAGGAAAGGACGTTCTTGCCATTTTTCGTGGGCAATGCCGATACAAGCCGCCATGGCGACATCAGGGTGATCTGAGGCCGCGTTCTCAACTTCGATTGAGCTGACCCATTCTCCACCAGATTTTATAACGTCTTTGGAGCGGTCAGTGATTTCCAGATAGCCTTTGGGGTGAAGCACCGCCACATCTCCTGTTCGGAACCACCCGTCATCCGTGAAGCTGTCTTGGCCCGCGCCCTTAAAGTAACCGGAAGAAATCCACGGGCCTCGGACATGCAAATGTCCTTCAGCTTTGCCGTCTTGAGGCAGTATGTTGTCTTCATCATCAACTATACGCATATCGACGCCGAATATACGGCGACCGGCCAGTAATTTGGTCGGTATTTTCTTCTCGAACGGGTCGTTTTCTGTTCCGGGATAAGGAGCGTAGGTCACGCCCAGAGGAGACGTTTCTGTCATACCCCAGCCTTGCTGCATGGGAATGCCAAGCTCCAACTCATAAGCGCGTAAGAGGGACTCCGGCAGAGCAGAACCGCCAACCAAGGCCTTTTTCACTGTCTTGAGTTCAATGCCATTGGCTTTGGCATGGTTATAAATTCCGAGCCAAACTGTTGGAACACCGGCCATTAAAGTCACGGCTTCCTGATTGATCATTTTGCACATATTCGCGCCGTCCAAACCTGGTCCAGGTAGAACAAGTTTCGCGCCAACCATGGCGGCGGAATATACCAAACCCCAAGCACTGACATGGAACATGGGAACAACGGCCAGAACGGAGTCGCAGGCTCCGCCACCGATCACATCATGCATGCTTCCGGCCATGGCATGTAAAATTGTGGAACGGTGAGAATATAGAACACCTTTTGGGTCGCCTGTCGTTCCGGATGTGTAACAAAGCGTACAGGCCGTGTTCTCATCAAAACGCTCCCATTCAATTGAGTCCGAAGCATTAGCAATAAAGCTTTCATAATCCTGAACGTCAGTCTTATAATCTGGCATACCGGCTTCATCGGTCAGACAAATCCAGCTTTTAACCGTTGGACAGGCTGCAGAAACGCCGTCGATAATAGGGCCAAAAGTCGTATCAAACATCAACATTGTATCTTCGGCGTGGTTGACCATCCAAGCGATTTGTTGAGGTTTCAAGCGTGGATTGATTGTGTGAACAACGGCACCGATAGACGACACGGCATAATAAATCTCAACGTGGCGATAGTTATTCCAAGCAATCGTAGCAATGCGATCGCCTTTCTTAACGCCAGCTGCGAGAAGAGCATTGGCGAGCTTTCTGACGCGAACGGCGCAGTCAGCCCAACTATAGCGATGCTCACTCATATCTGTGTTGAGTGTGTAGATTTCTCTATTTTTATGAACTGTCGCGGCATGTTCGATCAGATCACTGATCATCAATTCATGCTTCATCATTAAACCTTGCATTGGTCATCCCCGTTATTGAAAATTATTTGTACTTTTATTTCCATGCGGGACGGCTAGGGTCAATGGTGAAGCGAGCTAAGAAGAGGGCAAAATGACACATTCAGCACCTGATTTTGAGAGCGTTATGGCCGCTGCCGAGCGATTGAACGGCCACGCCGTGAAAACACCTCTGCTCAGATCAGATAAATTAGATGACGCCAGTGGGTGCCGTCTTCTTGTGAAGGCAGAGCCTTTGCAAAAAGGGGGAGCTTTTAAATATCGAGGGGCAAGAAACCGTTTATCACAGCTATCAGAAGCGGAACGACAAATTGGTGTTGTTGCTTTTTCTTCCGGTAATCATGCAATCGGAGTTGCAATTTCAGCGCATGAGTTGGGCATTCCGGCTATCATTGTGATGCCTGAGGATGCCCCGAAAGTGAAAGTTGAAAAAGTTTTATCCTATGGAGCCGAGATTAAATTTTATGACCGTCTGATGGAGAGCCGTGAAGTGATAGCCTCGGCGATCTCAAACAATACAGGCCGGATTATTGTTCCGTCTTATGATGACCCGCACATTATTTCGGGACAGGGCAGTATTGGCGTTGAAATTGCGGCTCAAGCGCCTGAGGCAGAGGCTGTTGTAATCTGTTTAGGCGGAGGGGGGATGTGCGCAGGCATTAGTTTGGCGCTGATGAAGCTCAGGCCAGATATGAAAATTTATGGGGCTGAGCCTCAAGATTATAACGACCATCAACAATCTTTGGTGCAAAAGAAGAGAGTAAAGCTTTCAAAAACACCTCCGTCTCTTTGCGATGCTATTCTGACACCTCAACCCGGCGAGCTTACATGGGCTGTTAATTCGCGCTCTTTATCCGGCGTTTTTACGGTCTCTGATGATGATTGCCTTAAAGCGATGGCTTTGGTGAAGGAAGAGCTCGATCTGACTGTCGAGCCCGGCGGCGTGGTCGCTATTGCGTCAATGATGAAGCATAAACCGTTTCAAAAAGAGCAGAGTATTGTTGCTTTGGCGTCAGGCGGCAATGTCGACGCCGAAATTATGGAGCAGGCATTGGAACTTTATCGATAGCGATTTGAAGCCGTTTTTATTGTTGCCCGTATCGCAAATCACGTTCGATATTGAGAGGGTGAATATTGCCATTCCGACGGGCGCGATAGACCTGCATATTTTCCATAACACGTTGGACGTAATTCCTTGTTTCAGAAAACGGGGTCGACTCAATCCAATCAATAGGGTCAATCTCACCTGTTCGGGGGTCACCATATTTTTGTATCCATTGTTTCGCGCGATGCGGCCCTGCATTATAAGATACGGCAGCCAAAATATACGAACCATCCCACTGTTCGAGCAGGTCATTTAGGTGATGTGCCCCCAATGTTGCCGCATAATCGGCATCGCTGAGAAGACGGGATTGACTATAGGCGATGCGATGTTTTCTGGCCGTATATTTCGCTGTTGCGTTAATCATCTGCATCAGGCCGTAAGCGCGAGCAGAACTAACGGCATTTGTTTCGAATTCGGTCTCCTGTCGGGCAATGGCGTAAACGAAAGCCTTCTCAAATGTGTCGGGCATATTTTCGATGACTTGGACAATAGGATAGCCTGAGTCCGTCAACATTGTTTGGAAACGCCCCGCTTGTTTTGCTGCGCGAAGGGATGGACGCATATAGCCGTAATCTTTGGCAATTCGCGCCAGAGCTGACAAATCTTCCGGGCGTTCCAAAACATCATCTAAATAAAATGAGAATTGTGAATAAAGGCGTTCATCGCCAGCTTCCGCGAGAAGTTTCATCGCTTTGACACGCCTATCTGCGCTTAATTGCGCCAGAGCCGTGCCATAAGAAGCCTCGGAGGGTAATACGAGTAATGGAATACCGTCATTTAACTCAGTCATCGCCATTTGGCCGTAAAACGTGTTCGGATATTGCGCGGCCCGTTGAAAAGATTGCAGCCGTTCGGGGCCTGATTGTGAGCGGGCCAGCCAATAATAACCTCTCGAAAGGGACACAGGTGTCGATACCGCCTCCGCCAATTTGCGGAAGTGCTGTTCTGCCGCCTGACGGTTATTGAGTTTACGGAGGGCAAGCCATCCTGCAAGGAACTCGGCTTCTGCAAATTCCGTTCCGCGTTCAAAACCATGGTTTAACGTCAGGTGATAGGCGTCTTGATAACGCTTTTCGCTGATCAACCAATAGGCCATGAGCTTCTCTTCGCGCCATAAAGCTTCGCGCCCCATTTCACTTTGCGGGGCCGCTTTCACATCTTTGTAAACGGGCAGGGCGTATTTTTTTGTTTTCTTTTTGCGCCGCCATTTGGCTCTTTCGAATAAGAGGCCGGTGTCAGCCTTATATTTGGCAGGGACAGCATTCACGGCGGCATCCATACCAGAACGATTTGCGCCGACACGGAGACGGGCATTCATAAGCTTGCGTTCATCTGAAGCCATGAGAGGTAAAAGGGCTTGCGCCTTTGTGAAGTGTCGCCGCCCGTTCCATATGAGATGATCAGCGCGCATAGCATGATCATCACGGGTTAGTTTCGATTTAAACTCTCGAAAAACTGTTTTCTGTCGATCTCGTGTCAGTTTAGATTCGCGCCAAGCAGATCGTAACCACATATCGGCAATTTCGTTATTGCCTAAAGCGTAATGGGCGCGTGCTAAAGCAGCACGACCTTCTCCGGAGACGGGTTCTTGATTTTCAAACCACGCCACGACCTGACGGACGGCTGGTGGTCTGTCAAATAGATTGGCTTCTGCCTTGGCTCTTATGGTTGTTTGCCGCGGCCAATCCGAAAGATTATGGGCCGCTTTCGTTAAAATGGCTTGAGGCGCATTGTGATCTTTTGTGGCTCTAATCCATGTAAGGAGGTCTTTTGCTAAAGGATCACGAACACGGTCATGAAGGCGTTGATACTCAGACCAACTCCCTCGTTTGGACGCTGCAATTGCTTTGCGTAAATCTCGAGCATCAGAATCGTTTAGGTGTTGCGACAAGGCCGGCGGAGCAGGTTTGATACGTGGGGAGGGGACGTCGATCGCAAAGGCCACTTCACAGAGTGCGAAAATGCAGATCGTCATAATTCCGACGAGTTTTAAATATAGGGATTTGATTGCTGCTACACGTGAGGTAAAAGCAAGACTTGCTTGATAGTATAAATGACCGTTATGAGGCGTCTTTATTATCCGCATTAATTCCTACACGTTTCGCTAGAAGTGATTCGTTGGCTACATGAAAGTACAAGATGATTAAAGGGTCTATAACAGCCTTGGTAACGCCCTTCAAAAATGGGCAAATTGACGAAAAATCTTTCCAAAATTTTGTAAATTGGCAAATTGAGAGCGGAACGCATGGTCTTGTGCCCTGTGGTACGACAGGCGAGTCGGCCACTTTGTCTGATAAAGAACATCGACGCGTGATCGCTTTGTGTGTTGAGGCCGCTGATGGGCGGGTTCCTGTGATTGCGGGGGCAGGATCAAATGAGACACGCGTTTCGATAGATTATGCCCGTCATGCCAAAGAAGAAGGGGCTGATGCGGCGCTTGTTGTCACGCCTTACTATAACAAACCCAACCAAGAGGGTATCTATCAGCATTTCAAAGCCATTTCCGATGCCGTCGACATTCCGATCGTGGTCTATAATATTCCTGGCCGGAGTGTTGTTGATATCACTAACGAAACAATGGGGCGTCTGGCAACATTGCCGAACGTGATTGGTTGTAAGGATGCCACAGGGGATGTGTCTCGGGTTCAGGATTTGATTGATCTCTGTGGTGAAGATTTTGTTCAACTTTCGGGCGATGACGGAACGTCACTCGGGCATAGTGTTCATGGCGGTAGAGGCGCTATTTCCGTTGGGTCGAATATCGCTCCTAAAGCCTATTCAGATTTTCATAATGCCATGTTGAGTAGAGATTTTGATACGGCCAAAAAGTTGAACGCGAAGTTGGATCGTTTGCACAAAGATTTATTCCTTTGTCCAAGCCCGAGCCCGGCCAAATATGCTTTATATCTTTTGAATAAAATGGAACCGAGTGTGCGTTTGCCGATTATTCCCTGTACGGATGAAACTAAATCCGCGGTCGAAAGCGCAATGAGGCGTGCGGGACTTGAATTTTAAAGGCGTTTTATCGCAATGGCGAAACCTAAAGACAGCATAAGTAAAACTCAGATCGCTGAAAATCGTAAGGCGCGGTATAATTATGCGATTGAGGATAATCTTGAGGCGGGCATTCAATTGGTCGGGACGGAGGTTAAATCTCTGCGCTTGGGTAAAGCCAATATAGCCGAGGCCTACGTCAGTGTTGAGGGGAACGAAGCTTGGCTCGTCAATGCGAATATTCCCATTTATGAGCCTGCCAGCCAATTTAACCACAATCCGACCCGCCCTCGCAAACTCTTGTTAAAGCGTCGGGAAATCAATGTTTTACTTGGAGAAACTAAACGTAAAGGCCGCACGGTCGTGCCTTTGAAACTTTATTTCAACAAATCTGGTCACGCCAAAGTTCTCATCGGCGTAGGTACGGGTAAGCAGCATTATGATAAGCGTCAGACCCAGAAAAACCGCGACTGGCAGAAACAGAAAGCCCGCTTGATGAGAGAGCGGAGTTAGCGGCTCATCCGGGGCGTGGCATTGAGATTATTCGTCAATATGTGAGCGAATATTGGCGAACACGTCAAAGAACATCTCTTCGGTCAAACGTCGGGTATTCGTGTTGTAACGCGAGCAATGATAACTTGAAAACAGTGTGAAATTACCGCCGACTTCACCCTCACCAACGTCATAAGAAACATTATGTCCGAATGGGAAGTCTTTAAGGCGCAGGCCGAGGCTGCGTATCGTGCTGTCATGGCTAATTTTTCCAAGACAAAGTAGAGCTTTTAAATTTGGTAAGGCTTTGATTTGTGCGACCAGATAATCCCGACATGTGTTGATTTCTGCACCAACGGGTTTGTTCTGTGGGGGCACGCAACGAACAGCATTTGTAATCATTGCGCGATTAAGATGGAGCCCGTCTTTGGCATGCCCGTCATACTTACCATTAGAAAAGTCGAATTCTGCCAAAGCCTTATAAAGTAAATCTCCTGCATAATCCCCTGTGAAAGGCCGACCTGTGGCGTTAGCTCCTTTTAAACCGGGGGCCAATCCGATGATAAGTAGCTCTGCGTCCTGAGAGCCAAAGCTCGGAACGGGGCCATTGAAAAAATCTGGATATGTTTCACGATTTTCAAGAATGAAATTGCGAAGTCGGGGACAGCGCTCGCAGTTATAAGGTGGTTCAGTGATGAGTGTCTCGACCATGACTATCTATCCTCATCTATATCATTGTAATCGCTGTCTTCATCATGTTCGTAATGACCGTAATCTCGCTTTGGTCGTCCGATGATGGCTTCCATATCTGCAAGCTCAATAATGTCATTGGCTTGCCGCCGTAATTCATCAGCCAACATGGGAGGCTTTGAACGGAGTGTCGATAAAACACTCACGCGGACACCTTGTTTTTGAACCGCGTCAATGGCGGCGCAAAAATCACCATCGCCCGAAACTAAAACCATATGGTCGATATGAGGTGCGAGTTGAATCATGTCGACGGCGATTTCAATGTCCATATTGCCTTTCACACGGCTGCGCCCATCTCGATCAATCTGTCTTTTGGCGGGTTTCGTGACGATATTGAAACCGTTATAATCCAACCAATCAATCAGTGGTCGGATAGGAGCATAATCATCATGCTCTAAAAGTGCCGTATAATAGCGCGCCTGAATGAGTCGGCTTTTGCCTTTAAAAAGCTCTAACAGTTTTTGGTAATCAATGTCATAGTCAAGCATCTTAACCGTTGAGTATAAGTTAGAGCCGTCAATAAAGAGAGCAAGACGTTCGTCCGGGTAAAAGGCCATAAATATAGTGGTTCAAAAATGACTGAGTTGAAAATGTCACCAATCTATATCGCTCTCGGAGCCAATTTGTCCAACCCGAAAAAGAATTTCGTTTCGGCAATTTCTGATATAGCGACATCTGGCATAGAAGTTATAAAAACGTCCTCTCTATGGCACAGTCCCGCCTGGCCAAAGGGGCAGGGACATCCTGATTACGTGAATGCCGTTATTAGTGTGAGCAGTGACTTGGGCCCTATTGCTTTGCTCAAACGCCTTCATATCATTGAAGCGCAATATGGTCGCGAACGGACACAATTGAATGCGCCTCGCCCATTAGATTTAGATATTGTAGATTACAAAGGTCAGGTAAAAGAAGAGCGAATTGTCTTGCCGCATCCGAGAATGATGGGGCGTCCTTTTGTTCTTTTGCCATTACTTGAGATCGCGCCGGATTGGCGGCACCCGATCACTCAAGCACCCGTATTAGAGGCTTTATCATGGTTGCAATATGATGATGTTATGGCACATCACATTATCCAACGAGAATGGCTGGATTTAGAGCGATTAGACTGAATTCTCTGACTTGCGTTTTGCGGTCTGTGACGATATAGCACCCGCTTTAGAGCTAGTTTCAGCCTCACTCTGACTGACAGGAAGCCCCTATGGCGCGCGTTACCGTTGAAGATTGTATTGAAAAAGTTCCGAATCGTTTTGATTTGGTTCTCTTAGCTGCCCATCGCTCGCGCAATATCGCAGCGGGTTCAGCCCTCACAGTAGATCGTGATAATGATAAAACACCTGTTGTTGCTTTGCGTGAACTCGCTGACGAAACATTAGACATGGAAGAGCTGCGCGAGAGCCTCGTTGTCGGCCTTCAGCGTGTTATCTTTGATGATGATCTGCCGGAAGAGGATGAAGATGCTCCTGTATTGGCAATCGGTCACGGCGAAACTCAACAAGCCGAGATGAGCGAATCTGATTTGATGCGCGCACTCCAGGGTGACCGCGACAATGACAGTTCTTCACGCTTCTAAATCAAAAATAGAGTCTTTGAATTAACCGCCTCTAAGGCGGTTTTTTTGTGTTCAGACAACAAAGCTTTATCGGTAGTTTTGGATTGCTCAAACCCGCATTCTTGTTATGCTCATGGTGTGAATAAACCGCTCGAAATAAACGACGAACCTACCAAAAAGCCTGTCACATATTTGCGGCAGTTTGAATTGGTTGAACGGGTGCGGAATTACGACCCCTCTGTCAATGAAGCTCTATTGAATAAGGCCTATGTTTTTTCAGTGAAAGCACATGGCGAACAAAAGCGTCATTCGGGGGACCCCTATTACGCCCACCCTATTGAAGTTGCTGGTATATTGGCAGATTTGAATTTGGATGTGGCCACAATTTGCACAGCTTTACTCCACGATGTTTTGGAAGATACTGAAACGACTTATGAAGAGTTGGCTGAGGAGTTCACCCCTGAAATAGCTGACCTGGTCGATGGGGTAACAAAGCTCGGGCAGCTCAAGTTGAAAAATGCGACGAGGGAGCAGCAACAGGCAGAAAATTTCCAAAAATTTGTCTTGGCCATGAGCAAAGACGTGCGCGTTTTATTGGTAAAACTTTGTGACCGCCTTCACAATATGCGCACCTTGAATTTCCACCCTAAACCAGAGTCGCGTCGCCGTATTGCACGCGAGACGCTTGAGATTTATGCGCCTTTGGCAAGACGGGTCGGGATGGACAAAATTTGCACCGAATTGGAGGACTTGTCTTTCCAATACATCAACCCTTCGGCTTTTGAGTCTATTGAAAAACGCTTAGATGATTGGCGTCAGGAACAAGGAGAGGCGATCTCGGAAATTTCAACAGCCCTTCGCAATCATTTTGATCGTTACGGTTTGCAGGCCAGGATTTATGGTCGGGAAAAACGCGCCTATGCTGTTTGGCGCAAACTCCAACGTCAAAATATTAGTTTTGAAGATGTTGCAGATCTCTATGCCTTCCGGATTATCGTAGAACATCGCAAAGATTGTTATGAAGCCCTTTATCTACTTCATAATGCATATCGTGCGGTTCCAAGCCGTTTCCGCGACTTTATTTCTGTTCCCAAACCGAATGGCTACCAATCTCTACACACAACAATCCGGACGCCTGATAACCGACGTGTGGAGATTCAAATTCGAACCGAGCGCATGGAAGATATTGCTGAAAGAGGTGTCGCCGCGCATTGGGCTTATAAAGACCAGAGCTATGGCTATGATCCGGAACGTGCAGAGGCGAGTGGATCAGATCCCTTGAAGCGTATTCGGCCTTTGGTCGAAATTATGGAGCAAAGCGGAGATGCCGATGAGTTTCTTGAACATGCCAAGCTGGAAATGTTCACGGATAAAGTTTTCACATTCACCCCTAAGGGCGACCTTATTCCACTCCCCCGTGGCGCTATGCCTTTGGATTTTGCCTATGCGGTGCATACGAAGGTAGGGGACACATGCATTGGTGCCATTGTGAATGGAAAAAAGCATCCACTGCGTGCCCCACTTAGGAATGGTGATGTCGTTAAAATCATTCGAGGGGGGGATGCCGAGGCTGTTTCAGGATGGGAAGGGCTCGTCGTTACAGGTAAAGCCCGTTCCGCTTTACGTCGCTTGACCAAAACTGGAGAAGCAGAAGAGTTTACGCGAACTGGGGAGTTATTGGCCAAACACGCTTTTGCGCGGGAAAAGTTAGGATTCTCCGATGCACTAATGCAGGACGCGGTAAAGCGCGCCAATATGGACGATGTTGATGAGATGTTCGAAGCCCTGGGCCGAGGGCAGTTATCGCTCGTTCAATTTATGGAATGGGTTTTCCCCGCGCGCAAAGAAGAGGCACTACCTCTCGAAATGCGACGTCGTGACGTTATCGAAGATGAGACAGCGCGCCTCTACGTAAAGGGAGATGGGCTCAGACAAGGTGTAAGCCTGCACTTTTCCAATTGTTGTTCACCAATTCCGGGAGATCGGATTGTTGGTCTACAAAATGTCAGCGATGATAAAGGCGGCATACATATTCATACGATTGATTGTGATGTTTTGTCCTCAACTGATATTCATCCGGATCAATGGTTGGATTTGGGGTGGCGTCGCAATGCGAAACAGTCTTCTGCCGTTGCGCGGATTACTATGACAGTGGAACATGTTCCCGGGGCTTTGGCCGACCTAACCCGTTTAATCGGTGAAGCTGATGGCAATTTAGTGAACATTAAAACCCTAAAACGAAGCTCTGTATCTTTTGATATGGTTATGGATGTTGAGGTGCGCGACAATCGACACCTTATACAAATCATTGCAGCTTTGCGTACCAGTGCCTATGTGATAGCCGCTGAACGCTCACATGGTGAACTCCTCACCGGCAATTAACGAGACGGTTTATGAATACTGATGATGTCTTGGATGTTTTCCGGGAAGCGGGCGCTTTATTGGAAGGCCATTTTATTCTGTCTTCGGGACGGCGCAGTTCTGTGTTTTTGCAAAAAGCTTTGATTTTCAAAAATCCGGTTTTGACTGAAAAGCTCTGTAAGGCTTTGTCAGATAAGGTTAAGTCCGATCTGGATGTACGACCCGATATTATCGTTGCGCCTGCTATGGGAGGTGTGATTCCGGGTTATGAAACAGCCCGTCATATGGGGCTAGAGTCCATTTTTACAGAGCGCGAAAACGGGGAATTTGCCTTACGCCGTGGTTTTTCTTTGAAGGCGGGGCAAAAAGTCTTGATGGTTGAGGATATTGTCACAACAGGTCTGTCTTCGCGCGAATGTATCGATAGTATTCACAAGACAGGGGCCAAAGTTGTTGGTGGGGCATGCCTTTTTGATCGTTCAGGCGGAAGTGTTGATATTGGTGTGCCTTTGATTAGCTTGGCGGCTAGAAAATTCCCGGACTATGACCCGAATGATTTGCCTTTAGAGCTAGCGAACATCGCGGCGATTAAGCCCGGAAGCCGAGGTCTTTCATGACGAGAAGACCGCTCCCGCGTTTGGGCATTAATATTGATCATATTGCGACTGTTCGAAATGCCAGAGGTGGTGAACATCCTGACCCGGTAGCAGGGGCATGGGCAGCTATTCAAGCTGGAGCTGATGGCATTACGGCTCATTTGCGTGAAGATCGCCGCCATATGCGCGATGAAGATATGGAGCGCTTGCAATCGCTTTGCCTAAGTTCAGACATTCCTCTGAACATGGAAATGGCGGCAACTGAAGAGATGCTCGATATTGCCTTAAAGCTTAAACCCCATGCGGTTTGTATCGTGCCGGAAAAACGTGAAGAACGGACAACAGAAGGCGGTCTGGATGTCGCCGGACGGCATAACACGCTCACGCCTATCATTGCGACTTTGGACGAGAATGGTGCCCGTGTTTCATTGTTTATTGAAGCTGTTGAAAAACAAATTAGAGCCGCTGCAAACACTAAAGCCAAAGTCGTTGAGTTTCACACCGGAGCCTATGCCCATGCCTTAGATGATGGTGAGACAGAAAAGGCGGAAACATTATTGCACGCCTTCTGTAAGTCCGCGAAATTAGCGCATGAGCTTGGCTTGGAAGTGCACTTTGGTCACGGATTGACCTATGATAACGTCGCGCCAGTTGCGGCTATTCCAGAGTGTATGGAGCTGAATATCGGCCATTTTCTGATTGGCGAGGCCATCTTTTTAGGTTTGGATGAAGCCATTAAACAAATGCGTGATGTGACAATTCAGGCCCGAGAATAGCTATGATTGTCGGTATTGGAACAGATATATGCGACATTAATCGTATTGCGCAAACGATTGAAAAATTTGGTCAAAAGTTCAAGCAAAAGACATTTACGGAGCGTGAGCAGCAATATTGTGAAAACAAGGCTGTCCCAGCCAATGCCTATGCCAAACGCTTTGCAGCCAAAGAGGCGGTCGCAAAAGCTTTGGCCGGTGAGGATACGGGCTCGCTATCTTGGTTGGATGTAGAAGTTATCAACCGTAAATCGGGACGTCCTGATATTAAGCTTCACCGTATGGCCGCACAACGTCTCTTGGACCGTTTGCCAGAAGGCTTTGATGGTAAGGTTCACCTGAGTTTGAGTGATGATCCACCTTATGCGCAAGCATTTGCGATTGTCGAAGCTGTGAAGTCTGCGTAAGACGCAATCATGGCTAAGAAAGAACGCTCAGAAATTGCTGAAACACTGTCGACTGTTATTTGGGCTGTCGGTATTGCTTTGGTTTTAAGAACCTTCCTGTTTCAACCTTTTCATATCCCCTCAGGCTCAATGTTGCCGGGTTTGATGAAAGGGGATTATATCATTACGTCCAAATATTCTGTCGGTTATGGGCAATATGCGGCGGCGCCTATTCCTTTTCCGGTAAAAAACGGTCGCCTTTTTGACAGCGAACCAGAAAGAGGGGATGTGATTGTCTTTCGTCCTGATGGCATAAAGGATAACTACATAAAGCGTCTTGTTGGTTTACCCGGTGATGAGGTTCAAATGATTGGCGGCCAAGTCTATATTAACGGTCTAGCTGTGGCACAGCGGGCGCAGGGTGCGAAGCCATTCACTTATACAAATTCCAACAACATAGATGTAAACGTCACGGTCAATACGGTGGTTGAGACACAAGAAAATGGCAAGTCATACTCAATCTTTGACACTGAAGTGAATAATAGTTTGGACAACACGCCTGTCATAAAAGTGCCGGAAGGGTATTATTTCCTTCTCGGTGATAACCGCGATAGATCACAAGACAGCCGCGTCAAAGTCCGAAACGGTGGTGCAGGTCTCGTACCCTCAACGAATATCATCGGGAAAGCCGAGATTGTTTTGCTCTCCGTGGATAAAGACTTCGTGCTTTTCAAACCTTGGACTTGGCTGAATATGCGCGGTGACCGCTTCTTTAAGAGAATTAAGTGAGCGCTCAGGACTTCACAAATATCACGCCAAAGCGTGTTGAAGCGTTATTTGACCGTATTGGATATCATTTTAAAGATGTGTCTCTAATCGAACGCGCCCTGACGCATGCATCCTATGGCGATGGCAGGCGCAATACGGTTGATAATGAGCGTTTAGAATTTTTGGGAGATCGCGTTCTGGGCTTACTTACAGCTAAGATGCTGTTCGATACAACGAAAACAAAAGAAGGCGTGATGGCGACGCGCTTAAATGCTTTGGTTCGAAAAGAAACCTGCGCGCGAATTGCGCGAAAATTGGACTTGGGCTCTGTATTGATGATGTCCTCTAGTGAGGATCGTCAAGGGGGTCGTGACAAAACATCTATCCTTGGGGATGCTTGCGAAGCGCTCATGGCGGCTCTCTATATTGACGGGGGATATTCCGAAGTTGAACGGTTTTATAACACCCACTGGCGAGAAGAATTAGATCGTGTGCTGCAACGCGGCGGAAAAGATCCTAAAACTCTATTACAAGAATATGCCCTCGCAAAAAAACTCTCTGTACCAACGTATTTCGTGAAAGAGAAAACAGGCCCTGATCACCGTCCTGAATTCGTTATAGGTGTGAAGGTTGAAGGCTTGGGCGAAGCCGATGCAAAAGGAACGTCAAAGAAAGACGCAGAACGCAGAGCCGCTGAAAATTTACTTAAACATATCGAAGAGTCAAAATGAACCAAACTTTTGCAGGATTTGCCGCGATTGTCGGAGCTCCGAATGCCGGGAAATCGACCCTGACCAATGCACTGGTCGGAGAGAAGGTCTCCATCGTTACTCACAAGGTTCAAACCACACGATTCCAAATTCGTGGTATCGCTATGTTGAAAAATTCGGATGGAGCGGAGTCGCAGACAGTCTTGATTGACACTCCCGGTATTTTTGAAGCCAATGAGAAAGACCGCTTATCCAAGTCTATGGTTCACGCTGCGTGGTCGGGAATGAGTGATTCAGATATTATCGTTCATGTCGTGGATGCTGCGGCTTGGTTGCGCCATTTTGAAGGTGAGGGAAGTGGACAAGACCGTTTATCCAAAGAGGATACGGAGCGCGTGATTAAGGGGCTGAAAAAACGCGAAGTGAAGTCGGCCATTCTTGCTCTCAATAAAATCGATGAAATCGCGCATGATAAAGTCTTGCCACTCATCCAATATTTCTCTGATCACGGCGTTTATAAAGAGATTATTCCTCTTTCAGCATTAAACCTTGATGGGGTGGCGGCCTTAGGTCGGTTGGTTGCAGACGCCATGCCGAGTGGCCCTTTTTTATATTCTCCGGATCAGTCGGCAGATATTCCAATGCGTCTGATGGCGGCTGAGATCACGAGGGAGAAACTCTTCCTGCGTCTGCATGACGAACTACCCTATGCCTCGACAGTTGAAACAGAAGCTTGGAAAGAGCTGAAGAGTGGTGATATTCGTGTCGAACAAGTCATCTATGTGAAGCGCGCCAGTCAAAAACCTATCGTGCTCGGCAAGAACGGCCGCACCATTAAAGACATTGGGGCCTCGGCGCGTAAAGAAATGAGCGCTTGGCTAGGTCGTAAAGTGCATCTCTTTATTTTCGTCAAAGTTAGAGATAATTGGCAAAATGATAAAGCGCGTTATTCTGAGAGCGGTCTTGAATTTGACGTGTAAGCATCGCCCCATTGAGCTGTTGAATGCATAGTTATGGACTGGCAGGCCAACGGATATATTCTGTCGACGCAGAAACATGGTGAAACTTCTGCCATTATAGATGTATTTACCCGAGATCAGGGACGCCATAAAGGTCTGGTCAGAGGCGGTATAAGTCGCCGTATGCGTCCTGTTTTACAGCCCGGCAATCATGTTCGTGTTGAGTGGCGGGGACGCCTGTCAGAGCAATTAGGGTATTTCACAGTAGAAAGCCTCGATTCCCGAGCGGCCGAACTTATGGATGATCGCCTATCACTGTCCGGGCTAAATGCAATGACGGCTATGTGTCGAGAGATGCTGCCTGAACGGGAGGGACATGGTGATATCTTCGATGTTTTTGAAATTGTTTTAGCCAATTTACACGACATAGATATTTGGCCCGCCCTCTATATTCGGTGGGAAGCGGGTTTGCTCTCCGCTTTAGGGTATGGTTTGGATTTCACACGCTGCGCCGCCACGGGTAGCAATGATAATTTGACCCATATTTCTCCCCGTTCAGGGCGTGCTGTCAGTGCGAGTGCCGCCGAGCCTTATCTTGATAAATTACTTCGACTGCCGCCATTTATGCGGGGAGAAAGCTTTTCTACGCCTGAAGATATATTAGATGGTTTGACGCTGACGGGTCATTTTTTGGAAACACGTGTTCAATGGAATTTGAATCGAACGCTCCCGGAAGCGCGGCATCAATTGATAGAACGCCTTTTGGCCGCAAGTATTGCCGCGCATCGTTAAAGAATAGCTTTTATCCCCGTAGGGTACCAAGTCTGGCTGTGGCTTTCACGGTGGCAATCGTTACTCTTTCAAGTGATTCGAATGTGATGGATTATTATGGCTAAAAAACCGACGGATACGGATGATACACTGACGGAAAATGCGATCATCAGTGAGCATATTGATGATGCTTTGTCGTCACGATATCTGGCTTATGCACTCTCTACGATCACTCAAAGGGCGCTGCCTGATGTGAGAGACGGGATGAAGCCGGTCCATAGGCGTATCCTATACGCGATGCGGCAGTTAAAATTAAATCCTGAGAATGCCCATAAAAAATGTGCACGTATCGTTGGCGATGTAATGGGGCAATATCACCCCCATGGTGACGCATCGATCTATGATGCACTTGTCAAACTTTCACAGTCATTTTCAGCGCGTTATCCTCTCGTCGACGGGCAGGGTAATTTCGGTAATATTGATGGGGATAGTCCCGCCGCTATGCGTTATACTGAAGCAAAAATGACGGCAGCGGGCTTGGCGCTCCTCGAAGGTATAGATGAAGATGCCGTTGATTTTATTCCCACCTATAATGAAGAAGACATTGAACCTCAGGTGCTCCCGGCGGGCTTTCCTAACCTTTTGGCGAATGGGTCGCAGGGTATCGCGGTGGGGATGGCAACGTCCATACCGCCACATAATGTTGCTGAGATTTGCGGAGCTGCTCTCCACCTGATTAAAAGCCCGAAAGCGCGCATTGAAACACTTATGGACCACGTTCTCGGCCCCGACTTACCAACGGGTGGAGTAATCGTTGAATCAAAAGACTCCATGCTTGAAGCTTACGCAACCGGAAAAGGTAGCTTTAAAGTCCGATCGCGATGGAATGTCGAGGACACAGGACGCGGCACCTACCAGATTGTCGTCACAGAAATACCTTATCAGGTTCAAAAGTCTCGTTTGATTGAAAAATTAGCGGAGGTGATTGAATCTAAAAAAGCCCCGGGCCTCTCGGATGTAAGAGATGAAAGTGCCGAGGATGTCCGAATTGTTCTGGAACCACGGAGCAAGAATATTGATCCGGCCCTTTTAATGGAGAGTCTGTTCAAAATTTCTGAACTAGAGAGCCGTGTCAGCCTGAATATGAATGTTCTGGATGCGACACGAACACCTCGTGTGATGAATTTGCGAGAAGTCATACAGGCTTGGCTGGATCATCGCCGAGAAGTCTTACAACGTCGCTCTCAACAACGATTGGGTAAGATCGAGTTACGTTTGGAAGTCCTCGATGGATATATGATTGCCTTCCTCAACCTGGATGAAGTCATTCGGATTATTCGGTTTGAAGACAAGCCCAAAGAAGAGTTGATCAAAGCCTTCAAGCTCACAGAACGTCAAGCCGATGCGATTTTAAATATGCGTTTGCGGGCTTTGAACAAGCTTCAGGAAATCGAAATTAAAAGCGAGTATGACAAACTTGACGCAGAGAAATCGGATATTGAAAGTCTTTTAGCATCAGAGAAAAGGCAATGGGCCGTTATTTCCGACCAAATCAAAGCCTTACGTAATGAATATGGCCCAAAAACTGAGACCGGAGCGCGTCGCACGCATTTCGAAGATTTACCCGAGATCGACGTTGATTTGACGACAGCCTTTATCACGAAAGAACCTATCACGGTTGTCTTGTCTGAAATGGGTTGGATACGGGCCATGAAAGGGCATGTTGACGATTTGAGCAGCCTGAAATTCAAAGATGGTGACAAATTGGCTTTTGCCGTTTCGGCCCACACGACCGACAAGATTATTGTGTTTGCCTCAAATGGGAAATTTTACACTTTGGGCGCAGACAAACTTCCGGGCGGGCGAGGGAATGGCGAACCTATCCGGCTGATGGTCGATTTGGAGAATGATCACTTGCCTGTCGGTATGTTCTTACACGATGAAAAACGCGAACTCTTGGTGGCGAGCACAGCGGGCTATGGTTTCCGGGTGAAAGAAAAAGACATTATCGCTTCAACACGGGGCGGGCGTAAGACGTTGAACGTCAAAGGCGATAACGAAGCGCTGCGCTGTATCGAAATCAAAGGCGATAAAATCGCGACAATCGGCGAAAATAGAAAAATTCTTATTTATGATGTGTCTGAATTGCCTGAAATGGCCCGAGGCAAAGGAGTCAGATTGCAGGCGTATAAAGATGGCGGTTTGGCCGATATGACTACGTTTAATGCCGAAGAAGGTTTGACCTTCTCTGATAGCGCCGGGAGGCGACAGGAAGTTTCAGATTGGAAATTACTCGAAGGTAAGCGGGCTCAGGCTGGACGCATGGCCCCTCGCGGATTCTCTCGAAAAGGAGTTTTTGATCCCAAGCGTGAATTGTAAAAACCTATCGCTATGGGGGCACCCGTCAAAGGTTGCCTAATCTTCGTTGGTTTTAGCTTCCCATAACTCATGTGCCATAAGGACTAATTCAGCTGCTGGAAATGGTTTTTGTATATAGCTCGTCGCTCCGAGGCGGTTGGCCGTTTCTAAAAATATATTTCTGTATGACACATTTCCTTTTGGAATGACTGCGCCCGTTACAGCAATAATAGGGGGAGTGTTAGAGTTGAGATTGGCAAGTTGCCTTAATAAATATAGCCCACCTTTTTCTCCATTTACAAACAAATCAGTCACTAAAAGATCGTAATTGTTTGTTTCAAAAAAATTGAGGGTATCTCTTACATTGTCGCATAATGTAACCTCGCATTGATCGAGTTTAAATGCAGAAAGCCACTCTAGGCCCAAGGCAAGATTATCCTCCATTATTAAGACGCGCTTCATAGTCTTTACTACAGATAAAGGTCTTTAATGGCTGATCTTAAAAGATTAATGTTCACTGGTTTTGTCAAAACAAGATGATCTTTAAGGGTCTCAGGGATTGGATACTCCGAGCCATAACCTGTAGCAAAACAAAATGGAATACTTAATTCAATCAAGCGTTCTGCGACTTCAAAGCTTTCTTCTTCGCGTAAACTAATGTCGAGTATTGCAAAATCTGGAGTGAATTTTTTTAAGCAGTCTTTTGCCTGCGCTACGCTGGCAGCTTTTTCAACAGTCTCAGCTCCAAGACTTTTAAGCATATCTGACATATCAATTGCCAGCATCAAGCTGTCTTCGACAAGTAGCACATCTTTTGGAAACTGATTTTTCCGTGGTCTGCGTCGGGTTGATTCATAAGGCGGTGCGGCCAAGGCTTCAGAAAGAGGTGTAACAAGCTTTAGAGGTAGCCAAAATTCAGCATGCAACCCTTCTTCTCTAAATTCGATATTGCTTTTTCCATCGAGCTCATAAGGGACCGCGTTTTCAATTAATCCAAGGCCAAAGCCTTGCTGGGTAGGTTTTGCCGTTGCGGGACCTCCAGTCTCAGTCCAGCTGATTAAGACACCTTGTTCTTTGGAGTTTATAGAAACATCAATGCGACCTCCGGAGACTGACAGAGCGCCATGTTTTACACAATTTGTCATTAATTCATGAACAATGAGCGCAAAGATAGGTGCGATATCAGACCGCAATATATATTTTTCGCCATGCAAGAAAAATTGTTGGATGTTCTCATTTTCAAATGGTTTCGCTTCAAGTTCAAAAAGCTCATTTATGACTATACCATTTGTGATATGATTGGCGGCCAAATCATGTGCCGCGCCTAAAGCACTTATACGGCGTTCAAGCGCTTTGGCATAACTTTCCAAAGAGTAAGATGTTTCTTGTGTTCTGCGTGAAAGCGACCGGATAAGAGATAGAATATTTCGCACGCGGTGATTAAGCTCCGCAATATAAATACTGCGTTGACGTTCAGCTTTTTGACTTAGCCGCCTGAACAAAGCACTATCGGCTTTCGTGAGTGCCATACGGGCCTGTTCAGCCGCATAAATATTTTTCTGACTCCAAGGACGTGATTTCCCTTGAACAGACTCCTTATAGACTTGGAAGGAGCCCCTGGGCTTCAATCTTGGGCCACTTTCATCATCAATGATGTTTTTTTCAGGTGCTCCAGCCCATTTGACCGATAGAGCGGCTTCTTCTCGAAAGAAAATAACAGTATTCTGCGTGTTTTTATCTAAATGTAGTGCTATTGCTCCAGCACAAGGCAGAACGTTAAAGTCATGACTATTGAGCGAGTCCGTCGCCACGATATTCTCTTCTTGTCCCGCTAGCAGGTTTTCACAAATCTCTCTTATGGTTTCGGGGTTCGGCGTTATACCGTAGCAAAAAACGCTTTCGGATGATATAAGAGCAACCCCGTCCGCCTCCACTAACTTACAAAGAGGGTCTGCAATTGTGCTGATCAGTTCAGAGAGGTTTAAAGCATTTTCCGCCGCATCAAGTAATACCGATTGATGCTCCAACGCGTTGGCACGGGCTGTGTTAAATTCGTTCTCAACACGTTGCTCCATCTGTAATGAGAAAAACTGTACAAAGAGTTCAGCTGCGCCTCTCAGGCCGGGACCAATATTAATTGGCTCAGAATGATGAAATGCAAAGAGTCCCCAAAGTTTTCCTCTGACAACGATCGATAATGTCATCGTCCCTTTTACCCCCATATTTCTGAGATACTCCATATGGATAGGGGAGACGCCTCTGGAAGCTGCCAGCGTCAGGTTTAAGGGGTGCTCATTTCCTTCTTCAGTTAAAAGCGGTATTGGCACTGCGTTAACATCTGCAATCATGCGCAGAGGCAGTTTTTTCATAATTTCGCGAGCTTGATTAGGGATATCCCATTTAGGAAACCTTAAACCTAAGAAAGGGCTCAGATTAGCTCCTCTTGCTTCAGCTTTGACTTCGCCGTCCCCATTACTGTCAAATTGATAGGCCAGGACCCGATCAAATCCGGTCAAGTAACGTAAACCAATAACAGCTTCTTGTAAGGACTTATTGATATCTTGATCATGTCCGATGCGAGCTAATAATGAGCGAACATTTAGAATAGACTGATTTTGTGTCACTGCTTCACTTTGTACAGCCTCAAATTCAATAATAGGTCTATCTTCGCTGACATGGGCCCATATTTCATAATCAATATCTCTGAGTTTAATGTCACAAACCCGCTCCCTTTGGAGAACCGAGGAAGACAAACTCAAAGTGTTGTTTAAATCATGTAAGATTTCCGTTCCCAGCAGATCACTTAATAATGTTCCAAGAATGTCTTCGGGCTTTTTATCAAAAACATCAGAGACATTAGCGCTACAATAGGTCACGTGTGACAAGCTGGAGTCTGTCGCAATAAGGACAGCAAAATTTTGAATGTTCCCGGGGATGTGCACCGGTTCCTTATCGCAGTTTTGCAGTGATATGGTTTCGCGAGATGTGAGTGAAGATTTTATTTGTGTCATTGTGACTTTGATATCCAATCTTCACATGTTTAATCTAGAATAGACTTTAACTTATTCTGCCGAGCCAAAAAAGGCCTTTATTTCTTCCGATAGAGCAATGTTAAATTCAAATGCTTGAATGGAGGTTTCAATGACTTCGCGGCGCTGTAGGGCACTTAAGTCAGCGGTGTTAAAGAGGTTTCGATAGACTTGGCGAAAAGATTGAATCTGAAGAATCGCAGGGTATTGATGAAAATTCAAAGATTCGTCGGGAAGCCTCAAAGTATTGCTGAGTAGTTTGTGTAAGACCTGTCCGCCATTCATATCCCCTAAATAACGAACATATATATGGCCTAAAAGCAAAACGGGGGCATGCATGCGTATATGATCTATGTGCTCACGATATGATACGCTAGTCTGCAAAAGCGGCAAATTATGCCAGTCTTTAGGGCCAGAAAGATAATATAAATCTTGTGACAAAGGACCACTTCGCTGTACGTTTTTGCTTAGAAAAGGCATCACCACTTTAAAACCATCTGAACTGTGTTCCAACGGTTTCTCCAGGCCTGTATAAATGAAGTATAGGTTTCTGAGGTATAAGGTATATGCTTGCCGACTGACTTGTTTTTTGAGTATATCACGCACAATACCTGTCTGCTCTGCGCGACGGTGATAGAGCGCTGTTGCCGTTTTCATTTCGTCCGCCAGCATATGAACAGGCTTAAGATCTAAATTCTGAGAATCATGGTCCGTCAAAAAAATGGCTTTCTAATTATGATCCCTTTAAATATCTAAACTTGGCATCAGAACTAATATCTAGCTTACGTCGCATCCGTGTAGCATGTTTTTGACCTGTCTTCATCGATTGTTGCGATGAGGGGCCCCTGAGGATAAATCAGGGGCCTATCTTTTTATAAAAACCGGGCTTATTTGACGGGATTTCCATCCGCATCAATCTCGACCATTTTGTAGCCAAGGGCGGCAACATCGTCATAGACTTTGGCTTTGTCGCCGACGACGACCATAATCATCTCATCAAGCTTGAGGTGTTTGGCGGCGATAGCGTCAATCTCGGCTTCCGTCATATTCGCCAAAATCTCAGATTGCTCATCAATATAACTTGGCTTCAAATCATAAGTCGCCATACGGGAGAGGAAACCCAATTTTTGGCCGGGAGTTTCATATGCCCGCGCATCACGCTGACCAATTGCTGATTTAGTAAAATTGATTTCGGCTTCAGTCGCTCCGGATTGCTGGAAGTCTTGAATTTCTTTTGCGAATTCAACAATTGAGGCCGCTGTGGCATCAGCGCGCACGCCAGCTCCAGCGCGGAACCAGCCGGCTTTTTCATCACCATTAAAGAAGGAACGTGCGCCATATGTGTAGCCCTTATCTTCACGCAAATTCAGATTGATACGGCTATTAAAAGCTCCACCAAGAGGGTAATTCATCAATCCAGCGCGATAATATTCGCCCGTAGCGTCAAAAGGCAGGGCGCGTTTACCAATACGAATTTCACTTTGGGCTGCATTTGGCTTATCGACAAAATAAAGCGTTCCCGTATCTAATTGCGGGAAGGGGTTCATTGTGGCGACGCTGACATCTTCACCCGCCCAATCTGACAAGGGGGCAAGGGCTTTTTTCATTGCACCTTTATCAAGATCGCTAACGGCAATGATCGATGCAATTTTCGGTGAGTAATGGGTCGCGTAGAAAGCTTTTACATCATCCAACGTGATTGCTGCGACGCTCTCTTCTGTCCCGCTATTGGCAAAAGCCGTCGGGTTATCCGTCCCATACATCATTTTGTTGAAAAGATTGCTCGCCGTCACGCTGGCTTCTTTCTTGTTGGCTTTAATGTTTTGGATTTGATTGGCTTTATCGCGTTCAAAATCTTCAACATCAAATTTTGGCTTCATCAGCTTTTCCATGGCTATGGCCATGGTCTCGTCTAGGTTTTCCGTCAGTGTTCGAATACGCATTGTTGTGAAGGTGTCGCCAGAAGAGAACGAAACAGAAGAGCCGAGCTTATCGAGGGCGTTAGACAGTTCCTCAGCACTACGCTCAGTGGTCGCTTCGCTCATCAATCCGGCTGTTAAGCTTGCTAAGCCGAGCTTATCCAAGGTTTCATGACTTTGACCGGCTTTAATGCGCAAGCTGATCGTTGTTGTCGGAACTTCCGTGTTTTGAGCGCCTAAGACCTCAATATCGTCACCCACTGAGAAAGTATAAGTGTCGGGTACTTTGATGGTCGGGTTTGGTCCCGCAGGCGGTACTTGGCTTCGGTCTAACCCGTCTGGATCGGCAGGGCGTGTCCAGTTGAAATCGTTAGACTCACCGGAGCGGTCAGGCAGTGTGCGTTCATAACGTTGCCATGTGTCCTCACGCGCAATCATGTCGCCTTTTCCTTTCGGCACAATGCTCATAATAACCGCATTATTGCCTTTAATATATTGGTCATAGACGCGAAGGACGTCTTCTTTGGTGACGCTTTCATAACGGGCAATATCATCACCAATGCCGTTCGGATTATCTCGATAGGTTTCATAAGCGGCCAGTTGAGAGACTTTTCCTGAAACGCTTTCCAATCCATAGATCAATCCTGACACGATACTGGCTTTCACGCGCGTGAGATCGTCGTTCAGAACACCACGACCTTCAAATTCAACCAGAGACTCGCGGATTGTTGCTTCCAAATCGCCAAGGTTTTTGACGCGCGCAGGATTAGCGAGAGTAAACATTGTGAATGTACATCCGATTTCACGGCATCCATGACCCGCAGATGTTTGAACCGTAAGTCCGGGTTTTTGTAAGTTTTTATACAGAAGCGATGTTTGACCCTGTCCCATAATGTTGGCCAAGACGTCTAGTGGCGCTTCATCAGGGTGATTGGCATGAACTGTTGGCCACGCCATATAGAGCAAGGGCAGTTGTACATTGTCTTCGAGAGAGATGTAGCGATCCTGATCCAACTCTATTTTCTCGTAAACAGGGTCGGCTTGCTCTGGTCCTGCCGGGATAGTGCCGAAATAGGTTTTTACCCACTCCAGTGTTTGTTCTGTATCGAAATCGCCGCCAATCGTAATCACGGCATTATTCGGGCCATACCATTCCAAGAAGAATTTCTTCAAATCATTCAAATCAGCCCGATCAAGGTCTTCCAGATAGCCGATTGTCGACCAGCTATAAGGGTGACCTTCGGGATACATGGCTTCCCCCACGCGCTCCCAAAGCAAACCATAAGGGCGGTTATCAACACGTTGTCCGCGCTCGTTTTTCACCGTTTCGCGCTGAACCTCAAACTTTTCTTGAGTTACGGCGTCGAGGAAGTAGCCCATACGGTCAGCTTCTAGCCACAGCATTTTTTCGAGTTGATTATTTGGCACAGTTTGGAAATAGTTTGTGCGGTCAGAATTGGTTGTTCCGTTGAGTGTGCCACCGGCTTCAGTGATGATTTTGAAATGCTCTTCATCAGCGACATTTTCCGAACCTTGGAACATCATATGTTCGAAGAAATGTGCAAAACCGGAACGACCCGGTTCTTCGCGGCCTGAGCCAACGTGATAAGTGACGTCTACATGGACAAGGGGATCTGATTTATCTTGGTGCAAGACAACCGTCAGCCCGTTGTCTAGTTTGAACTTGGAATAAGGGATAACGACATCGTCTGAAGCGCCCTTTTTAACGGTTTCCACAAGGGTAACACCCTCTGGAATGTTAATATTTGCCATAGCATTTGCCATGTCCTTAGTGGCGTCCACGCCTTTATCGGCCGCCTGACAGGCTGCAAGTGCCAAGGCCATCGCGGCTCCGGCAAGAAGAGTGTTTGGTTTAAAAAATTTCACGACGACGTGTCTCCCAATTTTGAATTTTGCAGTTGATAACAGTTGTAGTCAAAGAAATCTATGACTTAGGCGACCATGGGTTAGTTCTTTTGCGGGATTGTGTTCCGCCTTCGTCCCTTTTTCGGGGTGAGTTTGCCATATAAGGTTGGGTGGTGCGACTTTGGGTTCCGATGCGACCGCCGCCATATCTAACGATTGCTTCGATTCTTTTTTCAATGGGGGGATGTGTTGCAAAAGCTCCTGCCAGTCCAACACGGGGGTTGTGTAGAGCCATTTCGCGTATCTCATCGGGTACGTTTTTTAACTCTGCATTGCCGGAAAGTTTTTGCAAAACGCGGATCATGGCATCTGGGTTTTTTGTCAATTCGACCGCCCCGGCATCTGCCAAATATTCACGTTTCCGGGACAAGGAGAACCGAATGAGAATAGCGATGAAATAGGTCACGGCAATGATGGCCAAGGCAAAGAAGATGAGAGCTCCGGCATTTCCGCCGCCACTGCGTCTGTGATTGTCAGAACGGGGCAGGTTGGTTCGAAAGACACCGCGGACAATCCCTTCACCAACGAAAGCAAAAATGCCGACAAATATCACGGCAATGATAAGCATACGCACATCCTTATGCCGAATATGGGAGAGTTCATGCGCGATAACCGCTTCCAATTCTTCATCGTCCAATTCGTTCAACAAGCCTCGGGTCAATGTGACAGTATAATTTTTATCCCGAATGCCACTGGCAAAAGCATTGAGAACGGGGGTCTCAATGACTTTTAGTTTTGGCATAGTTTCACCGCGTGAAATCGACAGGTTTTCCAATAAGCGATAGGCCCGTGGCTCCTCGCTTACTGTCAGTGAGCGCGACTTTGTCGCCATGTCGATAATCGCTTGATGTGAGAAAAATGCGACTGTGAACCAAGCCCCTGCGGCCCCTAGAGCCACTGGCGCTGCTTGTGGCATGGAACTCGCGGCGTAAGCTAAACCGCCTGCAACGCCTTGGTCTGATGTAAAACCCAACCAGAGAAGGATGAGAGCATAAGCCAGAAATAAAAGGAGAATAGGAAAGAAAATGAGCAGCAAAATACTGCGCAAATTATTGTTCCAGATGTGTGTTTTTAAGCCATAGGCTTTCAGCACGACTTCAACCCGGATTAATCGTCACTGAAATCAACAACAGGCGGCGTTTGAAGCGCTTGACGTCCTTCCGGTGCTTCGAAGAAGTCACGTTCCTTGAAACCGAAAGGTCCGGCAATCAACACAGCCGGAAATTGTTCACGCCCTGTGTTATATTCTTGAACCGCATTGTTGTAAAAACGACGAGACGCCGCGATTTTGTTTTCAACATCAGCCAATTGATCTTGTAATCGCAAGAAGTTTGTATTGGCTTTTAGTTCAGGGTAAGCCTCGGCTAATGCGAACAGCTTTCCGAGGGCGGCACTCAACATGCCTTCAGCCTGAGCCTGTCCTTTGACTGAGTTGGCATTGACGGCAGCGCTTCTGGCTTGAACGACTTCTTCAAAGGTTTCTTTTTCATGAGAAGCGTAACCTTTGACAGTATTCACCAATTGCGGGACCAAATCCTGACGTTGCTTCAGTTGGACTTCAATATCAGACCAAGCTTGATTAGTCGTTTGGCGCAAAGCCACTAATCGGTTGTAAATGCCGACGATAATGGCACCTATAACGACAATAATGCCGATGATAACAAAAAGTGTGGTCATGTTTGTTCCCCCGAGATGTCCTGATCAGAATGTGCCGCTAAACTCTATGACTTGCAAGAGCCGATTTCATCCGCCGTAAAAATGATGGGGCAGGGCTGTGGCAATTTTCGGTACAGCAATGACAAGAGCGATTATAGCGATTTGAATACCTATAAAAGGCAAGACGCCGCGATAAATTTGCGGTGTCGAAACTTCAGGCGGCGCAACGCCTCGTAAGTAAAAGAGAGCAAAGCCAAAAGGCGGGGTCAAGAAACTGGTTTGTAGGTTTAAAGCCATCACAACGCCGAGCCATATGGGGTCTATGCCCGCCGCAAGGAGAGGCGGCGCAACCAGAGGCACAACCACGAAAGTGATTTCAATAAAGTCGAGGAAGAAACCCAGAAGAAACATGACGATCATAACGAGCGTAAAGGCCCCCCAGACGCCGCCAGGCGCAGCGTGTAGCCAATGCGCCACCATCTCATCTCCGCCAAACCCTCTAAAGATGAGGCTGAAAATTGTGGCACAAATGAGGATAAGAAAAACCATGGAGGTTATGTGCAGTGTGGAACGGGAAACAGGGGCGAGGTTTTTCTGTTTTTGCAGTGAGGCGAAACTTGCCAGGCTGCCAATTAAGCCCAAACCGGCCAGAATAAATGAGACATAAAGAACGATCTCTGTGGTCGGCGGTCGATTTTGGATGTTCAGCCTGAGGTCAAAGCCGAATAAATCAAGAGCGAAAAGTGCTCCAAGCGACACACTACACCAAAGAATTAGCTTTTTAATAAATGTGTTATTCGATGTTTTGTAAGCCGCCAATAAAACAGCCCCTAATGCGCCCAAGGCTGCACCGCGTGTCGGGGTCGCATATCCGGACAAAATTGAGCCTAAAACGGCGATGATGAGGCCGATTGGCGGCAACATGGCTTTTAAGGAGTTTATGAAAGCTGTTTTAAGGTCTGTTTCACTGTATCGAAAGGCGGGCGCTTTGTCAGGGCTTCGAACTGCAACAAAGACAATATATAAGGCGTAAGCTAAAACAAGAACGAGGCCCGGTAATAAAGCGCCTGCGAAGAGGTCTCCAACCGATATAACCCCTGTCTCTTGTAACCCGTAGCTGCGTTGGGCTTCCTGATAGGCGTTGGATATCTGGTCACCGAGTATGACTAAGACGATTGAAGGGGGAATGATTTGACCCAAAGTTCCCGAAGCCGCAATCGCTCCTGATGCCAGGGCTGGATCATAACCGCGGCGCAATAATGTGGGCAAGGAGATAAGCCCCATCGTGACAACTGTGGCTCCAACAATACCTGTTGATGCTGCCAGCAGAGAGCCAACGAAAATAACCGAAGCGCCCATGCCCCCTCTCAGTGGTCCGAGTAATTCTCCCATATTTTCTAAAAGGTCTTCCGCAATACGCGATTTTTCGAGCATAACCCCCATGAAAACGAAAAGAGGCACAGCGAGAAGTATTTCGCGGGTAAGGATGGGGAAAATCCGTCCGGGCAGGGAGAGAAGGAAAATAAGATCAAATTGCCCTGTCAAAATTCCAATTGCGGCAAACACTAAGGAGACGCCGCCGAGTGTGAAGGCTACACTATATCCCGCCATCAAAGCGGCACAGGCCGATATAAACATGAAAATGGCAAGGATTTCAGGCAAACTCATGACAAAACAACCTTCACGATAGATTGGAAGGTTTATGCAAAAAAGCAAAATTTGAATGAGGCGCTCTACCGGTAATCTCGACTTCACGGTAAGTCATGGCTGCGCGCAATGCAGATGATAACCCTTGTAATAACAATAAGATAAACATAACCATTAAGGCTGTTTTGAGTATGTAAACGCCTTGTACACCTTGGCTGTTTGATGAGCCTTCAAAGCTTTGCCACGCAAAGCTAACAAAGCTTTGTGATCGCCAGATTACAGCCATACAAACAGGCAATAGCAACCCGTAAAACCCGCATATTTCAACAAGCGCTCGTGTTGTTTGAGTGAACTTGTAATAGAAAATATCAACTTTGACATGTTGTGCTGCGAGATAGGTCGGAGCTACGCCGAGACAAATGCCCATAGCATGAAGATAGATTGCGCTTTCATCCCACCAAATTGACGAGACACCGTAAATTGAGAGCGCAATAACAGCCAAAACGACCGACATAACCATGAGCGGCATGACCCATTTTATGATTTCACCCAAGGCCGATATTATGTGGTCAATCATGGATATAAGTGTTTGGGATAATCCAATGAAACGGCCTGTTGTGAAAACCAGAAAAGGAAGCACCAAGATCGGTAGGAAAGCCCATCCGATAAATTGCAGGCTCCGGCCCAGACTATGAACGAGTTCACTATCCATGAGTTAATCAGAGAGCGTCCGAGCTCGAATAAAGGCTCCATCAGACATTTCTGTCCAAGGCCGTTGGAGCATTAAGTTCTTAAGAAAACTCTGGTAAATCGCCGCTGTTTTCGTATCGGAGGATGACAATTCTGCCAGAACCGCTCGGCTCGCTACGCCCATTTCTCTGAGGACGTCATCAGGAAGTGTTCTTGGGGAAATATCATGGTCGTTTTTCAATGTATTGAGGGCGACCGCGTTCCTGTAGTTATATTCGCCAAGACTAAGGTGGTTGGTACTGCGGCAAGCGTGACGGATGATTGCCTGATCCGCGTCTGAAAAACTCTCCCAAACGTCTTTGTTTATCCCCAAGGATAATGATGCCCCCGGTTCATGGAAGCCCGGAGCATAATAATAAGGGGCTTCCCGGTAAAAGCCAAAAGCGAGATCATTCCACGGCCCGACCCATTCCGTAGCATCAATCGCACCGGATTGAAGAGCCTGATAGATTTCGCCGCCGGGTAGATTAACAGCCGCCCCGCCTAGAGCGCGAATAACATCACCGCCCAAACCCGGCATCCGAATTTTTAACCCTCTAAAATCCTCCAGAGAATTGATCTCTTTTTTAAACCAACCTCCGGTCTGGTGGCCGGTATTGCCGGCTTGTAAGGCCTTTATGTTGAAATCAGCCGAAAGGTCATCCCATAAGGCCTGACCGCCGCCATGATCGATCCAACCCATAAGTTCGATCGCTGTCATGCCCATCGGAACAGCCGTAAAAAAGCTGAAACCTTTTGTCTTGCCTTGCCAATAATATTCTGCGGCATGATACATATCGGCGGCGCCAGTTGATGTCGCTCCGAAACACTCTAACGCGCCGACCAACTCTCCCGCAGCATAGACTTTAATATCAATTCGCCCCTCAGTCATCTCTCTGACGATATCTGCGATGTTTTCAGGCATCGTTCCCAAACCCGGAAAGTCTTTGGGCCAAGAGGTTGCCAATTTAAGTTGGCGTCTGTTTTTCGAGAGATTTGGTGTGGCTAAATCAGACTGCCCCGGTTTTACTTTATTCGCATTTTTTTGACTGACAGATGACTTCGTTAGTGCGCCTATTGTTCCCGCACCTATCGCCAATGCAGTTGAGCCTAACACTAAATCACGACGTTTGACTTCGCGATCGCTCATTTGCTTTGTCTTTTAATTGACGGTGCTTCTAACTGCGTCAAGTTCATCCAACCACGGTGGCTGAGAACTTCACAGGGTTTGAAAGACGCTTTGTAATCCATTTTGGGACTGCCCGGTACCCAATAACCCAAATATAGGTAAGGGAGGTCGAGTAGGCGGCAACGCTCAATTTCGTCCAAAATCATGAGGTTGCCGAGCGAACGGTACGAGGCATCAGGGTCGAAAAAGCTATAAACAAGAGAGTGACCGTCCGTGAGTCGATCAATGAGTATGGCTGCAATAAGTAAGCCGTCTTGCGTTCGGTATTCAACGATTTCCGTCTCAGAGGCACAATCCTCCACCATCATTTCATAACGATCGAAGTCCATATCGGCCATGCCACCCTGAATATGGCGCGTTGTCAAATAGCGTTTGAGGAGGTCAAATTGTTCGCGTGTCGCAATAGATTCGCAAGCCTGACGTGTTAGGTCTCTGTTTTTATTTTGAATGCGTCGAAAACGCTTGCTTAGTTCAAAACCATTCACATCGACTCGCAAGGACCGACATTCCCGGCATGTCTCACAAGCGGGTCGATAGATTACATTCTGAGAGCGTCTAAACCCTGCATGTGTGAGGTAATTATTGAGATGTGGGCCATCCAATGGATCCAATTGGGTAAAAATTTTACGTTCCAATCGACCTGGTAAATAGGGGCACGGCCCCGGTATAGTGAGGTAAAATTGAAGTCGATTGGGGTCGAAAACATGACTCATGCTATATCTCTAAAAAAATAACCCCAAATTACAATTGAAAAAAGACAGGCGTTAGAAAACTGTAGCTTAACCAAATGATAAGGACGAGTGGAACGCCAAAGCGTGCAAAGTCTGAGAATTTGTAATGGCCGGGACCAAGAACCAAGAGGTTTGTTTGATAGGCAATCGGCGTTGCGAAACAACAATTCGCGGCAAATATGACGGTCAGAACCATAGCAATAGGATCAATTCCGGTTTGTGCGCTTACCGATAGCGCAATCGGCGAGAAGAGTAAGGCTGTCGCACTATTACTGATGATATTGGTCATGATGGCGACAATCAAAAAGATAGCAGAGAGCAGAATTTGATTTCCGAATGGCATGAAGCCGGCCACCACGCCTTGAGCAATAAAGTTAGCACCGCCCGTCGCTTCCAGAGCAAGCCCCATGGCAAAGGCGGCCCCAATCAAAAGGAAGATACGCATATCAAGGGCGCGAACAGCTTGGCGAACGTTTAAGCACCCTGTCAGAATCATGGCTAGAGCCCCTGTCAGCGCTGCTGTTTCAATGGGCAAGAGCCCGATGGCGGCGACTGCAATCGTTGCAACGAAAATTATGCGGGCTAAAATTGATTTGCGAATATCTGGTAATTCGGTTTTCGACCAGTCCATTAAAAGAACATCCCGATTATTGCGTAATTTTTGGACATCTTTGTCATATCCGAAAACAAGCAGCACATCTCCCGCTTCCAATCGAATATCCAACATGCGCGTTCGGATCATACGCGACCGTCGTTGAATACCAAGGACGAGGCAATTCGTTTGCCGCCGAAAGCCGACTTGTTCGATATTGCGCCCAATCATGCGGGAGCCGGGCGCGATAACGGCCTCGCTGATTACAATAGACCCCTGTTCATCATTATCCCGTACCGGATCATCGAACCCTGTAATGCTTAACATGCCTTTTAGATAAGCGGGTCGCGAGGAAAGAAGTTTAGAAAGAGATTTGCGGGTTGCAGCGACAATAAGGACGTCTCCCGATTGGAGTGTTACATCAAAGGGAGGGAGATAGGATTGCTCACCTCTTTGTATCATGCGAACCGTCACGTCTTTGAGCTTTGTATAAAGACCGGCGACTGGTTCAGTGCCGACGAGCGGGTGGTTTGTCGTGACTTGGATTTGGGCGATATATTGGCGACCCGTATCCGTCATTTCTGTTTCCATATCTTTCCGCTCCGGAATCAAATAAGGCGCGGCGACAATGATATAAAATGCGCCAATTCCCGCTAAAACGAGTCCGGGAACTAGCTGGGTGAAAAAGGAGAGTGAGAATTCCGTTGTTCTTTGCAGCACATCATTAACGAGTAGGTTAGTCGACGAGCCGATAAGCGTTGTCATACCTGCCAGTATGCAAAGAAAGGAGAGGGGCATCATATAGCGCGATGTCGATGTCTTCATTTTGGATGCCATGGCAGCTAAAATCGGGATAAACATGACGACAACAGGTGTGTTATTCATAAACATAGACACCGCGAAAGCGCCTATAAAAACAATAAGAAGCGTCTTCTTCGGATCTGTGTCCAAAGCTCTATTGATAGAGTTTATTGGACCTTCTAAGGCCCCCGTCTGAAACAATCCCTGACCTACGATAAGCAATGCCATAATCGCGATAAGTGCGGGGGCCGCAAACCCCGAAAGAAGGTCTGAATTACTCAAGGAAGAGGTTAGATTGAGGTTTGGGAGTGAGAAAAAAAGCAAAAGCGCAACGATCACGCCTACTGAAACCACTTCTATAGAGAATGTCTCGCGCACATAAAAATAAACAGCGATGGAAACGATGATAAATGTGGCAATCATTGGCCACAAATTCGTTGAGAAGAACCCCAAATCAACCATATCAGTCTGCTATATATCTTTGATTTGTCACACCTTTACATGAAGAGACTAACCCTTAGAAAGCAAGAAGAAAATGACCAAGAAGGCTAATTTCTTATAACAAGTCTTTGAAATCGGATGAAAGGAATGAGCCATGGCGAAGTGCACGTTTTTAGGATTAGGGGTCATGGGCTATCCTATGGCCGGACATTTAGCGGCAGCGGGGCATAGTGTTAAGGTTTGGAACCGGACTACGGCGAAGGCGCATGAATGGGGCCAGAAATATGCGGGTCAGGCTTGTCAGACTATTCGAGAGGCGGTCTCCGATGCAGATTTTGTTTTCCTTTGTGTAGGTGAGGACAAAGACGTTTTTGCCGTGACGGAGAAAATTTGGCCTACAGTCCGTCCTGGTACTATCATTGTCGACCACACGACAGCGTCTTCAAGCTGTGCTCAAGCCTGCTATGAAAAAGCTAAGGCATTGAATGTGGATTTTATAGACGCTCCCATCTCAGGGGGGGAGGCCGGTGCCGTAAACGGACAGCTTAGCGTTATGTGTGGTGGCGATCAAAAGGCTTATGAAAAAACCCTGCCAATAATGAGCGCCTATGCCAAAGCTTGTACCCTTATAGGGCCAAGTGGGGCCGGACAAATGACGAAGATGATTAATCAAATTTGCATTGCCGGTGTCTTGCAAGGCTTATCCGAAGGCGTTTATTTTGCCGAAAAGATGGGGCTTGATATGGAAACAGTCCTGAAAGCGATTGGCAAAGGGGCCGCGCAAAGTTGGCAAATGGATAACCGCGCCTTGACTATGGCCAAGGGGGAGTTTGATTTTGGTTTCGCAGTTGATTGGATGCGTAAAGATTTAGGTATCGTGCTAGATACGGCGAAAGAAAAAGGTGTCCGTTTGCCTTTAGTTGAAGACGTTCAAGAGCGTTATGCTCGCGTTCAAAAGATAGGTGGCGCTCGCTGGGACACTTCATCCTTGATCAAAGCGCTTGAGCCATAAGAGATTTCACGCAGATCATAATCTCTTTACCCCTGAGCGTCTAACAGGGCTTTGGCCATATCTTCAGCGAAATAGGTCAAGATGCCGTCACATCCTGCGCGTTTAAAGCTGGCGAGCGTTTCCATCATGACGCGATGGCCGTCAATCCACCCACTTTGAGTAGCGGCCTTAATCATGGCATATTCGCCACTGACCTGGAACGCGAAAGTCGGCATCGCAAATTCTGATTTAATGTCTCGGATAATGTCCAAATAGGGAAGGCCGGGTTTGACCATAATCATGTCTGCGCCTTCTTGAATGTCTAGGGCAACTTCATGAAGCGCTTCGTCCCGATTGAGAGGGTCCATTTGATAGGTCCGCTTGTCACCTTTTAAAGCGGAATTCGTGCCAATCGCATCGCGGTAAGGTCCGTAAAAGCCTGAAGCATATTTTGCAGTATAAGACATGATAGAGATGTCGCTGTAGTCACTCGAATCAAGAGCCGATCTGACGGCGCCAATTCGACCATCCATCATATCCGACGGTGCTACGATATCGGCTCCGGCTTTGGCCAATATGGTCGCCGTTTCCGCTAAGATTTCTAATGTACTGTCATTATCAATGATATGACCCTGCATCAAACCATCATGTCCATGATCTGTATAAGGGTCGAGTGCAACGTCAACGATAACGCCTAGGTTAGGAGTTTCTGTCTTAAGGGCAGCGACTGCTCGAGGTATGAGGCCATCTTTATTCAGGCTCTCACTGGCCTGAGCGTCTTTGAGACTTGGATCAATATGAGGGAAGAGGGCAATCGCCGGAATACCAAGAGATTGTGCCTTTTTTGCCTTTTCAATCAAAGATTTGATAGACAAACGAGACACGCCGGGCAGACTCGGAACAGGTGTCTCGCCATTTTGAGCATCTGTAACAACCATCGTCCAAATCAGATCATCTACGCTGGGCTTGTTTTCTCTTACCAACCTTCTGATCCAGTCAGATCGGCGTGTGCGTCTGAGGCGTGTTTGTGGAAATTGTCTCATTGAGGGCTTTACCTTTTGCTCATTAAGCTCATGGATGTCTTTTTTGAAAGATGTAGTTGAAACTTGATGAGGCTCGAATCGTTGCATTTATTACATATCAGTTATGCGACATAACAGCGTGCTTTAAAGATGGCAATTTGTGTCTTTATAGATTAAAGTTCCATCAAATGGAGTCGGTCTATGACCACAACTTATAATCAGTATTTTGAAGCTGCTGTGCAAAACGTTCGCAGTGAGGGACGTTACCGCATTTTTCGTGATATTCGTCGTAAAAAAGGCGAGTTTCCAAAGGCGACTTGGTTTCGCGAAGGGTTAGACGAAAAAGAAATTACAGTATGGTGTTCTAACGACTATTTAGGCATGGGCCAAATGGAGTGTATCGTAGAAGCTGTTAAATCTGCTGTTGATACGGCCGGAACGGGCTCCGGAGGAACGCGAAACATTTCTGGGACGACGCGTTATCACGTTCAACTCGAAGCGGAACTGGCTCAATTACATAAGAAAGACTCTGCGCTTGTTTTGACATCCGGCTATGTTGCGAATGAAGCGACCTTAGGCGTGATGAGTAAAATCTTACCGAGGCTCGTGATTTTCTCTGATGAAAAAAATCATGCATCCATGATTTCGGGCATTCAACGCGCCCAAAAAGTGGGCAAGTGTGACAAATATATCTTTGCTCACAACGACTTGGTCGATTTGGAAGAGAAGCTCAAATCTGTACCGCTTGAGCAGCCGAAACTTATAGCGTTTGAGAGCGTATATTCGATGGATGCTGACATTGCGCCGATTGAAAAAATCTGCGATCTCGCTGATAAATATAACGCATTGACCTATATCGACGAAGTTCACGCTGTCGGCCTTTATGGTGAAACAGGCGGCGGCATTACTGAACAAAGAAACCTAGCGCATCGTATTGATATTATTCAGGGAACTTTAGCGAAGGCTTATGGCATGATCGGCGGCTATATCGCCGCAGACGAAGTCATTATTGATGCAATACGCTCTATGGCGTCAGGCTTTATTTTTACAACCTCCATTCCGCCCAGTACAGCGGCTGGCGCTTTGCGGAGTGTGAAAGTCTTAAAACTAACGCCTGAAAAACGGATTAGCCTTCATGAACGTTCAGCGGCACTGAAAACACGCTTCCGCGAGGCGGGGTACAATTTTATTGACGGGCCGACGCATATTGTCCCGCTCATGGTTGGCGATCCCGTGAAGTGTCAGGCTATTTCTGATCGTTTAATCGAAGATTTCGGCATTTATGCGCAACCCATTAATTATCCCACAGTTCCGCGTGGGGAGGAAAGGCTTCGTTTTACTCCGGGGCCTCTGCACACGGATGAGATGATGGATGAGCTGATGAGCGCTCTGGAAGTTGTTTGGGACGAGTTTGATCTCAAACGAGAAGAAGTCGCGTAAAACGTCTCCAAGTCTGAAAGTTAAAGAACTCGTCTCATATACACCGTTTCGACGATTAAGACGATTGCAGCTTGGTGTAGGCTTGGATAAGAAACCCCAAATATCGGTTTAGGAGTCGTCCCATGAGCGTAATGGAAAACAATCAAGCGTCAGCCCATTTGTCGAATTACTTTTCGCAGAGCCTTAAGGATCGCGATCCTGATTTGTACAAAAGCATGCAGGACGAACGCACACGGCAACAGGAAGAAATTGAACTGATTGCCTCTGAGAACATCGTTTCTCAGGCTGTTTTAGAAGCGCAGGGCTCCGTCCTCACCAATAAATATGCCGAAGGCTATCCCGGGAAGCGCTATTATGGTGGTTGTCAGCACGTAGATGTCGCCGAAGAACTCGCCATTGAGCGCGCTTGCAAGCTTTTTGGATGCGGTTTTGCTAATGTGCAGCCCAATTCAGGGTCACAAGCTAATCAAGGCGTGTTTTTGGCCTTACTCAAACCTGGCGATACAATTTTGGGAATGGACCTGGCGTCTGGTGGGCATTTAACGCATGGCGCTCCACCAAATATGTCAGGCAAGTGGTTTAATGCGGTCACTTACGGTGTCCGCGAAGACAACCATTTGATTGATTACGATCAGGTTGAAGCTTTAGCCTTAGAGCATAAGCCGCAACTTATAATTTGCGGTGGTTCTGCATATTCACGTCAGGTGGACTTTGCGCGTTTTAGAGAGATTGCTGATAAAGTCGGTGCTTACCTCCATGTTGATATGGCACATTTTGCCGGTTTGGTTGCCGGGGGCACACATCCATCACCTTTCCCGCATGCCCATGTTGCGACAACAACGACGCATAAAACACTACGCGGGCCAAGAGGCGGGATGATTTTGACGAATGACGAAAAATTGGCCAAGAAATTTAATTCTGCCATTTTCCCGGGCTTGCAAGGCGGTCCGCTTATGCATGTCATTGCTGGTAAAGCGGTCGCATTTGGTGATGCACTTAGGCCTGAGTTTAAAGCTTACAGTCAAGCTGTGATCGATAATTGTCGCGCAATGGCCTCCGCTTTAGTGGAATCCGGCTACGCTGTCATCACTGGCGGAACAGATACGCATCTGGCATTGATTGATCTTTCACCGAAAGGCGTGAAAGGTAATGCCGCCGAGCAGGCATTGGGTCGCGCTTACATTACCTGTAACAAGAACGGCATTCCTTTTGATAAAGAGAAGTTTACCGTAACCTCAGGCATTCGCGTGGGATCCCCGGCGGGGACAACGCGCGGCTTTGGCGTTGCGGAGTTTCGCGAGATTGGTTTGTTGATGGCAGAAGTTTTGGATGCGTTGGCGGAGAATCCGAAAGGTAGTCCCGAAGTGGAAGCGTCCGTAAAAAAGCGCGTCAAAGCTCTGACGGCCCGCTTTCCAATTTATAGCTAGTCTCAAACGCTAGGGTTTTGACTGCGGCAGCGCATAAGTCACAGTCGCGCGGCTGGAAATTTTATCATTTTTGTCGCCGCGAAGGGTGACTGACATAATAGCGAGGCTTTGGCCTCGCTTTATCATTTCTCCTTCGGCGATAAGTTTTTCACCCAGGCACGGCCTCAAAAAGTCAATATTCAAATTAGAGGTGAGCGCCATCGGCGTTGATCCTATTTGAGTAAAAATCACCGCATAGGCGGCTTGGTCAGCAATCCCCATTTGGGTAGGGCCGTTGATAAATCCACCCGGTCTTAATTGAGCCGGACCAACATTTAGCTCTATCCTTACATACCCGTCACTGACTTCAACAATGTTCGGCCAAGGTTGCGGCCGCCCTTGAAAACTCTCTCGGAAAAACTTATTCATTTCCTCCGTGGACATTTTACTCATTGGGTACTCCACTTGATTAAATAGCGTGCATAAAGTTTTACAGTGTTTCCGCCTTTGGGGAACTGTGCTAATCCGCATATATGCGATGCCCTTTTTGTTCATCAGAAGACACACAAGTCAAAGATAGTCGACAGGCCGAGGACAATACGGCCGTTCGGCGTCGCCGTCTTTGCGCGCAATGCGGCGGGCGATTTACAACTTTTGAAAGGGTTCAGCTGCGAGCATTGACCGTGGTCAAAAAATCCGGACGCAGAACACCTTTTGATCGTGATAAACTAGCGCGCTCCGTGATGATTGCGCTTCAAAAACGCCCTGTCGAAAATGAACGCGTCGAAAAAATGATAAGCGGTGTGGTGCGCCGTCTGGAATCAATGGGGCAGGCCGATGTCTCTTCTGACGAAATAGGCCAATTGGTTATGGAGGGCCTTTCGACACTCGATAGTGTCGCGTATGTACGATATGCCTCGGTGTATAAAGATTTTCGGGCGACGCAGGACTTTGAAAGCTTCATTGAAAAAGAAAATCTGCAATTAGCAAAAAATGGCCAAAGCAAAACTGATAAGGTCGAGGAAGAATAAGGTTTGAAACGCCCACGCGTCACACTGAAACTCGCCTCTTCTTTGGACGGCAAGATCGCCTTGGCCAACGGTCAATCCGAGTGGATTACAGGCGAAGAGGCCCGATATGAGGGACGGCGTTTGCGTGGCAAACATGATGCAATCGCGGTAGGGGCCAATACAGCCGTTTTGGATAATCCACAATTAACAACCCGTATTAAAGGCATGAGTGACCCGCATCGCGTTGTATTTGACAGTCAAATCCGTCTCGCTGAACAATCGAATCTTGCTCAGACGGCAAAAACCACATCTGTCACTTTACTATGCGAGAAGGGAGAGGAAGAGACGCCTCATGCGAACACATTAAGAAAGCTGGGCGTGCAAATTTTGTCTGTTGGAAGAAACGAAAACGGTCTTGACCTAGGGGCATCTATGACAGCCCTTAAAAACCAACAAATTCACACCTTGTTGTTAGAAGGTGGCGGCACGTTGGCGGCCAGCTTTATTCATCAAGGTTTTGTAGACGTGATAGAGTGGTTTCGTGCTCCCGTCATTCTAGGCGCGGAAGGGCGTCCGGCTATCGGCAATTTATCGCTTGACCATATCAGTCAAATTTATCGTTTTGAACGTATAGATGTGAAAGAGGTGGGGGCCGATATGTGGGAGCGCTACCAACTCACGGCGAATTTATAGGCTTGGCTTAATCCATATGTTTACTGGCATTATTACAGATATAGGCACATTGATTTCCGTTCACCGCGACACGTCAGGCACGCGTTCGGAATGGGGCGATACGCGCATGGTTGTTGAGAGTTCTTATGACTGTGACACAATTGCAATCGGTGCCTCTATTTCCCACGCCGGCGCGTGTATGACGGTCGTGGAAAAAGAGGCAATGGAGAAGGGGTGCCGTTACGCTTTTGATGTGTCGGATGAGAGTTTGAACAAAACGACGTTAAGCGAATGGGAAGTCGGCCATAAAATGAATTTGGAGCGCGCGATGACGGCAGCCGATGAATTGGGCGGCCATTTGGTCACAGGACATGTGGATAAAGTCGGGTATTTAACGTCTCGGGAAGCTCTAGCAGGTTCACTAAAGCTTACATTCAAAGCCCCAGACCTGATGAGCACAATTGCTCCAAAAGGGTCTATTACAATTGATGGGGTGTCATTAACAGTCAACACGGTGAGCGATGAGGGTTTTAGTGTGAATATCATTCCTCACACAGCAGAGGTCACAACATTGGGACAATTACAGCCCGGTGATAAAGTAAATCTGGAAATTGACCTTATTGCCCGCTATGTGGCGCGTTATCTGTCACAAATGAAAGGCTCAGCGTGAGCGAATTAAATACAGCGACGTTTCAAGAAGTCTATAATCTGGCGACACCTGAGGAAATCATTGAGGATGCCCGGAATGGTCGAATGTACATTTTGGTGGATGCAGAAGACCGCGAAAATGAAGGCGATTTGATTATCCCTGCACAATTTGCAACGCCTGATGCCGTTAATTTCATGGCGAAATATGGCCGTGGATTGATTTGTTTAGCTCTTGAGCAAGAACGGGCTGAGCTTTTGGGCTTAGAGCCGCAAAACAAGAATAATGGCTCTCGGTTCGAAACGGCCTTTACGCAGTCTATCGAAGCCAGAGAAGGTGTCACAACAGGCATCAGTGCTGGAGATCGCTCTCGCACCATTCAGGTGGCTATTGATCCAGACAGCCGTGCTGATGACATTGTAACGCCGGGCCACATGTTCCCGCTTATCGCGAAAGATGGTGGCGTGTTGGTGAGAACCGGTCACACAGAGGCTTCTGTTGATATTTCCCGTATGGCCGGACTAAACCCGTCTGCTGTCATTTGTGAAATTATGAATGATGATGGGAGTATGGCGCGTCTTGATGATCTGGTGAAATTTGCTCAATTTCATGGGTTAAAAATCGGAACGATTGAAGATTTGGTCGGCTATCGCATGAAAAAAGACCACTTCGTCAAACACGTTGCGACCTCTGAATTTACGTCTCAAAATAATGATGACTTTAATATTCACGTTTACCGGAATTTCTTGGATGGTCGTGAACATGTTGCATTGAGCCGTGGTAAAGCCGAGCCGGGAAAAGAAACACTTGTGCGGGTTCACAAAATTGATTTTGCAGGGGACGTACTCTACGAAGACAGTCCTCGCTCAGGTCTGATTTGGAACGCGATGAAAGATCTTGCGGCTTACGACGGACATTCTGTTCTGGTCTTAATTCGCGAAGGGTCGATTGATACGCTTTTGGAACGCCTTGGCGCACATAAATCGACGATTGATCGTAAAGAACAAAACATACGCGAATATGGTGTCGGCGCACAAATTCTCGTCGATCAAGGGGTTAAAAAAATGCGGCTTATTACAGATACCATGCCGCGGTTAATTGGTTTGGAAGCCTATGATCTTGAGTTGGTCGGTATTCAGCCTCTAAGCAGTAAGAAAGTAAGTTCATGAATATTCTGATTATTGAAGCACGTTTTTACGAAGAGATTTCCGATGCTTTATTGGATGGTGCTATTGCGGCACTACAGCGCGTGGGTGCGAAAATCACAAAACTAACAGTCCCGGGCGCTCTCGAAATTCCGCATGCGATTGCTTATGCAGAAGCAGGGTCTCATGATTATGACGGCTATGTGGCTCTCGGATGTGTGATACGCGGTGAAACAACGCATTATGATTATGTTTGCACAGAATCTGCGCGCGCCTTGATGGTCCTTGCGACTGATAAATGTTTGGCCATTGGTAACGGCATTATCACCGTCGAAAATGAAGAGCAGGCCTGGGCCAGAGCCAAGGTCGATCAAAAGGACAAAGGTGGTTTCGCTGCCAATGCGGCCTTGAAAATGATCAGCGTTAGAAAAGCATTGTCGGAACCCGTCGGAAAGTCGGCTTCATAATGGCCGGAGCCAACCCTAAACACAGACGCGCAGCGCGCGTGTCTATTGTTCAAGCCCTGTATCAAATGGATATCGCCAATGCGCCGTCCAAAGTTGTAGTGCGCGAATTCCAAAACCATCGGTTCGGTTTTCATGACGAACCCGGCATGGTTCAGGTTGACGAAGCATTTTTCGAAGATGTCGTGGAGGGTGTCGTCGCGTCACAAAATGCAATTGATACTAAGATTAGCAGCCTTTTGCCGGAAAAATGGCCTTTACGTCGTTTAGATTTAACGTTGCGAAGCCTTCTTCGCGCAGCCGCTTTTGAGGTCATGCGACGTCCTGATATCCCTGCACTTGTTATCATCAATGAATACGTCTCAATAGCCGCGGATTTTTTCGACGGTAAAGAGCCGGGCATGGTGAATTCCATTTTGGATAAGATTGCCAAAGAGGTTCGAGCCGCTGAATTCGGCCTCGTGGGCGTTGCCCCTGCTGTGACGACTGATGCGCCGTTTCAATCAACGGAAAAAGACGCCTAGCTTGAACGAATTCGACTGGATCGAAACCTATCTAAAACCTTTGGCCGGGCCAGAAGGGTTAAATCTTCTTGATGACGCAGCCTTGATGCAGCCTCCATCCGGGCATGATCTTGTTTTAACGCAGGACACGATGGTGGAAGGTGTTCACTTTCTTCCTGGAGAGTACGGAGCGGGGACCGCTGAGCGATTATTGATTGCCAATTTGTCCGATCTGGCGGCTAAGGGTGCCCGACCGCTTGGTTATCTGTTGTCGGTTGTTTGGCCGAAAAATCTTCCTGACACTAAATTGCGTAATTGGATGGGCGGCTTCACAAAAGGGTTGGAGAGCTTACAGCAACGCTACGACTTTTCCCTCTTTGGCGGTGATACTGTAAAAGCAGACGGTCCATTTACAGTCACGGCCAGCTTTATAGGCGCTGTCCCATCCGGCGAAATGGTGAAGCGATCCGGTGCAGAAGAGGGGGACATCGTTTGGGTGACGGGAACAATCGGGGATGCCCATTTGGGTTTACTGGCTCTTCAAAAACACGAAGATATTCTATCATTTGAGCCTTCAGGTGAGGCCTTATGGCATTGGGAAAAGGCTTTCAGGAAAGCAGAGCCTCGTCTGTTATTTCGAAAGTTGTTGAGGCAATATGCAACCGCTTGTGCAGATGTTTCTGATGGCGTCTTATCTGAAGCCGCTCATATTGCTAAAGCTTCCAAAAAACACATTGAGTTGGATATTTCCTGCTGTCCGATCAGTAACTTTGCTCAGGCGTGGTGTGAGGCAGGAGATATTTCAGAGCGGCTTTTACGATTGGTAACCGGCGGCGAAGATTTCGAATTACTGTTCACCGCCAAGGCCTCAAACTCACATGTTTTAGCGAAAACGGCTAAGGAGATAGGCCTGCCCGTGACTAAAATTGGTCGTGTGGGTGAAGGGAAAGGTCTGACCGTTTATGGTTCATCTGGTGAAGTATTGAACCTGAATAGCTTAGGCTTTACTCATTAGCCTTTAGAAACGAAGCTTAACGCCCGCCACCCCCAGGCCCGCCGGGACCACCAGGCACATCTTGGTTGCCACCAATCCGATCGGTTGGCAAACGTCCAATCGTTCCGAAAACTTGTTCCAAAACCGATAGTTCGCGACCCCGAGTCGGTGTCTCACGATCCACGTAGTTTACGTATTGACCGTCTTCGATACCATATTCCGCAACTTTTGTGACGTTGCCGTCGACATCGAATGTTATGGCTGTGATTGAACGCTCTTCAATTTGAGGGCGCAGATAGGCGTAACGCTGACGTACTGTATTCATGTAAAACCAAACATCTTCATCAATCTCTTCCTCGAAGGTTGATTTGATTGATGGGTTGCCAAGCCGCGCGAGAACACTCGCCTTAGTATCTGTTTCAGGGTTAACCGCTTGTGGCTTATCACTGGTCGGAACGTAGCCATGAGTCCGCAGGACAGGATTGCAAGCCATGAGACTCATAGCCGCAAGGGCAAAACAAGCAGGTTTTAAAAACGTAAAGGTCATATAGTCACTTTTACTTCTATCTGAACGCGCTAAGACCTAGCCAAAGAGTTGTGGACTGGCAAGATAGATACTGCGTTAAACATAGGTTAGATTTATGGGATTGTTCTCTCGCATATTTGGCAGAACTGACAATGCAAAACGGGATGCCGAAACTCTTTATAATGGGTTGATGGTACAGGCCCGACGCCCGGAATTCTATGGGGAGGGGCGCTTCCCTGACAATTATGATGGGCGAATTGATGTGCTGACTCTACACATCGCACCCGTTTATGAAGCGTTGCGGACACATGGTGAAAACGGACAACGATTGTCTCAAGCGCTTTTTGATTACATGAAGGACGACTTCGAAATTGCCCTGCGCGAGGAAGGCCTGTCCGATACGGGGGTTGCTAAACGTATCAAACCTATGATTCGTCTTTTTTATACGCGTGTGAAGGATTATACGGACGCCTTTGAAGGAGGGCGATTATCTGATGTCGCCGAGCGTCTTTATACGGAGGATGAGGACGAAAGGGCCATCAGCCTTGCAGACGGGTTCAAGCGATCATTGGATGTCTATATTACTGATTTGAGGCAGTCCTTAAGTAGCCTTAACTTAGGTGAAATAGCGCGTGCACGCTTTCAGTTTCCTATATTTGGTGGTGACAAATAATTTTTGTCACTGTTCTCTCGCGCCAAAATCAAACTGAATTAGGGTTAGAATTATCAGGCTGTCTCCGTTATAAGGCCGAGCAAGAGAGATAAAGGGACAGCATGCTGGACGGTTTGGTGATTTCCGTTGATGCCATGGGTGGTGATGATGCGCCAGATGTGGTCATTCAAGGAATTGAATATTTTCTGAAACATGAAGGGAAAGGCCGTCGGGCCCGCTTTCTTTTGCATGGAAATCAGCCTGAATTGGATGCCTTGTTAAAAAAAACGCCTTTGACGCGTGCCCGCTCAGAAGTTTGCCACACTGACAAATCCGTAACTATGGATGAAAAACCTTCTCAGGCTATGCGCAAGGGTAAAGGCAGCAGTATGTGGAATGCCATTCTGGCTGTGAAGGAAAAACGCGCTAATATAGTTGTGTCTGCGGGGAATACCGGTGCTTTGATGGCGATGTCGATTGTCATTTTGAAGCGCATGACCGGTATTCAACGTCCCGCCCTCATCGCGACATGGCCGCGTGTTGAAGGTAATTGCGTCATTTTGGATGTTGGCGCGAATGTCGAAGCCAGTGCCTCTCAACTCTCGGAATTCGCCGTTTTGGGTGATGCCTTTTATCGCGCGCTATACGGCGTTGAATCACCGTCTATAGGTTTGCTAAATGTCGGCTCGGAAGAACAAAAGGGTAATGCCAGTGTGAAAGCGGCTCATGAGCGATTAAATCAAAGCGATATTGGTTTGAACTATGTGGGCTTCGTTGAAGGCAATGATATTTCACTAGGCGATACGGATATTATCGTCACTGATGGTTTCACAGGTAATATTACAATCAAAGCGGCAGAGGGAACAGCGAGGCTTGTCAATACAGTGCTTAGCGAGGCGCTTTACGGTAATATCTGGTCCAAATTCACAACCTTCTTGAACGCTCTGGCGCTTTTGAAGGCGAAAAAACGTATGGACCCACGAAAAGTGAATGGCGGCGTTCTTTTAGGCGTAAACGGCGCTGTGATTAAAAGTCATGGTGGAACCGACAAAGTCGGATATGCCAATGCGCTTAACATTGCGACAGGTTTGGCTGGCAGTAATTTCCTTGACGATATCGAACATGAATTAGCGGCTCTTCATGATGAAGATGATAATATTGGATTTATAGAATAATGAGACGGGCAGTCATAAAGGGCATTGGCGGGTATTTGCCGAACCGCATTATTCGTAATGACGAATTTGACCCGAAACTTGAAACCAGTGATGCATGGATTAGGGAGCGCACGGGTATTCATCAACGTCATATTGCGGCGGATGGACAAGCTACGTCGGATTTGGGTTATGAAGCTTCGCAAAAGGCTTTGGCCAATGCAGGGATGACCGCTGATGATATAGACCTGATTGTCGTTGCAACCTCAACGCCTGATTATACTTTCCCTTCAACAGCGACGATTATTCAAGAGCGCTTGGGCATGAACCACGGTGCAGCGTTTGATTTACAAGCGGTCTGTAGTGGCTTCCTTTATGGTGTGAATGTGGTGTCTTCTATGATCCGATCGGGTGCCGCGAATCGTGTTCTTTTAATTGGTGCTGAAACCTTTTCACGTATTCTGGATTGGGACGACCGCTCCACTTGCGTATTATTTGGTGATGGGGCAGGGGCAATGGTGTTTCAGGCCGAGAAGGACACAGAGGACGGGGTGATTGAGTGCTTCATCCGGTCTGATGGACGCTATCGCGACATGCTTTATGTTGATGGCGGTCCATCGAAAACTCAAACGGTCGGTAAGTTACGCATGTTGGGTAATCAGGTCTTTAAGCACGCAGTAACGGAAATTGCCGACGCGATGAAATCTTGCGCGGATAAAGCAGGCATAGCTGTTTCAGAGATTGACTGGTTTGTGCCTCATCAGGCCAATCAGCGGATTCTAAACGGCGTCGCCCGTCGTTTAAAAATTCAACCAGAGCAGGTCGTTTCAACAGTGGCTCTACACGCCAACACATCAGCGGCCTCTGTTCCGTTGGCAATGCTGAGTGCGGTCGAAGATGGTCGGATCAAACGCGGTGATTTGGTTATGCTAGAGGCCTTCGGGGGCGGTTTTACCTGGGGTGCCGCGCTTTTGCGCTACTAATCGAGGGTTCGTTGGCCTTGTTCTGCTCGTATGACGTTAAAACTTAACGGTTTCTTTAAGAATTTCCTTGCGGTGGAGGCCTCTTTTTTGCTCTAAAGGGGTATGGTGTCTAACTTGCAAAATTCAGGGACGGTGACGCGCGCCGATTTGGCAGAAGCGGTTTACCGTGAGATTGGTTTGTCTCGTGCTGAGAGCTCGGAACTCGTTGAATCTGTTATAGATTATATTTGCGAGGCGCTCTTAAAGGGGGAGAATGTAAAGCTGGCTGGGTTCGGCACATTCTCGCTGCGGGATAAAAAAGAACGTATTGGCCGTAATCCCAAAACGGGTGAGGAAGTGCCGATTACATCTCGGCGTGTTTTGGTTTTCAAACCTTCGCAGGTTTTAAGGGAACGTGTCGATTCGGCATTGTCACCAAAAAGATGATATAGTCTGATTCGTAAGTCACAGAATCGGCCATAGCCATGCAATCGAAGACGACACGGGCATTCAGAACAATCAGCGAAGCAGGCGAAGAGCTTGACCTGCAACCCCATGTTTTGCGCTTTTGGGAATCAAAATTCTCTCAAATCAAACCCATTAAACGCGCTGGGGGGCGACGTTTTTATCGTCCCGAAGATATAGAATTGCTCCGGGGCATAAAAATACTCCTCCACGATGAGGGGCACCCCATCAAAGACGTCCAAAAACTTATTCGGCTAAAGGGTGCCGCGAGAATCATTGAGTTGGGACAATCGGTCGAAAAGGCTGCAAGAGATAAAAGTGTCGAAGAAACAGATCTTGTGCCGGAACGGATCAAGAAAAAGTCGAAGAAAAAAATAAGCGCTGAGAGTACTGAAGTGAAGATTGTTGCTTCAGCGCCGCAAGCCCCTAAGACCGAAAATATACCTACTGTGAGTGTTGTACCTACCAAAGTGCCACCTGTCTCAATTATTCCGAAATCAGTTGTTCCGACACCGACAGGGCCAACGCCGGAACAATTGCAATATAAGCAGGATCTGGAGGAGGCATTAGAGCGTCTCAAGACGCTGAAAACACGATGGACTGATTTCACTTCAAAAGCATAAAATCAGTTTAGAGAGTTGCTTTGATTTCCCTCTCCCCTTATAGCGCCCGCATCGGAAGTGTCGGAGTATAGCGCAGTCCGGTAGCGCACTAAGCTGGGGGCTTAGGGGTCGCAGGTTCGAATCCTGCTACTCCGACCATTTTTACCTTGAACATCCCACCAAATATGTCGCAAAGATGTCACAGCGCATTAACGCGAAAAGGGATTATATCAGCCTCATGATTGACTTTGACAAACCCAGCAAGGCTGTCTCAACTTGGTTAGCGATCATGATGTTTCTTGTCGCTGCCATCATCGTCGTGGGGGGAGCAACACGTCTGACGAACTCCGGATTGTCGATCACGGAATGGGCCCCGATACGCGGAGCCTTACCTCCCTTGTCTCATGAAGCTTGGTTGGCAGAGTTTGAAAAGTATAAACTCATTCCTGAGTTTGAGGCAGAGCACCCTGACATGGATTTGGCGGGTTTCAAATTTATCTATTTTTGGGAATGGGCCCATCGGCAAATCGGGCGTTTAATCGGGCTCGCTTACCTGCTTCCGCTGATTTATTTTGCGGTGCGAAAGAAATTTCAGCGACGGTCTTTCGGCTTTTTTCTCATTCCTTTTGTTCTAATTTGTATTCAGGGCGCTATCGGTTGGTGGATGGTCTATAGCGGTTTGCAAGAAGGGATGGTTGATGTCAGCCAATACCGTCTCGCAACACATTTAGGGATGGCTTTTATTATTTTGGGCGGTCTCTATTGGCTACGAAAAGCCCATAATAATAATTTCCGTCCCAGTCGATTAGATCAGCCTTTCAAAAGGCGAACGGTCATTTTTGCGGTTCTTGTATACCTGCAAATTATAGCCGGAGCTTTTGTCGCGGGCACAAAGTCAGGTCGGAGCTATAATGAATGGCCGCTTATGGACGGCGATTTTATACCCGCGGGCTATGGGATGATGTCCCCATTCTGGAAGAACTTTTTTGAAAACACAGCTGCGATACAATTCAATCATCGTATGCTGGCCTATATCATTCTTATTATGGGCATTTGGATTTTTATAACTGTCCGAAAAACGGACTATATGCGGGGAATAGCCTCAATGATGCTCGGCATCCTGCTTTGGCAGGTTGGTTTAGGCATTTGGACGTTGCTCTCAGGAGAGAATTTTGATCCGGCTCATATCAAACTCGCTCTGCTTCACCAGTTCTCGTCTATCTTTGTTTTCCTAACAGCCTTAGCTTTGATGTGGAAGGCCAGATATTTTTCACGGTAATATAATACCGAAACTCTATCGCATTGAAATTGTTAGGGTATTTCATAAAGGTCAATGAATAAGGTCATTGACGAGACGCCGTTCTTCCTCTAACAAGCCGCGCTTAGCCGACAGGATAGGGTCCTGTCGAGAATAGAGGATATTATGAAAACGACAAAGTTTTTAAAAACTGCTGACGTTGAGAAGAAATGGATTCTCATCGACGCAGAAGATGTTGTCACAGGTCGTTTGGCAACCTTTATTGCCATGCGTCTTCGCGGCAAGCATTTACCGACTTACACGCCCCACATTGACTGTGGTGATAATGTTATTGTTATCAATGCTGAAAAAGTGGCCTTCACAGGCAATAAGCGTAATGACAAAGTCTATTACTGGCACACAGGCCATCCAGGTGGCTTGAAAGAACGCACAGCAGACAAGATTTTGGACGGTCGCTTCCCTGACCGTGTTCTGCGTAAAGCTGTTCAGCGCATGTTGCCAAAGGAAAGTCCATTGGCACGTAAACAATTATCCAATCTGCGTGTCTATGCCGGTTCGGAACATCCACATGAAGCTCAAAACCCTGAAGTTATCGACTTCAAATCAATGAGCCCTAAAAACGTGAAGGGAGCCTAAGATCATGGCTGAGACCCAAACACTTGCAGACCTTAAAGATGTCATGGATGGCAAAACAAGCGAAGGCGTCGCTGTAGACACAGCCGCTTTGCCAGAGCCAAAGATTGACGAACTTGGTCGTGCCTACGCAACAGGTAAGCGGAAAAACTCGATTGCCCGCGTCTGGATCAAGCCCGGCAACGGAAAAGTCACCGTAAATGGCCGTGATCAGGAAGTTTACTTCGCACGTCCTGTTCTGCGCCTTATCATTCGTCAGGCTTTTGAAGTTGCCGATCGTGTCGACTCCTATGATGTTGTTGCAACTGTCAAAGGCGGTGGTCTATCCGGTCAAGCCGGTGCCGTTCGTCACGGAATTACAAAGGCCCTGACTTATTACGAACCTGCTTTGCGCAAGCCGTTAAAGGCTGCCGGCTTCATTACACGCGACTCACGTGTCGTTGAGCGTAAGAAATATGGCCGCGCGAAAGCCCGTAAGAGCTTCCAGTTCTCGAAGCGTTAAAGCTTTCACAGCCTTTGCTGTTTATGTTTCAAGCGCTTCGGGAAACCGGAGCGCTTTTTTGTTTGTTGAATTATCGCAAATCCAGGAATGAGGGCATGACATGCCGAATATGAAAAGAGCGGCGGTTTTGGGAGCGTCAGGCTATACTGGCGTAGAAATCATTCGCCTGATACAAAACCATCCACATATCGAAATCGCCGCCCTCACTGGGCATAGTCGGGCGGGGGAACGTGCTGGTGATGTGTTTGGCAACTTGGCTCACCTGAAGCTGCCGGATTTGCAAGATTGGAAAGAGGTCGATTGGTCGCGAATTGATGTTGCTTTTGCCTGTCTGCCTCACGGTGCCAGTCAGGAAACAATTGCGGCCATTTTGCCCAAAGTTGAAACGGTTATTGATCTTTCCGCTGATTTTCGTCTGCGTGATCCTGAACTCTATGCGGAAACTTACGGTCGGGCTCACAATTTCTCTCATTTATTGGATAAGGCCGTTTATGGTCTTACGGAATGGGCGAAAGAGAGCTTATCTGGCGCGTCGCTCGTCGCATGTCCGGGATGTTTCCCCACCTGTACGTTGTTGCCCTTACTCCCCTTGTTGAGGGCTGAGCAAATTGACCCTGAAAACTTAACAGTCTCTGCGATTACAGGGGTGACAGGGGCAGGGCGCAAAGCGAATTTGGGCTTGTCTTTCACAGAGCTAGCAGAGGGGGCGCATGCTTATAGCGTCGGAGCCCATCGCCACGCCCCAGAAATTGACCAGATCATTAAGCGTGTTTCTGGTCAAAAGAGTTGTGTGTCCATGATACCTCATCTTGTTCCCATGAACCGGGGCATGATTACAACGACGGTTGTCTCTTTACGGGAAGGGACGTCATTGACCGATTTAAGGCGAACTTTGGAAAATACATATAAATCCACGCCCTTTGTGTCAGTTTTGGAAGACGGCATTGTTCCCCAAACGCGTCATGTAAGAGGTTCAAATCATTGTTTTATCAATGTGTTTGATAATCGCGTGCCCAACACAGCGGTGATTATTGCTGTGATTGACAATTTGACAAAAGGGTCGTCAGGGCAAGCATTGCAGAATTACAATTTAACGCAGGGGTGGGAAGAAACACTGGGGCTCAAGTCTCTGGCCTTATTCCCGTAATGTCCAATATAAGCTGAAAATAGCGCCTGTCTTATATTTTAAGTGACCTCGACCCTAATTTTGCCCATATTTATAAAGAGACAGAGAAAACGACTCGGCTTTGATATGACACGCTTCAAAATTATATGTTTATTGTTATCGACCGCCACTTTGGCGGCCTGTTCAACCGTGAAAATGCCGAATATCGACTTTATGGGAAGTTCAGAATTTGAGGAAGAAGCCCGTAATATTGATCAGACGATTCCTGATCCCAGGGATGCGCCTCCCATACCAACAGATACGCGCAACGCAGAGGAATGGGACGAGGCTGCTAAATCTTTGAACGCTATAAAAGACGGATTTTCATTGCCTGAAGCTGCGGAGCCCCAAACGGCGCAAGAGCTAAGCAATGAGTTTCAAAATAAAAAAGCCAAAGCTCAGGCTTATAAGGCTGATGATCCGCAATAAATTTGCTGAATGAATAGGCATAGACGTGACAGATAATCATATCGAAACCGAAGAGTTTTATCGGATTAAGCGCTTACCGCCTTATGTCTTTGCAGAGGTCAATAAGCTCAAAGCGGAGCTTCGGGCTGACGGCATGGATATTATCGATTTTGGTTTTGGTAATCCCGACATGCCGACACCCAAGCATATTATCGATAAGCTCATCGAAACAGTGCAAAAGCCGAAAACAACAGGTTATTCGGCGTCTCGCGGGATTAAAGGGCTTCGCCAAGCATGTTCCCGTTATTATAAGCGTCGCTTTGATGTTGAGTTAGACCCAGAGAGCGAGGTTATCGCGACGATTGGATCAAAAGAGGGGTTCGCCAATCTCGCGCAGGCGATCACTGCACCAGGTGATGTTATTTACGCTCCTGACCCGTCCTATCCACTCCATGCTTATGGTTTCGTAATCGCCGGGGCCAAAATTCAGGGCATTCCCGCTATTACAGCTGATGAATATCTTGCAGGCGTCAAAGAGGCTCTGACTAAAGCGGAGAAGCCACCTATGGCAATCGTGGTCTGCTTCCCGTCTAACCCGACGGGCCATGTTGCGGATTTATCTTTCTATGAAGAGATCGTGGCGATCGCAAAAGCCAATAATATCATTATCTTATCAGATTTAGCTTATTCAGAAATTTACTTCGGTAACCCGCCTCCATCAATTTTTCAGGTTCCAGGGGCGAAGGACGACATTTTGGCGATTGAGACGATATCTCTCTCAAAGACCTATTCCATGGCGGGGTGGCGTATGGGCTTCGCTGTAGGGTCAAAGCGATTGATTGCCGCTCTCGCCCGGGTCAAATCTTATCTTGATTATGGAGCTTTCACACCGATTCAAGTGGCCGCTTGTGCCGCTTTGGATGGGCCACAATCCGTTGTAGATGAGGCCCGCCAAGTTTATAGAAACCGCCGTGACGTGATGGTCGAAAGTTTCAAACGGGCAGGGTGGGACATTCCTTCACCAGAAGCCTCTATGTTTACATGGGCGCCTCTGCCCAAACAATATGCGCATTTAGGCTCTGTAGAATTTTGTAAATTATTGATGAGAAAAGCCGGTGTAGCCGTCTCCCCGGGCAACGGGTTTGGTGAGAATGGTGAAGGTTATGTTCGGATTGCTCTGGTCGAAAATGAACAACGCATTCGCCAAGCCGCCAGAAATATCAAACATTTCCTATTGGACGACTAAATCATCATAATGTCGGCTCTCGCATAGAATAACCATGTTAGTCTCGGTTTAGACTGCTATGTCTGCCGCAAATTGGATTACCGAGACAGTTGAGGACAGAATGACAAAACTTGGATTTAACGCTGGTCTCGCGCTTCGTGCGGCTCTTGTGACTGAGAAGGCGGCGATTGCAGCTTCCAAACTCGCTGGACGCGGCGATGAAAAAGCGGCTGATCAGGCCGCTGTAGATGCGATGCGAACAGATCTCAATAATATGGATATCAAAGGCCGCGTTGTCATTGGTGAGGGTGAACGAGACGAGGCGCCTATGCTCTTTATTGGTGAGGAAGTGGGCAAAGGGACAGGGCCAGAAATCGATATTGCCCTTGACCCGTTAGAGGGAACAACATTGACGGCGAAAAATATGGCCAATGCTTTGGCGGTTATGGCTTTCGCGCCACGCGGAGGGCTGCTTTATGCGCCCGATACTTATATGGATAAAATCGCTATAGGGCCTGGTTATGCGCCGGGCTTGGTTGATCTGGATAGGTCTGTCGAAGATAATGTAAGAGCCCTTGCCAAGGCAAAAGGCGTGAAGCCAAAAGACATCACAGTTTGTGTATTAGACCGCGCCCGTCACGGAACTATTATCAATGCGTTGCGCGATATGGATGCGAAAGTGAGTCTCATTAGTGACGGAGACGTTCAGGGCGTTATCGCAACAACGGACTCCGACACGCAGATTGATATGTATATTGGACAGGGCGGAGCGCCCGAAGGTGTCTTAGCCGCTGCGGCCTTACGCTGTATTGGCGGGCAAATGCAGGGGCGTTTGCATTTCCGAAATGATGATGAAGTCAGCCGTGCCCGTCGCGTCGGTATTGATCAATTGGACACAAAGTATGACCTTGAAGGCTTAGCGTCAGGGCCAACAATTTTCTCGGCCACAGGCGTAACGCAAGGCTCGCTTTTGGATGGGGTGAAGTTTACAAATAGCCATGTTCATACGCATACCTTGATTATGAACTCTGTTGATAAAGCGGTTCAAAAACTCCGTTCAGAGCGCCCAATTTAATGCCTATCAGCTCTGCCGGTGAGAGAGATTTGGAAAAGAAAAACTTGAGTGAGAATACGGTTCTGGGCGTGATATCGTCCGCTAAGGGGCAGGCATGGGTTTCGCGCGCTCTCGACTCTGATATCGACGCACTCACTAAGGTTTCTGACATCGAACCCTTATCAGCTAGGTTGATGGCGGGAAGGGGGGTGAAGGCGGGTGATGTAAAGACCTTTTTAAACCCTCGCTTGCGAGACAGCCTGCCTGACCCATCCACGCTTAAGGATATGGATAAGGCCGTCAGTTATGTTTTTGACGCTATTGATAAACAGAAAAAGGTTTGTGTTTTTGCGGATTATGATGTGGATGGCGGTACGTCTGCAGCACAACTTCTTCGCTGGGCACGGGCCATGGGGCAGGATTGGTCACTTTACGTTCCGGATCGTCTTTTAGAAGGATATGGCCCCTCTGCCAAAGCCTTTGAAACTTTAAAAAAACAAGACTTTCAGTTTGTTATCACGGTTGATTGCGGTGCGGCTGCGCATAGCGCTTTATCCCACGCTATAGAGATTGGTTTGGATGTTGTTGTCATTGACCATCACTTGATGGATGAGACGCGTCCCCAAGCCAAAGCGATAATTAACCCAAATCGCCATGACGACGAATCAGGCTTGGGCCATTTGGCGGCGGCGGGTGTCTGTTTCATGACTGTTGTTGCGCTTAATCGGGAGGCCAAAAGACGCGGAATTGAGCCGTCATTACCCTCACTGGATATATTGGGCTTGGCTGCGCTAGGAACGATATGCGATGTGGTGCCTCTGACAGGGCTAAATCGGGCTATTGTCAGCCAAGGGCTTAAGGTTTTGTCTCGTTGTCACATGCCGGGCATAGAGGCGCTGGCGGATATTGCTTCACTTTCAGCGCCTTTTACCACGCGGGATGCCGGATTTGGGTTTGGTCCGCGCATTAATGCGGGCGGTCGAATCGGCGTATCACATATGGGGGCCGAACTGCTTTCCACCGAAAATTCACAAACAGCTTACGCCTATGCCGCTGAATTAGACCGTGTGAATACGGAACGCCGTCAAATTCAAAGCCGCATTCAAAATGAGGCCATGGTTGAGGCCATAAAAGCGGATGAAGAGAAGCAGGTTCTAATCGTTGCGATGGAGGATTGGCATCCGGGTATCATCGGAATTGTTGCCGGGCGCATTAAAGATCGTTTTGGCAAGCCCTGTATTGTGATGGGATTGGATGAGGACGGGCAGGGTAAAGGGTCCGCACGCTCCATAAAAGGCGTCAATATTGGCGAGGCGCTTGGAAAGGCCAAAGCCGCAGGACTGCTTTTATCGGGTGGCGGCCATGCTATGGCAGGTGGATTGACGATTGCCGCCGACAAAATAGAGCTGTTTAAGGCCTTCATGGAGGCTGAGTTATCAGATGTCGTCAAATTAGCGCGCGAAAACCAAGCTTTGAAAGTCGATTCTGTTATTCACCCGCGCGCTGTGTCTCTCGATACATTGACCATTCTGGATAAGGTCGCTCCCTATGGTGCGGGTAACCCGACTCCCACTTTTGCTTTGGCTGATGTTGTTATTGATTATGTTGAAAGACTAAAAGGCGGTCCGCATATTCGGACACAAATTAAAAGCCGCGACGGAAGCAGTCTTCGGGCCATGTGTTTTGGCGCCGATGATGCGGGATTGGCAGAAACTCTCCTCATGGCGGGCACGCGCCCTGTTCACATTGCTGGTCAAATCAAGCGGAATGAGTGGAAGGGGCGTGTCTCGGCAGATTTTCACATTTTGGATGTAGCATGGGCGAATGAGGCCTAAAGAATTACGCTTTGTAGTGCAGAAAAACAGGCAAAAGCTGATTTTTTTGAAAAATAAGACTTGCACCTCGTAAAACTGAATTCTATATCGCGCGGACTGATATGCGGTCCCTTCGTCTATCGGTTAGGACGCCAGGTTTTCAACCTGGAAAGAGGGGTTCGATTCCCCTAGGGACTGCCATCAGTTTTCTCCAAGATTTTTTACCCTACTGTGATTATGGACTTCCCGTATTGGGTCTAATTCGCTATGCGAACGCCATGAAAAACCTTTTACTCAGCCTAGTCCTTTTCCTTTTTCTGAGCAGTTCCGTTTTTGCGCAGACAAACCGAAATGATGTTGTCGATTTTGGCGAACCCAAGCCTCTGACCATCACATCTCAGTCAGGGGATCATAAGTTTATGGTCGAAGAGGCAAAAACCTTGGAACAGCAAGCACGCGGCATGATGTTCCGTGAGGAGATGGAGGACGATTTTGGGATGATTTTTGAGTTCGCTGAACCGAAAGTCGCAACAATTTGGATGAAAAACACAGCGATTCCTCTGGATATCCTTTTCGTCCGTTCCAATGGTAAAATCCTTAAAATCGAACATCGCGCGCAACCTTACAAATTGCGAAGCGCCTCTTCCGAAGCGGTTGTCGCAGCTGTGGTCGAATTAAGAGGCGGCAGAGCGTTGGAATTAGGTATTCAACCCGGCGATACTGTAAAACACACATTTTTCGGAAATTCTGCACCATAAGCGCTTGAAAAAATTTTAAGCGGGGTTATTAGGCTTCTCACCATAGTCGGGGCGTAGCGCAGCCTGGTAGCGCACCTGTTTTGGGAACAGGGGGTCGCAAGTTCGAATCTTGCCGCCCCGACCATGGATTTCTCTCAAAAATAACTTTTGCCAATAAGGCTTTTGAATGATGGGCTTAGTAAGCCTTTGATAACGCTATTTTGCTACCTTTGATTCGGGGTAATGTATCGAAGAGGGGGTGGCTGATGTCACCAAATGCAAACACAGCTAAAAAGCCCCAAAATCATTCGGGTTACAAACCTATTGAGGTTGGACGAATTCTGACTGTCGGTTCGTCTGCGGCTATTATCTCGATCAATAAATCAGTCATTCGCAATAACCTCCTCCATCACACACAAATTGGGACAATCCTCAAAATTCTGACGGCTAACTCAATTGTCGTCGCTATGGTTTCAGCCCTTAAAATTGGCGCTGTGGATGAGGATGGCTTGAATGATGGGTGTTTGGCGACACTCAATATTCTTGGTGAAATCTCGACGAATCAAGTCACCAAAGAAACCAAGTTTTTCAGAGGCGTTCGAACTTTTCCTGTTCTGAACGAAGCTGTTTACAACATGTCGCCTAGCGATCTGGAGCTAATTTTTAATCGTGAAAACACGCCCTGTATTGATGTTGGCCGATTGCAACAGGATAATTCTATCGTTGCGAAAGTCCGGACAAATGATCTCTTATCTAAACATTTTGCGATTATCGGCTCTACCGGTTCTGGTAAGTCTTGTACGGTGGCACTGGTTCTCCAAGCGATCTTGAACGAAAGCCCGCAGGGTCACGTGGTTCTCTTTGATCCGCATAATGAATATTCCAAAAGTTTTGGTAATCATGCCGAAGTGATCAATTCAGAAACTTTGGACCTACCCCTCTGGATGTTCGATTTCGTCGAAACGGTAGAACTTCTCACCAGTGATATTCCTGACCAGGCAACGGAGGAAGAAGAAGTCCTCCACGAGATTGTCTTGAAGGCCAAGCGTCTTTTCGATCGAGCGCAGCGCAATAATGATATTTCGTCACAGGTTAAACTGGATGATATAGAGGCAGAATTACAACGCGCCACTCACATTTCGCTCGACTCACCTGTGCCCTATCGCATTCGTGATGTCCTTAAGCTTATTGATCATGAAATGGGTAAGCTTGAGAATAATTCCAATCTTGGCCCGTATCGGCGATTGAAACGACGCATTAACAGTATCATGGCGGAGCCCCGCTATAAATTCATCTTCCGTAACCAAGCTTCACCGCGCCCAATCGAAGAAATTGTCGGGCGTATTTTCCGTTTGCCTGTTCAAGGCAAGCCCATTTCTATTTTAGACTTTTCAAGCATTCCGTCAGAGGCGCTAAATATTGTGGTGAGCGTTGTCAGCCGTCTCGCGTTTGAATTAGCCACTTGGTCAGAGCGTAAAATTCCTATTTTGCTCGTCTGTGAAGAGGCCCACCGTTATATCCCCCGTGATGTTTCTCAGGGTTTCTCTTCTGCTCGACGCATAATTTCACGAATCGCTAAAGAAGGGCGGAAATATGGTGTCTCTTTGGCGATTATCTCTCAGAGACCGTCAGAGTTGGAGCCCTCGACATTGTCACAATGTTCGACAATTTTCTCGATGCGCCTGTCCAATGAAGTTGACCAAAACTTCGTTCGTGCTGCCGTACCCGACGGAGCTTCTGATTTGTTGTCCTTCCTTCCGTCTTTGGGCACAGCTGAAACCATGGTGTTTGGTGAGGCCGTAAATCTGCCTATGAGGGTGATTTTAAATCGTTTGCCGGAACAATATTTGCCGCATAGCTCCAGTGCTGTCTTTACAGATTTGTGGAGTAAGGATGCAACGTCTCCCGAATTTATGAGAACAGTCTTTGATCGTTGGCGGAACCGAACAGTCGATTTGGATGCGAATCAAACGACCACTATCACGCCTGAACAATCATCGGCCCACCGCAGCCATAAAGTTGCCCGCGCAAGCACACAGCAGACGCCAAATCATCGTCATTCGGCACAATCTACCCAAAGACAGGAAAGGTCAGGTATGGTCGGGCATAATCCTGCCACTGCGAATAAAAAAGGAATTACACCGGCCATGCGTCAGAAAATTCTGGAACGCTCTGCCTCCGTGACAAAGCCGCAAAGCCTAGCAGATGTTAAATCCATGCTGAACAATGCCTTTAATCGGGATATTTGATTTACAGCCATGTCTAATCTGATATGACGCTCTAAACGTTTTGTAGGTCTATTGGATGTTTGCAAAAATTTATCAACCGAGTCCGTCTGCCATGACATCTGGTCGGGCCAAAACCCATTATTGGCTTTTGGACTTTGTGACGAAATCGCCGACAATTATTGACCCGCTCACAGGCAATACTCGTTCGGTTGACCCGAGATCACAGATTGAGTTGCGTTTTGACACGAAGGACGAGGCAGTTTCATATGCCAAAGCCAATAATATTCCGCATCGCGTGATTGATAAGCGTGAAACAAAACGTATCCGCCGATCTTATGCTGATAATTTCAGTTATGATCGTAAATTACCTTGGACACATTAGGTTCACGGTAAAGAGGGGTCCATAGCTCAACTGGATAGAGCAGCCGCCTTCTAAGCGGCAGGTTGTAGGTTCGAGTCCTACTGGGCCTGCCACCTCTCAAAAAAATTATTGCTATTATCGTTTCAAACCTCGGTTGAACCGATGAATATGGAAAATATTGATGTCTCAATTTTTGACATTAGCGATTTAGCCAAACCGGGGGATGAGTTTTCCCTCGCTGTTTAGTTTGATGTCTAGATGTTTGAGGGTTAAGAGGTCGCATGAAACCGGATATGAAAAAATATCGCATATTAATGATCGGCTGCGGCAAGATGGGCGGCGCCTTATTAGCACAATGGATAAAGTCTGATGCCTTGCATGTCACGGTTGTCGACCCAAATACGACAAATCTGCCTGAGGAGGTTATCAGCCATACGCAACTAGCAGACGTTCAGGGCAAAGCGTTTGACGTTTTGGTTGTGGCCATAAAACCTCAGCTTGTTGATGTCATATTACCTGAGTATAGGACTCTTTTATCTGAGCAGGGGATTGTCTTATCTATGGCAGCGGGCTGCTCAGTAGCGCGTTTATCCTCAACCCTAAATACAGACAAAATAGTTCGTATTATGCCGAACTTACCCGCTTTCATCGCGCAAGGTATGTCCGGCCTTTTTGCCTCGGCTGCGGTCTCCGAGGAATATAAAGTACTTTCTGAACATATGATGGGGCTGACAGGCGGTTTTGTATGGGTTGAGGATGAAGACGGGATAGACCGTATTACTGCCGTGGCGGGAAGCGGTCCGGGTTACATTTTTGAATTTGCCAGAACATATATTGAAGCGGCCATCTCACTAGGCTTCACCGAAAATCAGGCACATGATTTGGTTCTCGGAACGATGGCCGGAACCATTGAAATGGCGCGTCAGTCAGATCATGATTTAGAAACACTCCGCAATAATGTGACAAGTAAAAACGGTACAACAGAAGCCGGTTTGAAAGCACTGAATGGTGACCAAGGTTTGAGCGAGAGAATGAAATTAACGGTTGAAGCCGCAATGAAACGCGCCATTGAACTGAGATAATCATGTTAATGAACGCAATGAATATGAGATGGATGAGGATAGTCCTCCAATGACGAAACTAAATACATCTGTAGTCGAACATATTGCAGTTTTGGGGCGACAGGCCAAAGCAGCAACGATGATATTATCGCAAGCAACAACGGAACAGAAAAACAAGGCTCTTTATGAAGCGGCCAAAGCCTTACGCACGAAAAAAGCTGACTTGCTGGAAGCCAATAAGAAAGATGTTGAAAGCGTAAAAGGTAAAAAAGACACAGCGTTTATTGACAGACTGGCACTGACTGATGATCGAATTGAGGGTATTGCAAAAGCCTTGGAAGAGATTGCTGGGTTACCTGATCCCGTGGGACGAAAACTGGGCACTTTTAATCGCCCTAATGGATTAAATATTGAACGTGTCGCCGTGCCCATCGGTGTTATCGGCATGATATATGAGTCCCGCCCCAATGTGGGTGCGGATGCCAGCGCGCTTTGCTTGAAGTCAGGCAATGCTGTAATTTTACGAGGTGGCTCCGAAAGCCGCCATTCTACAGAAATCATTGTCAGCGCGATGTGTGAAGGTTTGGAGGCTTCTGGCTTACCGAGCCACGCGGTTCAAGCTATTGGCACGACAGATCGTGAAGCTGTGACGGCTTTGTTGAAAGCGGATGAATATGTCGATTTAGTCATTCCTCGCGGGGGACGTGGTTTGGTCGAGCTAGTTCGTGATCAAGCTAGTGTGCCGACATTGCTGCATTTAGATGGTAATTGTCACAGCTATATCCACGCGAAAGCCGATATTGATAAGGCACTAAATCTTGTCCGGAACGCTAAATTACGTCGCACAGGAGTCTGCGGTGCGACTGAAAGCATTGTAATTGATCGGTCTATCGCGGAAGAGGTTTTACCAAAACTCGTTATCGCTATGGAGGGATGCGAGTTGCGCGGTGATTCTGACGCCGTTAAAATTGAGCCTGCTCTTCAAGCCGCTACTGATGACGATTGGTCGCAAGAATACCTGGCCGCTATTGCCTCTATCAAACTTGTCAATGGCCTGGAGGAAGCGATTGCCTTCGTTTCGAAACATTCTTCAGGGCATACAGATGCCATCATCACAGAAGATGCAGCGGCCGCGCAAAGGTTCCTCATGGCTATTGATAGCGCCGTGGTCATGCATAATGCGTCGACACAATTCTCTGATGGCGGAGAGTTTGGCATGGGTGCTGAAATCGGCATTGCTACGGGGAAAATGCATGCGAGAGGGCCTGTCGGCCTAGAGCAGCTGACGAGTTTCAAATATCTGGTTCACGGCACCGGACAAATTCGCCCCTGAAACGACCCAATGTTCTTAAGGCCTATATAGAGCTAGTTTTTAAAATGGGCGTCAAGAAAATCAAGAAAAGCGGGCCAATCCTCTTTGACTACGCCATGCGTACCGGGACGCATCCAAAATGCTATGTCGTCAGAGGGGATGAATTCATCCAAACGGTTTGCGGTGAACGCGTTTTGCCCTGACTCACTTTGCCAAGCCATAGAAGCGAGTTGCGCAGCGTGGAAAGCGCCTACAGGATCTGACCAAACATCCCGCCTCGCATTTCCCAACATGAGGGGTTTATCCGCAATCAAAGAGAGTAAATTATGCGCATCGACGGGCAGAGCGTCTACATTTTCGGAATATTCAGCGAATTTCGAATTAAACCAATGTGAATAGCTTTCTGTGATGCTCGCGATACTTTCTCCTGTTGAGTCTCTCAGGATTGAGGCGCCTCCCGTTCCCGATTGATGGGCGATAACAGCGTCTATATTATCACTCGAGGCTCCCGATAGAAGAGCCGTTTTGCCGTAACGGGAATGCCCATAGGCAATTATTTGCTGGTTTGCCTCAGTGTTTTTCAGTTCTTCTGCCAACCAACTGGTTAGACTTGACCAAATTGCCAAAGCACCTGGCTTCTCTTCCACTTCAGGGAAAAGGGCATTTATCACGCGTGGGGCCGCTACACGGGAATCAGGTGTAAATTCCGAGGGATACATAACCGCGATATTATAGCCTCTGTCTAAGATGATTTCATAAGGCGGTACGGTGATATATCGCCCGAAGAAATAACCGAACACGTGCCCCATTATTCCGCCTCCGGAACAATCAAAGTAATCGCCCTGTGGTGGTGTGATGCCGTCAATTGGGACAACGGAGGTATTTGGGCAAAAATTTTGAGTGATGATATAAGGTGTGGTTTCCGTTTTGCCATCTTGTCCAGATGGACGAGAGATGAAGACAATATGAAATAAGCGAGTTCCATCGCCATATCCTGCTGACACTTTCCATTCCGTCACTCTGTCATTGTCGCTAAAGGCGTTCTTTGTAACGAGGCGTTTCTCTAAAATCGTTACATCAGACAGTGTGGGAATAGGGCCGTAAATGTGCTCTTCCAAGAGGCTTCGCGTTTGTCCTGCCTTCATAAGTAGAGGCAATGCTTGTTGATCCAGTTGCGGCTTTTTGGGCGCTTGCTGCATTAACATACGTGTCCCGGAACAAGATGAAAGTGCAGCAATCAGCAAGACTATAAAAAGACCCAGCCAAAATCTTTTCATTTTAAGAAAGTTTCGCAAGAGCTTGTTTTATATCGGCTTTTAAATCATCAACATGTTCAAGGCCACAAGCAAACCGTATGAGAGGCCCGTCCAGTTTGTCAGTTTTGTCACGACGTAATTGTGGGTCGCAATGAATTGCAAGACTTTCATATCCGCCATAAGAATAACCGATTCCAAACAAGGAGAGGGCGTCAATAAAGTCCAAAACTTTTTGTGCACTAGTTGGTCGGGCGACAACGCTGAACAGGCAGCCCGCGCCTGAAAAATCTCGCTTCCAAATAGCGTGATCAGGGTGTTGCTCAAGGGCAGGATGCAGAACCGATTGAATTTCATCCTGCGTTTCGAGCCATTTGGCAAGTTCCAGAGCTGTTGTCTCTTGATAGCGAAAGCGCTGCATCACAGTCCGGAAGCCTCTTAGAATTTGATAGGCATCATCAGGCGAGCTTGCATTCCCAATATATTTTGCCGTTTGTGCGATTTGCTTGGCCGTATCTTCATCCGCCGAAACTGCTGCGCCGAACATAATATCACTATGTCCACCGAAATATTTCGTGGCAGCGTGACAGGAAATATCAACGCCGAGTGATAAAGGAGACAAAACAATTCCTGCTGACCATGTGTTATCAATCAATGTTTTGATATTTTTGGCCTTAGCAATTTTTGTAATTGCCGGAATGTCTTGAATTTCAAATGTTAAAGAGCCGGGGCTTTCCAAGATTATCAGAGACGTATTAGGCTTGATAAGCTTATCAATATTAGCCCCGACACGAGGGTCATAAGTTTCCGTTGCTACATTCATGGACTTTAGAAAATTGAAACAAAAGCTGCGGGTGGGGCCATATATTGAGTCTGTCAGTAAAACGTGATCCCCGCTTTTGACTTGCGACAAGATGGGAATGGTACAGGCCAATAACCCTGATGGAAAAAGACTTGTTCCTGCGCCGCCTTCCAAATGTGTGAAAAGCGAAGCTAATTCATCATGCACAGCCGCCCCGTGACGGCCATATCCGCGTATGTCCGTCCGATATAGATCTTTTGCCTTATCAAAAAGTAGCGTTGAAGCGCGTGTGACGGCCGGGTTTACAGCCGTTCCCAACCCAGCGTCGGGGCGTGCTAAATGGGTAAATTCTGTTTCGCGTTTCATTCTGTCTCAATCGGGTATTCGCTAGCGCCATATTCAGTCCATGAGCCGCTATAGACAGAAACATCTGTTTTTCCAACAGATCTGAAAAGCAGGGCTAGGGCTGACGCGGTGACGCCTGATCCACATGTTGTGATGATAGGCCGCTTCAGATCGACCCCTGCATCGTGAAAAGCGGTTAGAAGGTCATCGCCTTTTAATATCCTTCCCTCGCTGTCTTTTAGCGAACTAAGAGGCAAAGACAGGGAAGAGGGAATATGCCCTGAACGCAGACCCGCTCTCGGCTCAGCCGTACGTCCATAAAATCGGTCTGCAGAGCGGGCATCCACAATTTGCGTCTCACCATTGATGGCCGCCAAAACCTCATTAATGACAACACCTTTGGCGAGACTCTTGCTTGCTACATATTCAGATGTCTTGTCCATGATTGTGTAATTGTTTCGAACAGGCCCACCATTTTCAAGCCAAGCCGGTAATCCGTTTTTTAAAACAGCGACTTTCTTGTGCCCGAGCGATTTTAAAGACCACCAAACACGTGGTGCGGAGAAAAAGCCTTGCCTGTCATATATGATAAGAGGGTCATCCGCAGAAATGTTCAGGCCCTCTAGCATTTTGATCAAACCCTCACGCGACGGATAGGCCGCTTTAAAGTCTGAAACAGATTTAAGCTGACCGAGATCAAAAAACTGTGCCTCAGGAATGACGCCTTTTGCAAAACCGTTGCTAGGAATAGAAACCGCCCAAGTGCCGTCTATTATTTTGACCTCTTCATGTGCGAGCAAGTCGCGGAATTGCGCGACTTCAATGATTCCGCGGTCCCAAACTTTTTTGAGGTCAGGTGAAAGCAAATCAGCAAATCCAATTGGGAACAGGGAGATTGCGTTCTCTCAAAAACTCAGGATTGTAGATTTTTGACTGATAACGTTGCCCATAATCGCATAGTATTGTCACAATCGTATGTCCGGGGCCCATTTCCCGCGCCATATGTATAGCACCAGCAATATTGATACCCGATGACCCCCCTAAACATATGCCTTCTAACTGATTGAGTTCAAAGATTATTTGAAGGGCTTCGACATCATCTATTTGATAGGCTTTATCAACGATTGCGCCTTCAAGATTAGCTGTAATCCGGCCCTGACCAATGCCTTCTGTAATGGAATTGCCGTGACTTTCGAGTTCGCCAGATTTGAAATAGGAATACATTTTCGAACCATACGGATCGGCAACGCCAATTTGAATGTTTGGATTTCGTTCTTTTAACGCCATTGAGACCCCTGCAAGTGTTCCGCCGGAACCTACGGCACAGATGAAACCGTCAACTTTGCCGTCTGTTTGAGCGTATATTTCGGGGCCTGTCGTATCAATATGCGCTTGGCGGTTGGCTACATTATCAAACTGATTAGCCCAAAGAGCACCATTGGGCTCAGTTTTGGCCAAGTCTTCGGCCAGTCTTTGAGAGGTATGAATATAATTTCTGGGGTTGGAATAGGGCACAGCATCGACTTCGATTAATTCCGCACCAAGGAGTTTAATCGAGTCTTTCTTCTCCTGGCTCTGTGTACGGGGCATCACAATTTTGCATCGATAGCCGAGCGCCGAGCATACCATAGCAAGGCCAATACCCGTATTCCCTGCCGTACCTTCAACAACAACGCCGCCTGTTTTCAAAGTGCCATTGGCTTCCGCATGGCGAATGATAGACAAAGCGGCCCGATCTTTGACGGATTGACCTGGATTTAGAAATTCAGCTTTTCCCAAAATCTCACATCCCGTCATCTCAGAGGCATCTTTAAGCCGGATGAGGGGCGTATTTCCAATCAGATCCAAAACGGATTGAGCGACCATGGTATATTCCTTCGATGTAATTCTATGTCGGGATTGCCTGAATCAATCAGAAAAATCCATTGTTTTTCAAAACAAAACGCTAACGGTTTTGTGAATGTTCAACATCAGAGAATGATTTCACGAACAGAAAATTTATTGCCCTTTTGTTGGCTTCACGTCGACAATCTCCCCAATAGGACTGTCTTCGACTTCTATGACCTCAAACCCGTCGAGTAATTTTGCTCGTTTAGGCAGACGACCGCTTTGTAACACGGCCTCCACACGCATTACGGCATTCTGGCGTAGGTCTTCGTAGAAAAGGTTAGAGGGAAGCGTTCTGAACTTACCACCGACTTTAATCGGACGACGCAGCGAACGAGACCGAGGTTTATCAACCAATAAAAGACCGTCCTGACATTGCGCACCCGCTTGGCGAGGCAAGGCCGCAGGGCGCATATCCGGGTCAAGGCCCTCCGCAGCCACCCCGCCTTTATGAAGTCTTGCAGGCGCATAGTCTTCACTTTGCGTCCAAAGCAGGGGGTTGACGCATTTTAAGGCCTCACCCCGCACGGGGGCATATTCTTGCCCATTATGAGCCAAAAGACGGCTGCCGAAACGTTCTGCGATAGCCTCTTCATTTGGCGCGAACGCTCCAAAAGCCACGATACATCCAGTTTGCGAAGCCGTTTCACAGACCGGCAGCCCCATAAGCGGCCCGTCCAGAATACTTTGGGTGATGGGATAGTCGATGACATAGGCGACAGCCAAGCGCTCAAGATTTTGCTTGTTGTCTGAGCCGACAAAGAAATCGGCCAATAGCCTTTGAACATGGCTTGCGCCTTGATTATGCCCGACCAAGACGATCGGGCGTTCAGGCGGGGAATGCTCCAAAAAGAAACGAAAGGCTCTTTTGACATCTTGATAAGCTAAGTTTTGAGCCATGCGGGCATCTTCACGATGCGTCATATAGGCATAAAGCGAGGCTTGCCTGTAGAAGGGTGCGAAAAGCCGTCCTGCATCAGCATAAGGCGTTACATAATTCGGACGGACAATGCGCTCCAATTTGCTTTTTCGTTTGAGGTCATTGCTCGGTAAGTTCCAATGTTTCCCGCCTCGATAAACGCTTGGGACCACGACAAAAACATCGCCTTTAACTTTGGTTTCAAAACTGTCTACCGTGAGATCAGGTAAGGTAAGCCACGCCTCATTCTGATCATAATTCGGAGCTACCGGACGTTTATAAGTTTGAAAGGGTTGCCCCGGGTCTTGAATGTGCTGAAAAATATCATCGCGGTAAAACCATACCAGTGCGGCGACAACGGCCAAGACGACGGCTATTATCAATGAAACTGTCTTCACCCGCATGTGATTTTCCTTTCCCGGACTCTCACTATAGCGTAACTTTACCTTCATCGCGATTGCGAATATCTAAAGATTACCAAGTTATAAGTCTGGAACACGTGTTATGGCGAGCAAGCCGAACAAAAAAAAGAAGAAAAGCTTCGGGCTGCGCCGCCAAGGCCAAAAAGCGAAATTCAGATTCTTGAAATTTATCCGAAATCGTTTTCTGACAGGCGTGATTGTCGCCCTGCCCATCATTGCGACAGTTTGGGCGATTCGAACATTTATCAAGTTTATTGATACTTCGGTTTGGACGGTCTTACCTAAAGTCATCAACCCACGGACTTATTTGGGGTTTGATATTTGGGGATTAGGTCTGATCGTCTCAATCTTGGCGCTCATCCTGCTGGGGATATTAACCTCCAATATCGTGGGCACATCCATCCTCAAAGCAAGTGAGCGTTTGCTTGCGCGCGTTCCTGTCGTGCGCAGTGTTTATTCTTTCGTCAAACAGATTGTTGTCATTGTTGCTCAGCAAAGAGATCAAGCTTTTCAAGAAGTCTGCTTGATTGAGTATCCGAGAAAAGGGCTCTGGGCGATTGGGTTTATCACGACAGACCTGCAAGGTGCACCGGCTGAAAAATTGGAAGAGGGACATGTCTGTGTCTTTGTGCCGACAACACCGAACCCGACATCAGGGTTTTTGCTATTCGCAAAGAGAGACGAGATTAAAATTCTCAATATGACGCCGGAAGAAGGGGCCAAGATGATTATCAGTGGGGGTATGGTCTCTTCAAACGAGGCTGTTGAGGAATTTCAGCCCAGACGCAAACGTGCAAAAATGCCGCCCACAGACGACCTCTTATTATAACCAATTGCGGCGGCTAACCGGCGCGCATCAAGGCAATGCCGTAATCCTGCTCAAACAGGTAAAGCAAGAGTCTGGCGGCCTTGCCGCGCGGCGTGTCCAAACTGGGGTCTGTATGCACCAATAATCGCGCATCCTGCACAGCGGTTTCCAGTAGGGACTTATGCTTGTCCAAATTTACGAAATTATAATTCGGTAGGCCGCTTTGCTTGGCGCCCAAAAGGTCTCCACTGCCGCGAAGCTCCCAATCTTTTTCGGCAATGAGAAACCCGTCCTCACTTTCGCGCATGATTTCAAGTCGAGCTTTACCGTTGACCGAGAGCGGGCCTTTATAAAGCAAAAGACAGCTAGATTGTTTGTCCGAGCGCCCAACGCGACCGCGCAATTGATGAAGTTGTGCCAAACCAAATCGTTCGGCATGTTCGATAACAATAATCGTGGCATTGGGCGCATCAACTCCCACTTCGATAACTGTCGTGGCGACAAGAATTTTATATTGCCCCTGTTTAAAGGCGAGCGCCATTTGCTCTTTTTCTTGCCCACTCATTTTACCGTGTAACAACCCGACTTGTTCGCCGAATATCGCCGTTAATTGACGGTGACGGTCATCCACAGAAGATAAATCCATAACTTCACTGTCTTCCACCAAAGGACAGACCCAATAGACCTGATTGCCGTCTTCGATTTGTCTGCCGATTCCGTCAATAACATCGTCTAAGCGCTGCATCGGCAAAATGCGGGTTTCAATGGGCTTTCGCCCGGCGGGCTTCTCGTCCAATTTGACGACGTCTAAATCACCATAGCTGGTCAACGCCAATGTCCGCGGAATAGGGGTGGCCGTCATAACGAGTAAATCAGGTGCCTGTCCTTTATCAGCCAATCTGAGGCGATCTCTCACACCGAAACGATGTTGCTCATCGATGATGACCAATCCTAAATCCTTAAATTCTGTACTCTCTTGAAAGAGCGCATGAGTGCCGACAACCACATCGATATAACCCGCTGCAAGACCGCTGTTCAGAGCCTCTCTGGCCTTGCCTTTATCGCGCCCCGTAATCGCTTGAACATTCAGTCCCGCAGGTTCGAGCATTTTCGTGAGCGTATCTGCATGTTGTCTCGCTAATATTTCTGTCGGCGCCATAAGGGCCGTTTGGACACCGGCCTCTGCCGCATAGGCGGCCGTCAGAGCCGCTACAAAGGTTTTACCGGCCCCGACATCCCCTTGTAACAGGCGTGCCATGCGGAAGGGGGAGCGCATATCCGCTTTGATGGCCTCAAACGCTCGTGATTGTGCGCCGGTAGGCTTAAAGGGCGCAGCATTCAGTACGTCTTCGACATAATGGCCTTGCGTGTCTAATCTGCGTCCGTGAGCCCGGCGAGTGCTTTCTCTAACCAAAGCAATGGCCAGTTGTTTAGCAAAGAGTTCATCATAGGCTAAGCGACGACGAACCGGACTTTCTGAACGAATATCAACAGCATGTTGCGGGAAATGAAGTGTTTTAAGCGCGTCTCCAAACCGCGCCCAATCTTGTTGTGCGAGAAAAGCAGGATCCAACCATTCTCCGAATTCGGCTTGGTCTAGAAAAATATCCATTGCGGCTCGGACGGCTTTACCCGCAGCCTTTTGTGATAACCCCGCAGTAAGAGGGTAAAGCGGTTCTATTTTCGGCATTGTTTCCGCCTTGTCCAAAGGCAAAACATAATCCGGATGCGTCATTTGGACTTGGGCGTTATAGACTTCTGCCTTGCCTGAAATAAGCCTTTGTGACCCTTCAGGCAGTATTTGTTCCATATAGGCAGGCCGTGCTTTAAAATAGACGATGTCCATTTCGCCGCTATTGTCAAAAACACGCACCCGATAGGGACGATTTCTTTGCTTAGGCGGCCTGTGCGTCCCGACAGTTACATTAAATGTCGCTGTTTCCCCAGCGAGTGCGTTGGCGATGCCGGGTTGATTAGAACGATCAATCACACCACTGGGCGGGGTGAATATTAAATCGCGAATACGAGCCCCCATAGCGCGTTCGAAAAGCGGAGCTGTCTTAGGACCCACTCCGGGTAATTTGAGTATATCCGCAAATAGCGGAAACAGTTCCTGTGGACGACCCGTAGACATAGCTCTGTTTGACGTGACAAAGCGCCATAGGCAAGAGGCCACAGAGCCCGTCATGTGGACGTGACAGGCAAGGCGTAATCCGCTATGGCCGCGCCATGCTTGATCCTCGCCGAAAACGCCTTGTCTATCGTTCAAATTATCGTGGTTTTAAAGAAGCCGATTTAATCTTGGGCGGCTATGTGAAAGCTAATATCAATATGATGACGGATGAGGATGTGGCGGCATTCGAAGACCTTTTAGAGGCCAAAGATCACGATATTTACGCTTGGATTACGGGGTCACTTCCTGTTCCGGCCAATTATGACACGCCCTTATTGGCCCGTTTGAAGGCTTTTAAACCCACCTAGTAACCCATGCAAATCCAACTTAATCGATATACTGGGGCTGAGTTGTCCCTACAGGCCGCAGGCTTGCCCGAAGGGGCGGATGCGCTTGTTTTTTGTCGCGCCGTAAAAAAACGGGGTGGACGAGGGGTGTTTATCGCGCGCGATGATACGCGGGCCTCGTCCTTTATTGCGGCATGTCGGTATTTTATGCCCGATATGGCGGTGTTGAATATTCCCGCCTGGGATTGTTTACCCTATGATCGAATTTCGCCCGGACGAACTTTGGCTGCCAAAAGAGCAGCCGCCCTTTTCAGTCTTGCATCGCTCTCACCTGACACACCACTGATTGTTGTCACGACTGGGAGTGCCGCCATGCAACGCGTTCCGCCAAGACACGTTATGGCCCAATCAGGCTTTATGGCCGCAGCGGGGCAAGCCGTACCCAGAGAGCAGTTGCAATCTTATTTGGATCATAATGGATATAGTCGAGCGTCCACTGTCATAGAGGCGGGTGATTATGCGATAAGGGGCGGAATTGTCGATATTTTTCCGCCTGCCTTAAACGACCCCATTCGATTGGACTTTTTTGGAGATGAACTTGAATCTATTCGTTCTTTCGACGTTCATACGCAACGTACCACAGACAAATTGCGAACGGTGCAACTCGCACCGGTGAGTGAAGTCTTTTTAAATGACGATGCGATTAGTCGTTTTCGTCGCAAATATGTGGCAGCGTTTGGCGGTGGGGTTAGCCATGATCCGACTTATGCAGCCGTCAGTGACGGTATTCGAACGCAGGGGTTAGAGCATTACCTACCGCTCTTTCATGAGCAGACTGAAACTATCTTTGATTTCGTAGGGGCGGGCGCTCTTTTCGCTTTTGATGGATTGCTGAGCGAAGCGCGGTCTGAGAGATGGGATGTCATCGAAGATTTCTTCTCTGCGCGCGATGAACATGCCAAAGCTCGCGATACGGGCTCCGGCGATCCCTCCAAAACAGGCGGGCTTTATCGTCCATTGGATCCGACTGCGCTTTATCTCAATGATGAAAGCTGGGCTGAAATTATCTCGCCTTTGACGAGTCGCTTTCATTCCGTCTTCAAGCCGGATGGTGCAACGGATATCATAGACTTTGGCGGGCGTTTAGCGCGAAGTTTTTCTGTTGAACGGCGCACCGAAGGTGTTAATGTTTTCAAAGCTGTAAAGGATCATATTCAAGCGCTGAAATCAGAGAAAAAGCGAGTTTTAGTGGCCGCTTGGTCAGAAGGCTCTTTGGATCGCTTGGGCAATGTCTTTGAGGATCATGATCTTCATATTTCCAAGCTGACACATGGCCCGGATATATTCGATAAAGCCTCGGGGACGAGCTGGCGTACTGTTTTACCTGTCGAGCAAGGTTTCGAAATTGACGGTTTGAGCGTTATTTCAGAGCAGGATATTTTGGGTGATCGTCTGGTTAATCGCGGTCGCAAGCGCAAAGCGAAAAACTTCATTTCTGATGCCGGGGCGATGCAGCCTGGTGACCTTATCGTTCATATCGACCATGGGCTAGGTCGGTATTTAGGCCTTAAAACCCTTCAGGTTCAATCGGCCCCGCATGATTGCCTGGAACTTGAATATCACGGTGGGGCGAAGCTCTTCTTACCCGTAGAGAATATCGAGCTTTTATCGCGTTATGGTTCAGCCTCTGAAGGGGCCGTTTTGGACAAGCTTGGCGGTGTTGCTTGGCAATCCCGTAAAGCAAAAGCAAAAAAGCGCCTGAAAGATATGGCGGCGGAACTCATCAAGATTGCCGCTAAACGCGCCATGCGAACTATTGAGCCACTTGATATTGACAAGGGGACTTATAATGAGTTCGCCGCTCGTTTTCCTTATGCGGAAACGGATGACCAACTCAACGCGATTCAAGACGTGTTCACTGACCTTGAAAGTGGTCGTCCTATGGACCGTTTGATTTGCGGTGATGTCGGATTTGGTAAAACCGAAGTGGCACTCAGAGCGGCTTTTGCTGTCGCGATGAGCGGACGCCAAGTGGCTATCATTGCCCCGACAACAATTCTGTCACGCCAACATTTCAAAACATTTTCTACCCGTTTTAAAGGATGGCCGGTTCGTGTCAGGCAATTATCGCGTTTGGTCAGTGCGAAAGAAGCCAAAGAGGCAAAGCTAGCCTTAGAGCAGGGGCAATGTGACATTATTATCGGAACACATGCGCTCTTGGCCAAAACAATAAAATTTTCCGATTTGGGGTTGGTGATTGTTGATGAAGAACAACGTTTTGGCGTTCAGCATAAGGAAAGATTGAAAGCCTTACGGGCGGATGTGCATATGCTGACATTGACGGCGACACCCATACCGCGAACCTTACAAATGGCCTTATCAGGCATTCGAGACTTGTCTTTGATTGCAACACCGCCTGTTGATCGTTTGGCCGTGCGAACATTTGTGATGCCCTTTGATGAAATTTCCATTCGCAAGGCGCTGCTGCGTGAACGCTATCGTGGCGGACAGTCTTATTTTGTCGCGCCGCGTATCGCCGATATTCCGCGTATTGAAGAATTTATGCGCAATTCGGTTCCGGAAGTGAAATATGTGATTGCACATGGGCAGATGGCTGCGGGTGCGCTCGAAGATATTATGAACGCCTTTTATGACGGCGAATATGATGTGTTGATTTCAACCTCTATCATTGAAAGCGGAATTGATATCCCGTCTGCTAATACCATGGTGATTTATCGCGCCGACAGGTTTGGCTTGGCACAGCTTTATCAAATGCGGGGTCGAGTCGGTCGTTCAAAAATTAGGGCTTATGCCTATTTGACAATGCCGGATGGACAAATCGCCACGAAAGAGGCCATCCAAAGGCTTAAGATTTTACAATCCCTCGATACACTTGGTTCTGGCTTTACGCTCGCCAGCCATGACTTGGACATGCGGGGTGGGGGTAACCCGCTAGGCGAAGAACAATCCGGACATATGAAAGAGCTGGGCGTGGAGCTTTATCAGCACATGTTAGAGGAAGCTGTTGCGGAGCTAAGAGACGATGATAGTGCTGTTGATCAAAGTTGGACACCACAAGTCAATGTCGGTGTCGCGATCCTGATTCCTGAACCATATATTCCAGACTTGAACCTCAGACTTTCAACTTATCGCCGCATTGCCGAAATTGAAGATGATGAGAGCGGAAACGCGCTCATGGCAGAATTAATCGACCGTTTCGGGCCTCTACCTGATGAAGTACGATCGCTCTTTGAAGTCATGCAAATCAAACGTTTATGTCGGAAAGCGCATGTTGAAAAAGTGGATGCGGGGCCTCGGGGTATCGTTTTATCCATGCGACACGCCGACATTAAAGACCCGAGCGTGATTATGAATGCCATCACTCAGAATAGCGGTTGGCGCTTACGTCCTGACCAAACAATTTTGGTAAAAGGAAATTTTGAGAATCCCAAACCGAGGGTGAGAGGCACGCGTCGGGCGGTTGAGGCGCTTTTTGTCTAAGCCGGAACTGATGTAGAATGTTGGAGCGGTGTATTTTTCAACGATGAAAAAGCGCGCCCTATTGCCAACATGCTGCTCTCATGACGCTCAACTTCACTGATTGAGGCTTCGAGCGACATGGTCAATGCGGCACCCGGATTGCCGCTATTATAGGCTGTGCAATCGACCAAAGCTTTCAAGCGATCCAAAATAATCTGAGCTTCATGGGCATTTGTGTCAGGGAATAAGAGCAAATAAGTGTCCTCATTATAATGAGCGACAGTGTCCTGCATTCTGACAAGATTACGCAGCATTTTTCCAATATCGGCAATGGCGGCCATGATGAACGGCAAATGCGGCTTCTCAACACAATTCGGGAGAAGCTTAAGCGTGAGGAATGAAACAGGCTTATGGGATTTGTGACAGTTTTTGACAACACGCTCTGCATGTCGATCAATAAAGTCGCGATTATAACAATGGCTTGTTTCGCTCAGGCAATATTCGCCTCCCAGATTGTCAAATCCGCTTTTAAGCTCTGTATGTAGGCGGTGATAATTTGCTAGTTCGATAATACGCCCACTAATTTCGTTAGCGTCAGAGTGAATGTCGATAAGGTCTCGAGCACCGCTCTCATAAGCCTTGTCTGCAAATTCAAATTCAGGCTCATCGATCAGAAACAGCGTTGGCACATGATAAAGTCGGGCGTTTCTGCGCATGGTTTCGGAGATTGAGAGCGCCGGTTCGGCTTGTTCCAAAGCATTCATAACGACGGCATCAAAATCTGAGTCATGCAAATAATCAAACGCGCTGAAGGATGTAAAGGCGGCAACAACCTCCACATTCTTGGTTTGCAAGGCATTGATGACAACCATAAATGCGGCGGAGGCCTTGCCGATGAATAAGACACGAAACGGCGTACTACTTCCTGTGTCTTCCAATTTAACGGGTTGGCCAAAATCTTTCTCAAGAGTTTCAAACCGTAAAGCGATTTCCGTTTCCATAGCACTTAGGCGAATGAAAGAGTTCACACGGTTCGCAATTTGGGAAGCATGTGCGGGACTCACGATGAGGCTATCAAAAACTGATTTTTTGAGAGGATCAGATTGCCTCATAACTCCTAGAACAGGGATTAGGTGAGGGGCATAATGTTGCTTAAGGATGCGGGATATACCCTCAGCCTTTGACTCATATTCTGTAAGGTGAATGATGATTGCCGCAGGCGATTTTTTCGGGGTGGCAGATAGCTTTACGCCGTCAAATAGGCAAATTTGCGTTTTATAGCCTAGACGTCCTAGATGGGTTTCCAGAGCCGTAATATGCGGCAAACCATCCGTTACAATCATCACCCGAGGCGCACGAAATAGGTTTTCACTCTCAGTCAAAGGGGGCTGGGCTAAACCGTCTGTTGCGGACTTCACAGAATCGAATTGTGTGGGGGATAATCCGGACATAACGAGACGCTATGCCCAAATTCTTTCATACGGGTTAACCTGCGACAGGATAACCCAGTTTTAAAACGAATTATTGGCCTGAATTACCAGCCGCAATTTCTATCTTTATTTTGCTCTTCCAGATAGGTTTGCAAGGGAGCAAAATATTCTAAAATAGCCGAGCCATCCATTTCGCGTGTACCTGTAAAGGCTTCCAACGCATCTGGCCAAGGCTTGGATTGGCCCATTTCCATCATGGCGTTGAATTTTTCACCCACGGCCTTGTTATTGTAGACAGAACATCTGTGAAGCGGGCCTTCAAATCCGGCGAGATCGCAGGCCGCTTTGTGGAACTGGAACTGCAAAATGTGAGCGAGGAAATAACGCATATAGGGCGTGTTACCCGGAATGTGATATTTCGCACCAGGATCAAAAGCATCTGCAGGGCGTTCAATTGGAGCTTTAAGCCCCTGATATTTATTACGTAATTCCCACCAGCCTTGATTGTATTCTGATGGAGAATATTCACCAGAGAATACTTTCCAGCGCCATTGATCAACCATCAGGCCGAAGGGAAGGAAAGCAACTTTGTCCATAGCCTGACGCATCAGCAATGCTAGATCGGCATCTTCTCCGGGCAGGTCAGCTTCATCCAAGAGACCGATTTTTACGAGATATTCCGGCGTAATGGACAAAGCAATCATATCGCCAATGGCTTCGTGGAAACCGTCATTTGCGCCACCTTGATAAAATACAGGCTGATTTTTATAGGCACGTTGATAGAAATTATGTCCGAGTTCGTGATGAACTGTGGAGAAGTCTTCGGCATTGACCTTGGTACACATTTTGATGCGGACATCATCCTTGGAGTCGATATTCCAAGCTGAGGCGTGGCACACCACTTCGCGGTCTTCAGGTTTCGTAATCAAAGAGCGCTCATAAAATGTTTTTGGGAGCGGCTCAAATCCCATAGAGGTGAAAAAAGTCTCGGCTGTTTCGACCATTTTTAGAGCGTCATAGCCGTTCTCTTCCAAGAGCTTCGTTGTGTCCACGCCCTTCGCAGCCGTATCCGGAGCGACAACATCATAGACGTTACCCCAACTCTGTCCCCACATATTGCCTAACAAGTCAGCACGAATAGGTTCGTTTAGCGGAACAACGTCGTCGCCATACTTTTCATTCAGCCCTGCGCGAACGGCACAATGTAACTGATCATAGAGAGGTTTGACTTGCCCCCAAATGCGATCTGTTTCGGCTACAAATGCGTCACCATCCATGTCGTAACCGCCGCGCCATAAAGCGCCGGCATCTTCATACCCTAATTCGACAGAGCCTTCATTGATGATTTTGACCATCTTGGCATATTTGTCTTTCATGGGTGGAGAGACGGTGCGCCACCCCTTCCAAACAGCTTTTAATTCTTCAGGGTCATCAGATTTCGCAATAATGTCACTGGCTTGACCTAAATTTATCATCTCGCCTTTATATTCGAATTTGCCTGTTCCGTAGAGCGAGTCGAGATCGGTCATGATTTGTGCCAACTCTTTGGCCGCCCCTTCGCGTTCTGGAGCAGGGAAATTGGAGCCGCGCTTGAGCATGTCCATTTTGCGTCGCATATCATCGGGTAGTTTCAAATCATTGAAACGTTTCGCTTGATTTGCCAAACGCGTTGACAGCAGGGCCACGTCTTCGCCGACTTTAGACTCAAGCCAATTGGTATCTTGCGTAATAAAGTTTGCTTTCACCCAGGCAACACGGGCGGCATATTCACCGAGTGTTTTAATTTCTTTTGAGGCTGTCTCCAAAAACTCTTTGGCCTCCTGTTGGGTCGGTGCACCATTGGTTTCAGGGGCGGCCGCTTCAACCATCTTCGTTACGTTATCAGAAGACGATTCAGTATTAGGTTGGCAGGCGACAACGGTGATGGCCAGTAGGCTGACGGCGGAAGTTAAAACGCGTTTCATAAAGTCCTCACAAATTCTTGTATTTAATCACATCTTGGCAAGCTGTTTTCAGACTCTATTCGTAAACATTAGCATGATAAGGTCAATGCTTCTGGTTAAACAGTGACTTTGATTCTGTCGCTTAATGGGCGTTTCAGACATGTTTCGGAATAGATAGGCAAATCATGACATCCAAACCCGGTCTATTGATGGTCAATCTTGGCTCGCCCGATGCTCCCACGGCGAAGGCGACGCGCAAATATTTATTCGAATTTTTACATGATTATCGCGTCGTAGATACGTCACGGTGGATATGGTGTCCGGTTTTACATGGGATCATTCTGCGCACACGTCCGGCGCGTTCTGCCAAGGCCTATGCCAGTATCTGGAATGAACCTGAATTTTCAGACCGAGCGGAGCCGGTTGAGACTGCGCCGCTCGTTCGAATTACACAGGCGCAAGCGGATGGCGTCAAAAACCTCTTGGGCGATGAGGCCCATGTCGAGATCGCCATGCGTTACGGTAATCCTTCCATCGCGTCCGGACTCGATGCGTTGAAGGCGAAAGGTTGTGAGCGAATTGGTGTCTTACCTTTATATCCGCAATTCGCAGGTGCCACCACGGCCTCAGTGTTTGATGGCGTAGCCAAGGCGATTAAAAAACGAATGGATATGCCGGAAATACGCTTCTTACGGCATTATTATGATGACCCACGTTACATTGAAGCTCTGGCGAGCAGTTTGACCGAACATCTGAACACATTGGATTGGAAACCTGATGCAGTTATAACATCTTACCATGGCTTACCGCAAAGCTATGTTGATAAGGGAGATCCCTATCAGCTTGAATGTTTGCGTACGACCGAGCTCATGTGTGAGCATATGAATGTGTCGGAAGATTATCTGTTCAGCACATTCCAATCACGTTTCGGCCCTAAAGCTTGGTTGCAACCCTATACCGATAAGACGTTGGAAAAATTGCCGGGTGAGGGGATTAAAAAAGTAGCTGTTATGATGCCGGGTTTCTCTGCTGACTGCCTCGAAACATTGGAAGAGATTAAGATTGAAGCCCATGAAACCTTTATGGAAAGCGGCGGGGAGAAATTTACCGCTGTTCCTTGTTTGAATGCACGGCAGGACCACACACAATTCTTGGCAGAGATTGCGAAAGAGCGTTTGCTAGCGGGTTGGCTTTAGATTCTCAAAGATCGCCTCAATAGATGTTTGAGGGTTCAAAATAAAATTACTCGTTAATGTTTGATCCGCAATACTCTCATATTGCTTTGATCTGTCTGCCAGTAATTTAGGGTAAGATGACAAGATAGCGTCATCCGGAGACTGTCCGATTTCTTGGTGGAACAGATCTCTCCATATTAGTGGTTTAGGCGTCTCAAAGTAATCCTGCACCAAACTTTCCATTCGCTCATCTGATGCCGCGATATAGACAATGAAATGGGTCTTTTTCAGCGCTGCTAACGTGGCTTGTCCGGTGTAAATGACACTGCCGGGCGTATCGAGAATAATATTGCCATTCCCCATGGCTATGGCTTTTATTGTCGCCTTGGTCTCTAGCCTTATGGATTCTTTTTCCCGTTCAGCGTAGCCATCGCTGTAAGGCTGTCCCTGCCACGTGGCGAAGGCGTCCATATCTGAATGACCTAGTTCTTCCCAAATGAGTTTGTCGATCTCAATAAGCTTGAAATCCAAGCGCTTTGCCAGTCGGCCTGCCGTATAACTCTTTCCGATATTGGACATGCCAATAAAGGCCAAACGGAGGGTACCGTTTGCATAGCGTGTTTCAAAATCTTGACGGGAAAGCTTCACAACGAAGTCTATAGAGTGTCGAGAAACTCTTTCAAAGCCTCAAGGTTAGGAGAAAGCGGTGTCACACGTTTTTCTTTATCCATTAATGCCGAGAGTGCAGTCGGTAGGGTGATGTCTTCCCCGATAATACGCTCAACGCTATCTGCGAATTTAGCGGGATGGGCTGTTGCGACAGTCACCTTGATAAAAGGACGTGTTACATCTTTTGAGAAAGCGTCCATCGCTAAATGTCCCACAGCCGTGTGCGGGCACATTAGATACCCTGTGTCTTTATAAAGGCGACGCAAGTGGCGTTCTGTTTCGGCGTCAGAGAATGACGCCCCCCAACATAATTGCGACACTTTAGAAAAATCATCATCAAGCAGATTTAAAATTCGTGGAAAATTATTGGGTTTGCCAATATCCATAGCGTTAGACAGTGTCGGAACCGAGGCCCGGGGGCGATAAGTTCCGTCTTTCAAATAATCAACAAAGGGATCATTCACATTATTGCCGATAACGAAACGCTCAATCGGCGCCCCCATAAGCTTTGCGATGATTCCGCCGGTCAAATTCCCAAGATTGCCAGAGGGAATAGAATAAACAATCGGCACGCCGGGATGGGCCGCTTTGATTTGTAATGCTGTCCAGAAATAATAAAAACTTTGTGGGATCACACGCCCTACATTGATGGAATTGGCGGACATGAGATTGTGTGTCTCTGAAAGCGCTTTATCGGCGAAAGCGTCTTTGACTAATTGTTGGCAATCATCAAAAGAGCCTTGCAAGCGAACAGCATGAACATTGCTATTTTCATCTCCAATCGTGCAAAGCTGTTGCTCCTGCACTTGGCTAACGCCGCCTTCGGGATAAAGGATCACGACTTTAATACCGTCTTGGTCGAGGAAAGCGTCTCCGACGGCCCCGCCTGTATCCCCTGATGTAGCAACGAGAATTGTACGGCTTTGTCCTGAGGATTGCATTAAATGGGAGGCAGAACGCCCCATAAAACGAGCCGCGAAGTCTTTAAAGGCGAGCGTGGGGCCATGGAATAATTCCAGAATATATTCATCATCGGCTTCAGCCATGGCCACATCCAACGTTTTTTGTTGAAGTGTTTTAATGGGGACGGGGAAGCTATAGGCGTCTTCACATAAATCGCGCAGAGCGTCATCATCAATCGCATTGTCGACGAAAAAACGTGCTAACTCTGTGGCGCATTCCCAGAAGGGCAAGGCTGCCATTTTTGCTGTTTGCGTAGGAGAGAAATAAGGCAAGGTCTCTGGCATCCATAAGCCGCCATGAGGGGCTAGAGACGCCAATAGAGCCTCACCGAAAGAGGCTGAAATCGTCTTATCCAAATGTGAATGATAGGTCATAATAAAAGGCTAAATAGAGAAGTTTGACTATTGCGCAAGACTGCTTTCAACGCTTTGCCACGCGGCCCTTAATTTCTGACGAAATTTGCTAGAATATTCACCATAGTTGCGTGGGCCGGCTCGTTTCCCGTATTCGTCAATTTGTGATCTCTGTCGGCTTTATATCGCAAAGTCTCACCTCGTTTGGCCCGCCAAACTTGCTGGCCAACTTGAACGGTGATTTCACCCGATAAGACACTCAAATTTTCAATAGAACCATCAGGATGAGGGGAGCTTTCCAACACACCGCCGGGTTCTGCTTTGAAATCATACCATTGCAGCCATTGGACCGTGTCAATGGAGCCAATGATGCGCAATTCACACAGTCCGTCTTCGCTCTTTAATAGTGGAATATCTTTGACGCGGAGTTTTTCAACGAGCGTATCTTCATCATCTCCGCGTGATACCATAGCCTCTACACTCGTACCGAGGGCGAGGCTGAGGCGAGATAGGGTTGCGAGTGAAGGATTGGTCTCATTCTTCTCGATTTGGCTGATCATCGACTTGGCGACGCCGGACATCTCAGAGAGATCACCCAGCGAGAGCTTATCCGCGGTGCGTAATCTCAGAATGGTTTGACCGAGTTTTTCGGACAGGGCTTCGGTTTCCGGGCAGAATTGTCTTTTTTGTCGGGCCATAAAACTGCTTGTACCAATCGTTTTAAAATCACATTCCATTGATACGACATCTCAAGAATGTGATGGCTCAATTACTTTATTTCAAAGCTTGGACTAGATTTCGTTCAAATCGTTCTATATATAGAACAAACAATTTTGACAAGGCTCGATAATCCGGGCGCGAAAGACGGATACCCCATGCGATACCTTCCTATCCATGTCGATACAGAAAATGCACTCATACGCGTCATTGGTGGCGGAGAAGCGGCGGAAGCTAAGTTGCGGACGCTGATTAAAACCGAGGCCCGCATTGAGGTTGTCGCTGAAACAATCAGTCCTGAAATTGCGCGTTGGGCTGATTTAGGCAAATTGATGCATATACCGCAGAGTTTTCGTGACAATGATGTAATCGGCGCACGTCTTGTCTATGCCGCGACCGAAGACGATGCTTTGAATGCGCATATCGCTCTTTTGGGAGAAGCCGAAGGCGTTTTAGTCAATGCCGCAGATCAAAAATCTGCCTGCCACTTTATCACACCGGCTCTTGTCGATCGGTCTCCTGTCCTAATCAGTATTGGAACGGAAGGGACAAGTCCCGGACTGGCGAGAGCTCTTAAGGCTGACCTAGAGAAACGGTTGCCGAACACGTTGGGCCGATTTGCTGAACTTACCAAAGAGCTTCGAGCCAAGGTGAAAACGGTTATGCCTGATTTGGCAGACAGGCAGACCTTTTGGGCTAAGATCTTTAAGGGCAAATCATTGGATGCGCAGTTGCGTATGGATTTGCAGTCCTTTGCGCAACAGGTTGAAAACCTTTTGAGCAATCCGTCCGAACAAAAAAATGGCCAAGTGGCTTTGGTTGGGGCAGGGCCAGGCAATCCTGACCTCATGACATTCGCAGCGCAGCAGGCTCTGCATGGTGCTGATGTCGTGGTCTATGACCGATTGGTCAGTCAATCTGTTCTGGAGTTGGGCCGACGTGAGGCCGAATATATTTATGTTGGCAAAACGCCCAATGGCCCCTCTGTCTCACAGGATGAGATCAATGCGTTAATTGTCGAAAAAGCCAAAGCCGGACATCATGTTGTGCGTTTGAAAAGCGGCGACCCGCTTATTTTCGGACGGGCAGATGAAGAGATTGCTGTATTGCGGGAGGCTAATATTCCGTTTCGTATTGTCCCCGGTATCACCGCCGCTGCAGGAGCGGCTGCAGAGATCGGGGCCTCTCTCACGACACGGGGCAAAAATTCCTCAGTCAGTTTGTTAACAGGACATGACGCCAAAGGTTTTGCCGAGCAGGATTGGCGCAGCATGGCTCAAGAAGGTGCGCGCGGTGTGGTCTATATGGGTGTCGGAGCATCACGTTTCATTCAAGGTCGATTACTTCTTCATGGTGCAAAACCGGATATGGCTGTTTCGGTTGTTGAAAATGCAACCCGTGACAATCAAATCATCGTATCTTCCACGCTTTCAGATTTCGTCGAAGATATGGCCAAGGCCGACATAAAGGGACCTGCAGTGCTTATGCTCGGTTACGCCGCAATAACGGCTTTTAACACGTCAGTCTTACAGGAGGCGTCATGAGCACGCTGAAACATAAAGGCAAAGGCCCGCAATCTTTGACGGCCAATACGTTGAGAGACGGTTTGAATGTTTGGCTTACGCCGGATTTTGAATGGTCAATGGACTATAAAAACGCCCTCATCACCGAAGACGAAGCCATTATTGGAAAAATGGACGAGGTCGGTGAGCGCGATGAAGCTGACAATTTAGTCGTCGGTGTTTATTTCATCGATGTCGAGCCGGACACAGGAAAGCCCGTACGTTACCGCGAAAAATTTCGCGTCGCGGGGCCAACTTATGACACGGCCACGCTTGTGCCTCTGGATATTCAAAAGGTTTAACCATGTATCGTTATGATGAATTTGATGCGGAGATGGTGTCATCTCGCGTCGCGCAATTTCGTACACAAGTTCAACGCCGTATGTCTGGTGAGTTGACGGAAGCAGAGTTTCGTCCCTTACGGTTAATGAACGGGCTTTATCTACAGCTGCACGCTTATATGCTGCGGGTTGCCATTCCTTATGGGACGCTGAACTCGCAGCAAATGCGTAAGCTCGCTGATCTGGCCGATAAATATGACAAGGGCTACGGGCACATTACGACTCGGCAAAATATTCAGTATAATTGGCCTGAACTAACCGATGTGCCGGATATGCTCGAAGAATTAGCCAGCGTTGAAATGCACGCGATTCAAACCTCAGGAAACTGCATTCGAAATGTAACGTCTGACCCTTATGCGGGGGCGACGGCTGACGAAATTGAAGACCCGCGACCCACATGCGAAATTCTTCGACAATGGTCGACCTTCCATCCGGAATTTACCTATCTACCCCGAAAGTTTAAGATCGCAGTCACAGCGTCCGAGACGGATCGTGCTCTCATCCGCGCCCATGATATTGGTGTCGAAATCATCAAAAACGACAAAGGTGAGGTAGGGTATCGCATTCTTGTCGGGGGTGGACTGGGGCGTACGCCGATTTTGGGCCAAGTCTTGCGCGAATTTCTGCCACGTATTGAGCTCTTGCCCTATTTGGAAGCCACTTTACGCGTCTATAACCGGTATGGCCGACGGGATAATAAATATAAGGCACGGATTAAAATACTCGTTCAGGAAACCAGCATTGAGACCTTTCGTGAACAAGTCGAAGCGGAATATGCGGAGCTCGTCCCACTCGATATTGCTGTATCACCAGAAGAAGTGGCGCGGATTACAGATTATTTCTCGCCACCGAATTATAAAACATTAGAGGCACAAGAGCTTTCATCTGATGATCCGCACTTTGCGCGTTGGCTGAAACATAACGTGCTGCCGCATAAGGTCGACGGCTATGCGATTGTCAACATCTCGCTCAAACCGATTGAGCGTGCGCCGGGTGATGTGACATCGGAACAGATGAGAATTGTGGCTGATCTCTCTGATAAACATAGTTTTTCCGAAATTCGGACGACGCATCAGCAAAACTTGGTTTTACCGCATGTAGAGATCAACGATTTGCGCGCTGTTTATGACTCCCTGCAAGCGGCCAAAATGGGTGATGCCAATATCGGACTAATTTCGGATATTATCTGCTGTCCCGGAATGGATTTTTGCGCACTGGCGACAGCGCGCTCCATTCCTGTTTCCCAAGCGATTGCGGAACGTTTTTCAGATTTGGAGCGCCAATCCATAATTGGTGACATGCAAATCAAAATTTCCGGCTGCATCAATGCTTGCGGCCATCACCATGTCGGGCATATCGGTATTTTGGGTCTCGAAAAGGCGGGTGTCGAATTTTATCAGGTGAAGCTGGGCGGCGATCCCTCTGAAAATGCAGCGATTGGCCAAGTGACCGGGCCGGGCTTCTCCCAAGAAGAACTTATCGACGGCATTGAACGCATGGTCGATCACTATATCGACATTCGCCAAGAAGGCGAACGGTTCATTGATACGGTAAAGCGTATCGGTACAGCTCCGTTCAAGGAGGTTTTATATGTCTAATCCTCACGTCTTAATTCAGGGAGGCCAGCCTTTGGCCCCACCCGAACAGGATAAAATTATCCCTCTAGAAGAGTTTGGCGGTCACAACAGCGCAGAAATCCTGCGCGTAGATGGGGATGCGGAGCTTTCGGACATCATGCCGCATTTGGAGAAAGCCAAAATGGTGATCGTCAGCTTTCCTGCCTTCACGGATGGAAGAGGCTTCTCACTCGGTCGTTTATTGCGTCATCGCGCCAAATTCGACGGGCAGTTGATCGCCGAAGGTCCACTTATTCCTGACCAATATGCTTATGCCATTCAATGCGGTTTTAATGCCGTGAAATTGGAGAATAACTTATTTGAGCGCCACGCTGAAAGTCATTGGTTTAATGCTTTGGCAGATTTTGGACTAACCTATCAGCGGGGCTATGCTGTACCCTCTGGGCCGGCAATCAGTATTTTGGATGCCCGCAAAACAGGGTTCCGTAATCCCGAAAACTCGAACGATCCTTATTTTGGTTTATCGGCGGAGATGGCGCTAAAAAAAGCCTGTGAGGCCTATGAAGGTCAAATCGTGCTGGCATCCTCTTTGGGTGTGGACTCAGTCGTTTTGCTTCATATGGTCTCGAAAATCGATCCGAATATTCCGATTATCTTCCTTGATACAGGCAAGCACTTCCGTGAAACGCTCGCCTATCGGGACATGCTCATAGAAGACTTAGGGCTTACAAACTTTCAAAATATCCGTCCCGATGAGGTTGAATTGGCAAAAGAAGACCCTGACGGATTATTGCATAAATCCGAACCCGATGCCTGTTGTGATTTACGTAAAGTTCGGCCTCTTAACGGTGTGATAAAAACATTTGCTGCGCGTATTACCGGTCGCAAACGCTACCAGACGCCACAGCGCGCGGACATGCCGATTTTGGAAACAGGCGGTGACCAAATTAAGGTGAACCCGTTAGCCTATTGGTCAGCGAAAGATGTAACGGATTATATTCGACGTCACGACCTTCCGCCTCATCCTATGTTGACCTTGGGTTATTTATCGATTGGGTGCCAACCTTGCACGACACGTGTTTCGCCCGGAGAAGACCCCCGAGCGGGACGTTGGCGGCATTCAGATAAGACAGAATGTGGCATCCATTTGGTTGACGGCAAATGGCAGCCCGTCGAGTCTAAAAAGAGTTACGAAGTCTTTTGATGTCATGAATGACGGGATTGAAGCACTTTAATCGCGTCATTCAACGACAGACCTTTTGCACGCAATAAAACTATCAGATGATAAAGCAGGTCAGCAGACTCGCCTAATAAAGCCTCTTCATCTTCGGCAACAGCAGCGAGAGCTGTTTCAACACCTTCTTCTCCGACTTTCTGAGCCGCGCGTCTGAGCGGGCCTGAGAGCAGTCTTGCCGTATATGAGTCATCCGGAGAAGCATTGGCTCGGCTTTTTATAATATCATCTAAATAGGCTAAAAATCCAACGCCTTGCGGGCCGTCTTTGCCAAAGCAGGAAACAGTTCCTTCGTGACAGGTTGGCCCTTCGGGCCGTGCCAAAATGAGGAGCGTATCATGATCGCAATCAAGCGTCATTGAAACCAGATTGAGAACATTTCCACTTGTCTCACCCTTCGTCCAAAGAGTTTGTCTTGACCGGCTGAAAAAAGTGATCTTTTGACTGTCTAAGGTTTTGGCCACGCTTTCTTGTGACATATAACCGAGCATCAGAACTTGCAGGGTTTCCGCATTTTGGACAATGGCCGGAACAAGCCCTTCACCTTTGTCAAAATCAATTTGATCAAAAATATCACTCATAATCGGATCGCTATTCCGGCATTCTTTAAATCGGACTTCAATGTCGGGATTTTTATAACATCTTTATGGAAAACACTGGCAGCTAAAGCACCATCCACATTGGATTGCTCAAAAACATCTTTGAAATGCTGTATGTTTCCCGCACCGCCTGAGGCGATAAGAGGCACAGAACAAACCTTCCGCACTGCCGATAATTGTGCAATGTCGTATCCTTTGCGTACACCGTCTTGGTTCATACAATTCAGAACGATTTCTCCGGCTCCAAGCTCGCAGGCTTCTTGAACCCAAGCAAGTGTTTCGCGTCCCGTTTCTCTTTGACTATCAGGGTCTCCTGTATGAGACCGCACACGATAAGTGCCTTTTTCTTCGAAACTATCAATGCCCACGACGATACATTGTTGACCAAAAGCTTTTGATAGTTCGGAGATAAGTGCGGGGCGCATTAAGGCGGGAGAATTGATAGAGATTTTATCAGCGCCAGCAGATAATCGAGCGCCAGCAGCCTCAACGGTTTTAATGCCTCCAGCCACGCAAAACGGGATATCCAAAACACGGGACACAGCTTTTACCCAATCTGGACTGACTGAGCGGTCATCAACAGATGCCGTTATATCATAGAAAACGAGTTCATCGGCTCCGGAGTCACGATAACGCAAAGCAAGGTCGAGAATACCGCCTACATCTTCGTGGTTGCGGAATTGCACGCCCTTAACGACGCGTCCGTCACGAACGTCAAGACAAGGAATTATGCGTCTGGCTAACACGCCACCGCCTCTGACACGGTGAAACGGTTTTCATAAAGAGCTTTGCCGATAATGATGCCATGGGGATTGAGGGCTTTAAGCGCCTTCACATCTTTCAAACTCCCGACACCACCGGATGTTATCAGATCTAAAGTAGGGTGTTGAGATTGAACATCCTTGTATAAATTCACATTAGACCCACCCAATACACCATCGCGTCCGATATCGGTAATCAGTACGGTTTTAAGCCCTGAGCCTTGATAATCATCCAGAACTTCCCAGAGCGATTTTTTGCCGGCTTCGACCCAGCCTGTTGTTGCGGGGAAAGGCGTGCCCGCCTCATCAATATTCACGTCCAAGGCGATGACAATTTTTTCGGGGCCAAATTCATTCAGCCAAAATTTTACCATTTGAGGATTAGTGACCGAAAGGGAGCCAATAACGACACGTTCAACGCCACCATCAAGCAGGCGTTTGATTTGAGATATTTCGCGAATGCCTCCACCGGTTTGCACGGCCAAACCGCTTTCTTGGGCGAGCGTGACGATTAACTCAATCTGTTGCGCATTGGCGCGTTTGGCCCCGTCCAGATCGACAATATGAATGCGGCCTGCCCCTTCGGAGGCAAATCGTTTTGCAACATCAAGAGGCGCTTCTGCGTAATCTGTGCGCTGATTAAAGTCACCCTTATAGAGACGCACGCAACGTCCCCCGATCAGGTCAATGGCGGGGATAATCATAGCTCTATTTCCAAGAAATTTTTGAGTATTTTTGCGCCTGTGGCGCTACTGCGTTCGGGATGAAATTGACAGCCCCAAAAGTTGTTTTTTCTGACGATTGCCGAAAATGGGCTACCATATTCAGCGGAGACTAAGGTCGCCTCATTCACAGGTACGGCATAGGAATGGACGAAATAGGCATAATCTTCTTCTCCAAGACCACGCGCTATAGGGTCGTCTTTTACGATTTTCAGCGTATTCCACCCCATATGAGGGCTTGGTAGGTTTTGCGTCTCTAAAGTTTTTACATCTCCGTCAATGAGGCCAAAACCTTGTGTGATTTCAGCGCCTTCTTCCAATGTTTGAAATAATAATTGCATGCCGAGACATATGCCTAAAACCGGTTGGGAGAGGCCTCGCACAACCGGAACAAGACCGCGTTCATTGATTTGAGCCATGGCGAAGGGCGCACTACCGACACCGGGCAGAATAACGCGGTCCGCAGTTTTAATAACCTTGGGGTCTGATGAAATTACTCCCTGCGCGCCCAGACGCTCAAAAGCGAAGGCCACAGATGACAAATTTGCACATCCCGTATCAATGATAACTAAATTCACGCTGAAGGACTCACGAGAGCATGCCTTTAGTTGAAGGCACATCAGACCCCCCGGTTGTGGCAAAAGCAGGGCGTAGGGCGCGTCCTACGCCTTTAAAACAGGCCTCAATGATGTGATGTGAATTTTCACCCTCCACATCAATGTGAATGGCACATTTCAGGCTCTGGGCAAGACTCTCAAAGAAATGCGGGCACATTTCAACGGCGAACTCTCCAACGTGATCGGTTGGAAACTCTCCTTTGAAAACTGCTGCGGGACGTCCGGATAAATCAATCGCGACACGCGCTTGCGTTTCATCCATCGGCATAACGAAACCATATCGACCGATACCTGCTTTATTGCCAAGGGCCTGATGAAGGGCTTCACCAAAAGCGAGGGCCGTATCTTCAATGGTGTGATGTGCGTCGATTTCCAGATCGCCGTGACAGGTCAAATTGAGCCCCATGCCGCCATGTTTGGCGATCTGTTCCAGCATGTGATCGAAAAAGCCAATGCCTGTTTCGATTTTGACGCTGTCCGTATTGTCCAGATTGACGCGAACAGCGATATCTGTCTCTTTCGTCTTGCGGAAGACCTCGCCGATACGCTCCTCACTATTATCCGCCGCGACGCCAAAAGCTTGGAGCGCCAAAGTGTTTTCCTCAGGGGAGCCAATTGAAATCCGCATACGTCCTGTGGTCGAACGATAGTCACGAATTTTTATGGCACGCTTGTTCAACTCTTTCATCAAAGACGCATCATCTTTGACGTCTAAAAGCAAGAAATTGGCCGCTGATGGATAAACGGTTTTTACAAAAGGAGACTTTTTTAGCTCACGAAACATGCGGTCTCGTTCAAACAGTGTTTCATTTAGACGTTCTGCATGAACCGACATAGCCGCAGGGGCTAAGGCGCTCATAATGGCTTGTTCAACAGGGCGCGCAATCGGGTAGGGCGGTAGAACCTTTAACATCAGAGAAATAACTCGTACATCGGCAATAGCGACTCCCCCTCTGACGCCAGCGAGCGCATAAGCCTTTGAGAGTGTTCGCAGGATTACAAGGTTGGAAAAATTCACCAACTCACTGACAAAGCTCTCTTTTTCTGAAAATTCAATATAGGCCTCATCAATCACAATAAATGTGTTGGGAAACGCTTTAGCCATGTCGAGAACGGACTGCCGTGCGATTTCACTCCCCGTAGGATTATTGGGCGAGCAGATGAAAATGGCTTTGAGATTTTCAGTTTGCTCGGCGGTATTATGAATGGCCGGAATGTCCCATTCATAATCTTGCGTAAGGGGAACTTCTACGGTTTTTGCGCCCTGAATATCAGCACAGACTTTGTAATAGCCAAAAGTCGGCGGGCAAACCAAAATCGAGTCTTTGCCATCTTCACAGAATGTGCGGAGTAAGATTTCAATCCCTTCATCGGCGCCGCGCCCAACCATGATGTTGTCGGCGCTTGTGCCATATAAATCGGCTAATCTTTGTCGTAAAGCAGGTGGTTGTTGTTCGGGATAACGGTTGAAATCCTTTGCGCCAGAGACAGGCGGCGGCGCGTAAGGGTTTTCATTGGCATCTAAGTGGAGCGCATTCGTGCTCCCGCCCCGTGCGGCATAACTGTCGAAGGCTAAGACAGCGCGGCGCGCAATAGAATAGGGCCATTCTGTCGTGGAATCATTCATTATGGGGTTACTCATTACAGGCTCACTCATTGCAACGCCTCCAACCGCAAAGAAACCGCCCGCTTGTGAGCTTCCAATTCTTCCAATTCCGCCAGTCTTTCCACAGTCGGCCCGAGGTTTTTAAGCCCCTTTTTGGTCAGTCTTTGGATGCTGATGAATTTAAGGAAGCTTTCAACTGTCACACCGGAATAGGCGCGCGCGGCCCCATAAGTCGGTAAGGTGTGGTTTGTGCCACTCGCATAATCTCCGACAGACTCAGGGGTCCAAGGTCCTAAAAAGACGGATCCCGCATTGCGAATAGCCGGAACGTAAGTCTCTGGTTTTTGTCTTTGTATGATCAAATGTTCGGGCGCGTAACTATTCACAATATCGATGATATCGACGCGATCATCGGCAATAATCATTCGCGCGAGATTGAGCGATTCCTCAGCAGTATCGCGGCGCGGCAGAGTTTGAACTTGTTCGCGAAGGGAAATCTCAATTCTATCTGCCACAGACGCCGAGGATGCGACACAGACAACTTGTGCCAAGACATCATGCTCGGCCTGACTAAGGAGGTCAGAAGCGACAAAATCTGGATTGGCTTCATCATCGGCCAAAACCATAGCTTCGGATGGCCCTGCCGGAAGGTCTATGCCCGGCCCACCGGGTTCTTGTGCTGCCAGTGACTTCGCCGTGGCGACCCACGCATTGCCGGGGCCAAACACCTTGTCACATCTGGGCAAGCTCTCTGTGCCATAGGCCAAACCCGCAATCGCTTGCGCGCCGCCACAGGCGAAAACAGCGGAGACTTTACAGCGATAGGCCGCCGCCAATATGGCCGGATTGATTGTGCCGTCCTTTCCCGGTGGCGTCACAACAATACGGTTGCGTACACCCGCCACCTTAGCCGGAACGGCCAACATTAACAGAGTCGAGACTAAAGGCGCGGTTCCACCCGGCACGTAAAGTCCCGCAGTCTCTATGGCCCGGGATTGGCGTGAGCATTTCACGCCCTTCATAGTCTCAATTAATATATCTTGTGGTAATTGGGCTTGATGAAATTTCTTGATATTGCTGCGGGCTATTTCAATCGCCTGTTTGTCTTTCAAGGGTAATGAATCCCAAGCCTTTTCAAGGTCTTCTTGAGAAACCTTCAATTCATTCAATCGGACTTTATCAAAGCGCTCCGTATAATCGAGAATGGCGGCATCACCCTGCGTTTTCACGGTCTGCATAATGTCTCGGACAGACGCAATCAGAGCCCCATCATTCATCGCTGACGGGCGCGCCAAAGCCTCTGCTTTGCCTTCTTTCGAAAGATCAGACCAAACGAAACGTTTCATGGCCTAGCTCATCATCTTTTCAATAGGCAGAACCAAAATGGCGCGCGCGCCTAGGGCTTTGAGGTCTTCAAGTGTCTCCCAAAAGATATTTTCCGTACAAACCGCCTGCAAAGCCACTAAGTCTTCACTCCCCGCGAGGGGGATAATGGTTGGAGCATCTGAACCCGGTAAAAGCTCTGTAATCGCGCCAACTTTATCTTTTGGCGCGTTGAGCATAATATATTTTGTCTCGGCAGACTTAATGACGCCGTCAATGCGGCGCATAAGCTTGCTGAGTAAGGCCTGTTTTTCATCTGATAAAGTCCGCGAAGATTGGATCAAAACGGCTTCGCTATTCAAAATAGTTTCAAACGCTGTCAAACCATTGGCTTCTAACGTCGCCCCTGATGAGACGAGGTCACAAATACTTTCTGCAATGCCAATTGAAGGAGCGAGCTCAACCGCACCTTTCATATCAACTGACTTTGCGGAGATATTATTCTCTTCCAGAAAACGGCCTAAAACGCCCGGATACGTCGTCGCGATACGGGTTCCCTTAAGGTCTGATGATGTTTTGACAGGCCCGTTATCAGGGGCAGCTAAACATAATTTGCAGCGGGAAAAGCCTAGACGCATGGTGATGTCAGCGTCCAACGTGTCACGCGTCACAAGCTGTTCTTCAACAAGAACATTCTCTCCGACAATACCTATATCTGCAGCGTCATTGGCGACAAAACTCGGAATATCATCATCGCGCACCAATAACAGATCAATCGGCATATTTTTGACGCGGGCTAACAAGCCGCCGCCACGAATGGCGAATCGCAATCCACATTTTTTCAAAAGCGCAAAGCTATCATCCGCCAAGCGGCCCTTTTTCTGTAAGGCTATTCTCAAACGATCCGTCATGATTTCACTTTCGGTGCTTTCGTCTTCAATTCTGATTGTGTTTTACTTTTCGAAAGAGAGCCAAAGATTTGGCGGTAACCACCGTAGGGCTCGTCTTTTAAAAACCGAGCGACGCGGCCAATTGTAGTCGTGCTGACTCCGGTTTTTGCATTTATCTCGCGGTAGGAGAGTTCACCTTCCTCCAAGAGTTGCGCCACGATCCATCGTTCAGTGAGAGCTCTGCGTTCTGCAGGCGTGCAAAGGTCAATAAGGAAGGCCTCCATGGCATCCTTATCTCTTATTTCTGACAATGTTTGTTCTAATGATTTCATATCGATCTCTGTGCCAGCGTGCTAATACAGAGGTTCAAGTGAAGTTCAACCGATTTTTTCATATAATTGCGAAAAAATCACACGCGACAGACACAGAGCTTTACTCGCTCTCCATCGCATATTTGTTCAAAAAGAGAATGGGGATCGTTCCGATAAATATGATGAGAAGCGAAGCGGTTGAGGCTTCGACGAGGCGCTCATCACTCGCGAGCCAGTAAACGCGTGTTGCCAAAGTCTCAAAATTGAAGGGACGAAGGATCAGAGTGGCAGGCAATTCCCGCATCACATCAATAAAAACCAACATGCCCCCTGCGAGAACCGTAGACCGTAAAAGCGGCAGGTGAATATACCGGACAACCTGTGATGGGCTAGAACCCAAAGATCGTGCGGCGCGATCCATAGAGAGCGGCAATTTGTCGAATCCTCCGCTTATGCCGTTGAAAGACACGGTTAGAAAACGAATAGTCAGCGCATAAATCAGTGCGAGGGATGTACCGGTCAAGATGAGCCCTTGGGAGCCTCCGAAAACATCTTTCAAAAAACGTGAGAGACTTTGGTCCAGCGCGCCGAGTGGAGCCAGCAGCCCAACGGCCAGAAGCGCTCCGGGCAGGGCGTAGCCAAGTGTCGCAAAGCGAATACCCACTTTTAAAACTCCGCTGTCATGCGTGCGGCGCGCATAGGCCAGAAAGATGGCAATGGCGACGCATATCCCGCCCACAATGATGGCCGTCGACAAGCTATTAAAAGCATAGGTGAAGAATTGACGGGCATTTTGCGGATCACCATGGGTGAGGGCATAAAACCCCAAGACGCAGACGGGAATGAGGAAACCAAATAATACGGGAAGCGCACAAGCCATAAAGGTTGCAATCGCCTGAGGACGAGAAAGTGTCATCCGTCCAGTTTGAGCTTTGGTTTTGCCATGGGTCGCCGTGCTGCCTTTTCGGCTCTGGCTTTCCATCATCACTAACACAAACACAATCAACAGCATAATTGCGGCCAATTTCATGGCGACCACCTTATCGCCCAAGGCTAACCAGTTTCGGAAAATGCCTGTACTGAAAGTCGGAATAGCGAAATAATCTGCTACGCCGAAATCAGCGAGAGTTTCCATCAAGACAAGAGCTAATCCACCGGCAATTGCGGGACGCGCTGCCGGCAACGCTACACGATAAAAGGCCCGAAAAGGTGTTAAACCCAAACTCCGCGCGGCATGCCATTGCCCTTGACTTTGATATAAAAAGGCGGCCCGTGCTAAGAGATAGACATAGGGGTATAACACAAGACCCAACATGAGGGCCGCGCCCGGTACATTGCGGATAGACGGAAACCAATAGTCGCCGACTGACCAATTCATGATGCTGCGCAAGCTCGATTGCACAGGGCCGTAAAATTCCATAATATCCGTGTAGAGATAAGCGATAATATAGGCCGGAGCGGATAGCGGTAAAATTAGCATCAACGATAATGTTTTCCGAAAAGGAAAATCAAAAGCCGTCACACACCAAGCAGTGCCGGTTCCAACAATGGCCGTAAACAGACCCACCAATACCATCAGTCCCAGCGTATTGAATAAATAGTCGGGAAGGGTGGTTTCCCATAAAGTTGTCCAACTGACTGATTGTGGAAGGAAAAGTGATCCCAAAACGGCCAGTATTGGGACTGAGGCCAGCACCGAAATAATGAGAACCGTCACAACACGCTTTGAAGCGATTGATGCGCCGTCAACGCCGTAGCGCTTCATTGGGGATATGGAGGATGCCTTCATAAAATACGGGCTATTTGGGTCATTAAAGTGTCAATTACATATTCGCTTTGATGAAGCGTGGATTGGCGTGAACGTGTCATTTTGGCAGTTATACCCAACCCATTTCGATTGCATCTCTAACATTCTTATTACATATGCGAATAAGAGTTAAAAACGAAAATGAAATGAGAAATATGGGCTCTGCGCCAAAATATATCAGCTTCAGATTTGAAGTCCCTCTTATTCAGCAATACAGAGTGGTATAGCTCTTCCATTATGTCACTGACTTTTCAAAATATTTCCCATAATTATGTCAAAGAACGCGCGCTTATTGACATTAATTTGACGGCTCAAGCAGGTGAAATTCTGTGTCTTTTGGGGCAATCCGGTTGCGGGAAAACCACACTTCTGAATTTGACAGCTGGGGTTCTCGCCTTGCAGTCCGGAAACATCACTTTGGATGGTGAGATATTGGCCTCACCCGATCACTTGCCGCCTCCAGAAAAACGCCCTGTAGGACTGGTTTTTCAAGAAGGCGCTCTCTTCCCTCATTTGACCGTCGCGCAGAATATTGGCTTTGGCGTGAGTCAATCCTCGGACCGCCAATCTGTGGTTGGCGAATTATTGGAGCAAGTCGGATTAGAAGGATATGGCGGTCGATACCCCCATACTTTGTCGGGCGGACAACAACAAAGGGTCGCCGTTGCGCGTGCTCTTGCGCCAAAGCCGCAAGTCCTGCTCATGGATGAGCCTTTCGCCAATATTGACATTATGTTGCGGCGACGCTTGCGTGAAGAGATGCGCCAAATTTTAAAGGCACGGGATTGTGTAACTATTCTCGTCACCCATGACCCAGAAGAGGCGATTGAGACCAGTGATGCTATTGCAATCATGGACAAGGGGGTCATCGTCCAACATGGTCGGGCTGATCGCCTCTATGATGCGCCTGCCTCCAAAACCGCAGCGATGCTTATGGGGGAGGGCGTGTTATTATCCGCTCGACGTGAGCAAAATGGATGGACAACGGATTTTGGTCATTTCCCGAGCGCGTGGTTTAAAAATGATATGAAGTCTGTACGTTGCGACATCCTGATACGGCCTCATCAATTATATCTCACCCCGTCTGTAAACGAGAATGGTGGCCGTGTTCTAATTACTGATGTTCGACCGACAGGCCAGGCACAACTCGTTTCACTGCGTTCAAACTCTGGGGCTTTGCTGACACTGCATTTGGATACGCAAATTCATTGGTCGGTTGGACAGCAAGTTGAAATCTCCGCCAAGACCGGGACTTTAATAGCCTTTGAGTAGACAAATCGGTCAGAGTTAGCCCAGTTTTACAGTCTTATAGCCGCATAAACAGCTTGCCTTCTCGCCACGTGACTCTTAAGTAAATGAGAATTATTCGCAACATGAAGGATTGAGAGAATTATGCGCTTTAAACCTCTACTGACTATGATGATGGCTCTGTCTGTTGTCGGATGTTCCCAAGCTGACAAAACAGATATGGCGTCTTCCGAAACAAAAATTGATTCTGGAGAGGTTAATCTCTACTCCTCACGTCATTATGATACGGATTTGGCTCTTTATTCTGATTTTTCGGAAGAGACGGGCATTAAAGTTAATCGTATTGAGGCCAAATCTGACGCCTTAATTGAACGGATTAAATCCGAAGGTGACCTCAGCCCAGCTGATTTGTTGATCACAGTGGATGCAGGGGTTTTTTGGCGTGCCGAAAACGCAGGAATCTTGTCCTCCGTTGACTCAGATGTTCTTGAGGCACGTGTGCCGGACAATCTACAACACCCTGATAATCTTTGGTTTGGTCTGTCGAAACGGGCGCGGGTCATTATTTATAATAAAGCGGCAGGGCTTCCAAGCGGTTTGGATAGCTATGATGATCTGGCCGATCCGTCGCTTAAGGGCAAAGTCTGTATGCGGTCATCGGGGAATATTTATAATATTTCGCTCTTATCTTCCAAGATCGCGCATGACGGCGAAGATGCCGCGCAGAGTTGGGCGCAAGGCGTTGTCGATAATTTCGCCCGAAAGCCACAAAGCAATGATAGTGGCCAAATCGAAGCTGTCGCTGCGGGAATTTGCGGTGTCTCTATGGTCAACACATATTATTTAGCGCGCTATGCGCGATCTGATGACGCTCAAAAACAAGAGATATTCAATGCCTTGGGCATTATCTTTCCGGATCAAGACGGGCGCGGCACACATGTGAATATAAGCGGGGCAGGGGTCGTAAAAAACGCTCCCAATCGTGACAATGCGGTCAAATTCTTAGAATATCTCACAAGCCGCTCGGCGCAAAGTTACTTCGCCAACGGCAATAATGAATATCCCGTCATCGCCGATGCGGGAGCTTCTTCTGCTGTCGAAACACTCGGCACATTCAAAGAAGACTCGCTCAATGTTTCAGCCTTCGGTAAAAACCAAGCAGAGGCGGTTAAAATCTTTGACCGTGTAGGTTGGCAATAAGCCGGACAGATAAGCTAATCTGAAACGCCATCTAAAAGAGGGCGTTTTTTGTTGGGGCCGTATCAGGCGTAAATTATCTATTGTCAGATGAGACGGGATAAAGAATGGTGCGCAAATGCAATCCCGTATTTTTCTGAGAAGACCCGTCATGATTTCAGTCTCGGACGATAAAGTTTTTGCTCTCGGTAATTCTAATTACGCTTATATTTTTCGTGTTTCTGACGAAGGCCTATTAGAGCATCTGCATTATGGCGGCGCTTTACGCGAGCCGCTTGATGTACCTGTTCATCACCTCAGAACACAGCGGGAGATGACGACGAACTTTGAGGGTGTGTCACATTATAATTTGTCAGAAACGCCTCAGGAATTTCCTGTGTTTGGCACGTCTGATTATCGCTATCCCGCCTTTCATGCTCGCAATAAGGGTGGGAACAGTATTTTTGTTTTCCGCTACAAATCCTATGCCATTTTAGAAGAAAAGCCACTATTGCATGGGCTGCCAATGTCACGCGGTGGGGAGAGTCAGACGCTTATTGTGACTTTGGAAGACACAGCCCAGCAGATCGAAGTTGAATTATCCTACACAGTTTATCGAGATTACGATGTACTGGCGCGCTCTAGCAAAATCATCAATAAAAGTGTCAATCCGATTGAACTGGAATGTCTGTTCAGTACCTGTTTGGATCTACCACCTGAAAATTATGAATGCCTCCATTTACAGGGTACATGGGGGCGGGAGTTCGGTGAGAAACGCTTCGACGTTCCTCAGGGCCGTTTTACGGTTGAGAGTGCTAAAGGCACATCAAGCTCAGCCCATAGTCCTTTTATGGCTGTGCTTCAAAAAGGAACCACGGAGGATTACGGACGCATTCATGCCACAACTCTTCTCTATAGTGGCAATCACGCCTTCTCCGTTGAAAAAAATGAATATGATGGTGTCCGTGTGCTCTGCGGCATCAATCCGTTCAATTTTGGATGGACACTAAGACCTGACGAAAGCTTTTTGACGCCCGAAGCCCTGCATGTTTATACGGATAAGGGCCTGCGCGGTATGAGCCATATCTGGCATGACTTCATCCGCGATAAAATTTCGCCCCCGCAATTCCGGCATAAGGCTCGCCCAACCTATCTCAACACATGGGAAGCGGCATATTTTGACGTGGATGAAGAGAAGGTTCTCCAACTCGCCGACAAAGCCAATGACATTGGTGTAGATATGCTCGTTCTGGATGATGGCTGGTTTGAGGGGCGTCGGGATGACACATCTTCTCTGGGTGATTGGACGGCTGACAAGGAACGCTTTCCCTCCAGCATTCCATCTCTTGCCGCGAAGGTCAAAGCAAAGGGATTGAAATTCGGCATTTGGTTCGAGCCGGAAATGGTGAACCCGAAAAGCCAACTGTTTCAGAAACATCCCGATTGGATTTTACATGTACCGGGCCGAACGCCTTCATTAGGCCGAAACCAATTGACGTTGGATTTATCTCGCCCCGAAGTCGTCGATTACCTGTACGAACAAATCGATAATATTCTGTCCTGTGGTGACATTGACTACGTTAAATGGGATATGAACCGGAATATGACTGAGGTCGGCTCCGTCGGTCATTCAAAAGACAGACAAAGGGAAGTCTCCCACCGTTACATGCTCGGTCTTTACGCGCTTTTGCAAAGACTGGTCAAAAAATACCCTGATGTCTTATTCGAGAACTGCGCCAGTGGCGGCAACCGCTTTGATCTCGGCATGTTGAATTACATGGCACAAAACTGGACGAGCGATATGTGCGATCCTATTGGGCGTCTCGATATTATAAATGGCTGCTCCTATCTTTTCCCGCTCGACGTAACGGCTGCATATATCGGGCCGTCGCCTAATCATCAAAACGGACGGGTCAGCTCAATCCAAACCCGTTTTAATGCAGGAGCCTTCTGCGCGGCGCGGGGTGTATCGTTGAACGAATCCGACATTCACAACCATAAAGCCGAACTGGAACGGCTCATGCAATTTGCTAAAGTCACGGCTCCGGATATGGTTGGTGGGCGCTTTGACAGGCTCGTGAAGACCAAAAATGAAGTTTGCTGGCAATATATCAGCCGCGATGAACGGACGGTCTATTTGGCCTATTTCCACATCTTGGCCGCGCCAAACCTTCCATTCAGGCGGGCCAGAATGGTCGGTTTGGATCCGCAGGTCGATTATATATTAACCGAAAACGGTAAACATTATGGCGGAGACGCTCTCATGCAGAACGGTATGCCTTTGCCTTATGTTGCAACAGGGCAAGTCAATGATAAGGTTCGCTATATGACGAAAGGGGATTTCAGCTCTTACCTCTTTACCTTCAATAGGGCTGACGAAAACAAAACAGGCTCTGACCGATAAAATAAAACCGGCAGAGCAGGGGAGACGGACATGGAATTACAAAATACGCAGATCATTGTTTTTTTGGCACTGACTGCTCTCATTGCGGCCGTCACCTATTGGTATTGCCGCGGCGCAAGGTCTGGTCCCGATGGGGAGCAGGAATATTTTCTCGCAGGGGGCTCTCTGAAATGGTATTTTGTGGCGGGTTCCATCACACTCACCAATCTTTCAACTGATCAACTGGTCGGGATGAATGGCAACCAAATGGCACTTTTGGCTTGGTGGGAACTTGCCGCCGTGGTCGGCCTGATGATGCTCTGTTTCGTCTTCATCCCCGTTTATTATAAATTTAAGTGTACAACGACGACGGAGCTATTGGAGCGCCGCTATAATAATCCCCACATTCGGGCTCTGATTTCTATCCTCTTTTTGTTGGGCAATATCTTCATTTTCCTTCCCGCTATTCTCTATGGCGGTTCACAATTTATGATTTCCATGTTCGGCTTGCCTGACACAAAATCTGTTATTCCGCTCATGGGGGAGATTAATCCGGTCATTCTCTACATCTCTGTCATATTCGCAATCGTCGGGGCAGCCTATGCCATTTTCGGCGGGCTGAGAGCGGTTGCGGTGTCCGATACATTTTCCGGCTTCCTCATTCTCGGTTTGGCGGGTCTTGTGACCTATTTGGCACTGAAGGCGATTAATTTTGATTTCTCGGGTGTTCCGGCGGAACGCCTCACCCTTATCGGGGCCCCGGATTCGGATATTCCGTTTGCCACGCTATTTACCGGAATGTTGTTTATTCAGATGTTTTATTGGTCAACCAATCAGACCATCACGCAGCGAGCGATGGCTTCACCGACGGTGAAGGAAGCGCAAAAAGGTATTTTCGCGGCCGCCATCATCCGATTGCTCATTATACCACCCATTATCGTTATCCCCGGTATTGTGGCCTATAAGCTCTATGGTCGGGTCGAAAACGACTTGGCCTATGGACAGATCGTCGGAGACATTTTGCCGACCTTCCTCTCCGGTGCTTTTGCGGCGGCAATTGCAGCGGCTATTTTGACGACATTTAACTCCATTTTGAATGCTTCAGCAGCTTTGTGGGTTTGTGATATTCATGAAACTTATTTCGATAAAAACCCGAAAGTGAGACAGCTTTCATTCTGGGTTTCAATTGTGATGGTGGTATTGGGCCTGATCATGGTGCCGTTCTTTGCCACGCAAGAGAGCCTGATTAATACCGTGCAGAAATTCTACGGCCTCTTATCTATGCCTATTCTCTCGGCCTTTATTGTCGGCCTATTATTCAAGAATGTGAATGCCTATGCCATGATCATTGCTGTGATATTCGGTGTATTGCTCTATGGTTATTTCATTGATGCTTGGCCTTCGATTGAAGGGAAACCCAACCTTGCCGGCGGCGGGTACATTCACATGATGGCTGTGACCCTGATTGCCAGCGTGACGATGGCCTTGGTCATTAACCGTCTGGTCTTTAAGCAAAAGGCCAAATGGGACGCTCACACAGTCTTTGGGAAAGGTGAGATCGAAGTCTAGAGAGGCCGTAAAGGGAAGGGGACTTACCTTCCCTGTGACCGTTGAAACGCGAAGATTAAATAATGATCCTCGGTTAGCTTTTTAGAACCCTCAATGAATTCAGAATCTTGTGAGAAAATCAAGAGAATGATCCTCACATGCTGATGATGGGGTATAGTGAGTTTGTTCTTCACGACGGGCCTAATCGTACGTTGGATTGGCG
>CAZEFT010000004.1:0-180840 GCA_964511495.1 uncultured Algimonas sp. | reverse complement strand
TCACGGATTTCTACGTCCAAAACAACACTCATTGTCTTCGTCCTTTATGGTCATACGGCCTATTGTGTTTAAAAAGAGAAAGCCGCCTGCGGGCGGCCCTGACACTTGTTATCGACACAACATGCGTTTAGTCGCGCGCTCTATAAGCAAAGCTGGCCTAGGGCGCAAGAGGGGATAGGGCAAAAATATACAGCCGTAAGGCTGTTAAAGCACTATCCAAACAGTTTTGACACACTTTCATCATTTGCGATGCGGCGAATAGCTTCGCCTAAAAGCCGTCCTGTGGAGCATTCACGAATTTTAGAGCAGTCTTTTACGGCTTGAGGCTGAGAAATAGTGTTGGTAATAACTACTTCGGTCAATTCTGACTTGGTAATACGCTCAACAGCAGGGTCCGATAGCACACCATGCGTGATGTAGGCTGAGACGGAATTTGCCCCGTGATCTTTAAGGGCTTTGGCCGCATTACAAAGTGTTCCGCCAGAGTCGATGATGTCATCATAGAGAATACAGCTGCGTCCGGCGACATCACCAATGATGTTCATCACTTCCGATTCGCCGGCTTTGGGGCGACGCTTGTCAACAATCGCAATATCGGCGTTAAATTGTTTGGCGATAGAGCGTGTACGGACCACACCCCCGGTATCAGGGGACACAAACAGAAGGTTTTCTCTATCCTTTGCTGAGAATTTGTCCCGAATATCATCGACGAAAACGGGTTGGCCGAACAGATTATCAGTCGGGATATCAAAAAAGCCCTGAATTTGTCCGGCGTGAAGATCGATTGTTAAAACGCGGTGCGCACCGGCCTTTGAAATCAAATTGGCCACAAGCTTGGCTGAAATGGGTGTTCGGCCGCCGGTTTTACGATCTTGCCGAGCATAACCGAAATAAGGAATAACAGCAGTAATTCTTTGAGCTGAAGCGCGGACGAGCGCATCAATAAGAATGAGTAGCTCCATCAAATGGTCATTGGCGGGGGCAGATGTTGGCTGGATGAGGAAGATATCTTCGCCGCGGACATTTTCATTGATTCGAGCAAAGATTTCTTGATCTCTAAAGCGTTCAATATCCACCGATGTCAGCGGAATATCGAGAAAATCCGCAATCTCGCTTGCTAGGGCTTCATTGGCAGTGCCACTGATAAGCTTCATGATGTCAATCCGTATCAAGGGTCGGCGCATACCGCCCGGTCGTGTTAGCCGAGCCTTAGTCAGCCCGATTGAGAGAGTCTAGGCCTAAGCGTGAATCACTTGCGGATTATAGCGGAAATATTCCGACCATAGCCTGTCAGACCGTGATGTGTGTTGCGGCGATAGCTGAAATAGAGGTCTTCATCACCATAGGTACAATCGCCTATCCAGTCGCACTGTGTAACGCCGGTTGCTTTAAGTCGAGAAAGGATAAAACCGGGGAGATCGAAATGCGGTATGCCTGTTTCAGGGCTGCTGAAAAACCGCGTATAGTCTTCGTCTATCTCCATAAATTCGGATTTAAAAGCATCGCCGACTTCATAATTGGATTGGCTGATACACGGACCAAGGACGGCACAAATTTCAGATGTTTTCGCGCCAGTTTCGCACATGGCTGCGACTGTGCTCTCGATAATGCCGCCCAAAGCCCCACGCCATCCCGCATGGCAGGCCCCAATAACGCCGTTCTTTAAGTCTTCGAAAAGAACGGGGCCGCAATCAGCGGAGAGCGCCGAAATCGCTATGCCCTTAGCTTTCGTGACCAAGCCATCGGCTTCGACTAATGTTTCGGGTGGTTCCGTAATGATTTCGACTTTATCGGAATGAATTTGCGCAAGACTCACTAGCGCCTTTGCACCGAGTGCTTCTGCCACACGGCGCCTGTTTTCTTTAATATGGGCTGGATCGTCCTCGGAACGCTCACCAACATTCAGACTGTCATAGACACCCTGAGACACGCCGCCTTGTCGTCCGAAAAAACCATGGGTTGACTGCAAAAGTGAGTGCGTTTTGAATGTTTTTATCATGTGGCTCTAAATCCCAAAGGGGTAGGGAGATCAGGTGATTGCAGGCAGACGGCTTTGAAAAGTTGACCCATCTCACTTTCATCTGTCAGGCGGTGAAGCTGTCGCGCAATAACAGGCTTTGACTCAGGCTTAGCACGGGCAAGTGCAACCGCCCGCATTTCCAATCCAAGCTTTGATAAAAGCTCTCTTTGTTCAATTGGCCCATACGTTCCAAGGCCATGCGATGTTGCACAAGTGATAAAGGCCTCAAAGTCGACGCGTGCCGTGAGATCACTTTCGCCGGGTTGTTCAAACACACCAATTTTTTTATGCTGTTTGAGCGCTTGTAAAGTATCTCCAAATTCCGTTGTTTCCGGGCCGTAATCAATAAACAGTGCGCGGCCACTGTCTTGATTGAAACGATCTTTGATCTCTTCGGCTATTTGGTGTGCGGATGGACACACTTCCAACAACTCGTCCAGTTTTGCCTCACTGTGTCCGGGGGGAAGGAAACTCTTAGCGGTCTCGCCAATGGGTTCGGGACCGATTTCAAAGCGAAAGGTGCCGTTGTCGCTCAACCCGACATGACGTTCATGCCATCCGTCTGTCCCAGCAAAGGGATCGCGTTGAATAAATTGACGAATAGGAAGGCAGTCAAGAAATTCATTACCGATGATGATTGACGCGCCTTGAGGGGCTTCTGTGAGAGATTTCACCCAAGTCACGGGTATTCCATATGCCCCCAGAGTTTGTCCCTGAACGGCCTCCAATGCCGCAGAGGCTTCGATAAGAACGATGCGAACAGCTTTGGCAAAGCCGTCGTCTAAACAGGCGGCGCGGAGCATATCGCTCATCATAACACCGCGACCCGGGCCGAGTTCAATGAGGTAGACCTCTTCGGGCTTGCCCATATCTATCCAGCTTTGCAGGACAAATAGACCTAAGACTTCTCCGAACATTTGGCTGATTTCGGGGGCTGTTATGAAGTCTCCGTCACTGCCCAACGGATCGCGTGTCGGGTAAAATCCGTCCACTGGATCCAATAGGCAATAGGCCATATATTCCGCAACACTTATCGGACCTGTCTCACGAATGAGAGCTTTAAGACGTTTGGAAAGCGTCGTTTCCATTTGGAACCTGCTTATTTAGACGTATCAGCTTTGGGATATTTAGGCGAGACAGGTGGGCGTTTCGCTGCCCAAAGCATCAACGCTGAACCAACAAAGACCATGGGTAGAGAATAAGCCATTCCGCGTGTAAGGGGCTCGAACTGTGGAATATTGTCAGGCTCTCTGACAAATTCGACGCCGAAACGGAACAAACCGTAAAAGAACATCAACGCACCAAAAATCAATCCGGGTTTTGTCAGAGCTTTAAATCGAATCATCATAAACCGAAGGATTAGGAATAACACCAAGCCTTCTAAGAAAGCTTCATAAAGTTGGCTAGGGTGCCGGGGTAAACTGGTATCATCTGTCCGAAATATAAAAGCCCAAGGTACATCCGTAACGCGGCCATAAAGCTCTTGATTCATAAAGTTTGTCAATCTGACGAGGCCCAAGCCGATAGGCGCGCCGATACTGGCCATATCCCCGATGCGGAATTTGTCGATTTTAAGCTTCCAACTGGCATAGGCGCAGGCCACGACAACGCCCAAAAAGCCGCCGTGAAAACTCATACCGCCAGACCAAATTTTGAAAATTTCGATCGGGTTTTCCCAAATTGTCGAGGTCGAATATAAGATAATGTAACCCAAACGGCCGCCGATAATGATGCCGAGCAGACAGTAAAACATCAGATCCTGAAGCATAATTTTATTTGGGATGGTTTCAGGGAGGCGCGTGACTTGACCCGAAACCCAAATATCTTTGCGTTGGGTTATCTTGGCCGCGTATAAATATGCGCCGAAAACACCTGCCAAATAGGCTAACCCGTACCACTTTACGGAAAAGCGGCCGATTGAGAAAACTTCATCGTCCAGCCATGTGGGAAAGGTAATGGCATATATATCGGCAAAGAAGATATTGGCCATAAGCGTGCTGAACATGGTTGTCTCTTTTGTTGAATAGCTGTCTTTGAACAGCAATAACACTTTGCATCTGGATTTTGCTCTAACCCGTCCTTATCTATGAGGCAAAGCAAAACACATGTCTAACGACAGCTATGTAAAGAGAGAGCATTATGCAAAGTAAATCGCGCCCCCTCGAAGACCTCTCAAACCTGATTACCAATGCCGCAGGTGCGTTAAAAGGCGTGGGTGATGAAATGAAAGCTATGACCCGCTCACAAGCTGAGAAGTTCATTGCTGATATGGATTTGGTGAGTCGTGACGAACACGAAGTGCTGAAAGCGCGTTTGGACAAAGCTTTGAGTGAGATTGAAGCTTTGAAAGCCGTCCAAAAATCTACGCGAAAGACACCCGCGAAAAAAGTGCCGCCTAAAAAGTCATAAAACTATTCCGGGCAAAAGCCTGCACGAATATTTAGCGTTTTAATCTTGCGTCTCAATGCGTTTGAATAGTCACTATTATTGAGTGTCGGGACACGGCTCGCATCTGTGTCGTATTGCTCTTGAGCGAAACTCGCATCAAAATGCGCATTGAGACAATTCTCGTCTGATTGTGAACCTCGAATAATCAAAGATAGATTGGCTATTTCTGAAATTGAGTTTTTCTGACTGAAGAGGGCAAAATTACGAAATTTAAAATGTTCATCAATGAATTGCTCGCTCTTTTCAATAAGAGTCCGCATCAGGCCGTGAAGTAAGCTATCTTCTGTCAGTTCTGGCAGTAAGAATGTCAGTATTTCACCGTTATTCAGACCGAAATCATTTTTTCCCTCATACCTTAAATCGACAATCCATTGCCCTGTCGCTCTTTTCTCTTGGCCAATGGAAACGAAGTGACCGTTGTTGAATTTGATCTTTGATATCATAGTTTCAACTGAGACGGGTCGGGACGACGCTTTTGCCAGTGTGTCTTTGTAGCGACACAACAATGGTAAATCGCGGTGAGAGTTAAACGGCGTTGTTTTACGGCTTTGTCCAATCGGCGCCTCTGTTATCAATACAAATTTCTCACGGAGTTCATGTTCAGCCGCTTTCTTAATTGCCAAGAAGGCTGTCTGTATAATCTCGGATGTTGGGAGATTTGGCTCTACTCGCCATTTTCGACCAAAAACAATCTTCTTACCCGGTTGCTTTTGTTTTGTTTTGTAATTGTCATAGCCAATAATGCCAACTTGTATGAAAGGAACATCGCCATCCTCATCCACAAATAGCAAATAGCGATCATCACATGTAATATTGCTGAGAATTTTCTCAATAGTTTCTCTCGAATGAGCATAGCTGAGATAGTGTTGAGGTATGCAGTGGAGCTGCTCTGTAATTTTGATTACAGGCGCATTTTCAATAGGTTGCTCACCCTTGTTGAATGAAATTTTGGTCGTCATATAGTCGAGTTTTGTCGGTATTTTGAACTTTTCAGAGTGTGTAAAACTTTTACGGAATGTCTGGCATTCTGGATGGTGAAAGCCTGCTGTTTCTTGGTCACGGCTACATTACAGCTTGCTCACCTATATGAACATCGCACAACCAAGATGTTCAGACTGAGTTCAATCGCTTTCGGGTAATACAAATCTTGCGTGCGTCCCCCCTGACGGGTCTGTCATCCGAGTAGGCCGATAATAGGGCACGTAGCAGGGCGGAGGCTCTTTGATGTCTGGAAGGTTTCTCTCTTTCTTTCAGGCTCAAACAGCCCCGCCTCTGTCTCTTTGAGACTAAACTTTTGACGAATAGGCAAAATAAAACGGGCCGCCTGAGGCGACCCGTTTTCATGCAGTTAAAAGCTGTAAAAGTCTTATGATGTTGCCGTGCTGATTGCCGGAATACGCAGGACCTGACCGGGATAGATTTTATCAGGGTCAGACAGCATGGGCTTATTGGCCTCAAAAATTTCAGGGTAAAGACGCCATGTGCCATAGTATTTTTTAGAGATCGCTGAGAGTGTATCCCCGCTGACGACTGTGTGGAATTGTGATTCGCGTCCGCCAACTTTGGCTTTCGTTGCATCATTTACACCGCCAACGCCTTCAACATTGCCTACGGCCAAAATGATTTTCTCTTTCATTTCCTGGCTGATGGCTTCGCCAGATACGTTTACCGTCCCATCTTCATTCAGGGCGATATCAACACCGGATGTGTCTAAGCCGAATCCGTCGACTTCTTTTTTGAGCGTGTCCTCAGCTTCTTTTTTGTTTTTTCCAAATAAATTGCCCAAGCCTTTACCGGCCGCTTTTACGAAAGGGATCATTCCGAACATAGTGTGTCCTCTATTATTAAATTGTCAGGTTACGCTTCAGGCGCTTCCCATAACTCTATCTTGTAACCCTCCGGGTCAATAAACCAACCAAAAATACCGTATTCTGTGTTTTGAATGTCTCCAATCACGTCAGCACCGCCCGCGTTAGCCTTTTCAATGAGGGCAGGGACGCCCTCAACCTGTAAATTTATCATCACCCGTTCTTTTGAGGGGGCGAAATAGTCAGTGTCATCTGCAAAGGGGCTCAACATCGAGCGTGACGTCGAGGGAGACTCCCACTCAAATGTGCCCCAATCCGTAATGTCTAACCCCATCACGTCTGCCCACCACTTGCGATAAACGCTCACGTTTCTGCATCTAAGAAATATACCACCAACCCCTATGATTTCTGCCATGTCATTCCCTTTAACCATTCTGCAAAGATTAGTGGCGAAAGCGCATTCGCACACTTGGACTTTTCGTCTAACCCGTTTATAGAGCCGCAACGTCAGATGTCTGTTACCGCAGACTCACTACAAGGAATATAGTCATGTTTTCTTTTGTCCAAGCCGGTATCAAAGTTTTCGGTTTCTCAGTTGACCCTGCGCTTTTCGCCTTTGCTCTTGTTACCATTATTTTCGGAACTTTGAACTTTTTAGATTATAAACGCTTCGACTAAGGTCAACCCTTCATGTTTCTGACATTTGGACTTTTGCTCCTCGGCATTGTCATTCTCATCATTGCGGGTGACATCATGGTCCGGGGTGCCGCTGCTTTGGCGCGGCATTGGGGTGTGCCTTCACTCATCGTTGGTTTGACAATCGTGGCTTTTGGTACCTCTGCGCCTGAAATGGTCGTGAGTGTTCAGGCCGTTTTGGACGGTGTCGGGCAACTTGCCATCGGTAATGTGGTTGGGTCTAATATCGCCAATATCCTTATGGCTTTAGGTCTACCCGCGCTGATTATGGCCATACCTACGAATATAAGCGGTGTCGCCCGCAATAGCTTTGTCTGTTTGGTCGCGACTATTTCGCTGATTACCTTAGCTTTTATCAGCAATCCGATGGTTTTCTGGCAAGGTGCCATCTTGTTCGTGGGTATTATTATCTATCTGACTTGGATGTTCACTCTCGCAAAAGCGGGAGCACATGATCCGATATTGGAAGAAATGGCGGAGATTGACGAGGGTCAAGATGGTCTGCCGACCAATATCGGGCTGTCACTCTTTTGGGTCGCTTTGGGCATTTTGGGCCTTGTCTTAGGCGGATGGATGATTGTCGAAAACGCGCAGAAAATTGCCAGCGCTTTCGGTGTTTCGGAAACGATTATTGGTTTAACTATAATTGCGATTGGTACCTCGCTGCCGGAAATAGCTACTGTCGTTATCGCGTCCTATCGCGGCCATTCTGAAGTGGCGATTGGTAACGTCCTCGGTTCAAATATATTCAACAGTTTGGCCGTTATGGGCGCTGCGGCGATGTCAGGTTCCGTAATGGTCGAGCGGCAACTGCTCGTCTTTGATATGTGGGTCATGTTGGCCGTCACTCTGGCGCTTATGATTTATGTGTTAAGTCGCAAATCTATCGGGCGTAAGACCGGAGCCGTTTTCACTTTGGGCTATATCCTCTATATGTTGGCGATCGCCCGCAGCATGACGTAACCCGTGAGGCGTCACTGACATGTCAGCCTATCTTGAAATCGAGAAGGACTTTCAATTCGAGGCCGCCCACTATTTCGGCCATCCCGATGCGAATGATCTGTTTAAACATATTCACGGCCACTCTTTCAAAGGGAAGGTTGTCGTCCGGGGTGACGCGCAATCTGATAAGGGGTGGATACGTGACCTTTGGAAAATCGAAAACATTGTTAAAGAGGTCGTTGCTCCGCTTGATCATTCGCTCTTGAATGAAATTGAAGGGTTGGAGCAACCCGCATTAGAGCAGATCGCACTGTGGATATTCGAACGTCTGTCACCCAAATTACCAGGGCTTGTCTGTGTGGAAGTCGGGCGTCCTTCCTGTGGCGAACGGGCGCGTTACCGTATCAACACAGATGGATAAAACGGTTTTAATAACCGGTGGCGCAGCGCGTGTGGGAGCCGCCTTGGCGCGAGGGCTCTCGGCCAAAGGTTGGGCCGTTATTATCCACTATTTCCGTAGTGCGGATAAGGCCGAGAATTTGGTCAATGAGTTGCGTGATGCCGGCGGCGAAGCTTTTGCGGTGCAGGCAAACCTCTCCGTGCCTCAGCAATGTGACACGCTAATTGCACGAGCAGCTGAAATGTCAGGGCGTCCTATATCGGCACTGATTAATAATGCATCGACCTTTCAGGACGACCGCATAAATGCACCAACCAAATTTGGGGGGCAGGAGATGAGTCGGGCCAGCTATGATTATCATATGGATGCAAATTTACGCGCACCGATATTATTGGCGCAAGATTTTGCCAAACAAGCTCCAAAGGGTGGGGCGATTATCAATTTAATCGACCAACGCGTCCTTAAACCGAATCCGCAATTTTTCTCTTATTCTTTATCCAAAGCCGGATTGCATTGGGCGACCAAAACATTAGCCCAAGCTTTGGCCCCCAATATTCGCGTTAATGCCATCGGGCCGGGTCCCGTGCTACAAAATGCCGGGCAAACACAGGCTGATTTCGCTCAAGAAACGGCAGAAACCCTATTAGGGATGGGTTCTCCACCTGACACGATCTTACAGGCGGTACATTATCTGTTGAGCGCCTCTGCCGTGACAGGGCAATTCCTTGCCGTCGATGGCGGGCAGCATTTGCGTTGGGAAACGCCTGATATTAAATTGGAAAACGGAAGTTAGTTGTGGCCAGAAATTCTATCTATCGTCGATTAAAAGACAGGCAGGGATTAAAGCCGACGACCCGTATTTTTGTGAGAGGTTTGTTGATACAAGCCTCAATTGGCGTGCATCCGCATGAGCACGAAGAAACTCAGCCGATTATTGTGGATATCGAACTTGATATGAGCGGTATGGACGCGCCGAAAGAAGACCGTCTTCATGAGACGCTGGATTACGGTGTTGTCGCAGAGAAGGCCGAAGAATTGGCGTTGGAAGCCCATGTTCAATTGGTTGAAACATTAGCGGAGCGGATTGCAGATTGGGCGCTTGAATTTGACAGTCGCGTTCAAAGCTGCGCGGTACGTATTTCGAAGCCACAGGCGTTACGTAAAGCAGAGGCTGCAGGTGTCGAAATTCTGCGACGACGGAATATCCGTTAGAGCGGGGTCGGATTTTATGTCAGACAGTCTGAACGTTTTGGGAATGCCGCTGGAAAGCTGTTCTATAAACCCCATGACAGGATTTTTCCGCGATGGGTGTTGCGAAACAGGCCCCTCGGACCAAGGGCGACATATTGTTTGCGCGATCATGACGTATGAATTTCTGGCGTTTTCTAAATCAGAAGGTAACGACCTTTCTACACCCATTCCACATTATGAATTTCCGGGTCTGAAAGCAGGGGATCGGTGGTGCCTCTGTTTGGAACGTTGGCGCGAAGCCTATAAAGTCGGAAAAGCCCCGAAAGTCGTTTTGGAGGCAACGCATCAAATCGCCTTGGAGCGCGTAGATCTGTCTGTGTTGGAGATGTTTGCAGTTTCTTCTGACAGTGCCTAATGAGGACTCATGTCCGAAACAGATTCATCTTCTGACACGAAGCAAGCTCCACTGGTCGGTACCAAGCGCATTGCTGATTATGTTTCGCGCCTGCCGACAAAGCCAGGAGTTTACCGTATGATGGATGAGCACGGCACTGTGCTCTATGTCGGTAAGGCAAAAGACCTCAAGAAGCGCGTATCGGCCTACACGAAATATGATCGCCATCCGACACGTATTCGACGAATGATTCGGGCGACAACCGAAATGGAATTCGTCGTTTGTGCGACGGAAACAGAAGCCTTGTTACTTGAGGCGACGCTCATTAAGCGGTTGAAACCGCGCTATAATATTCTTTTGCGTGATGATAAAAGCTTTCCCTATATTCTAGTGCGCAAAGACCATGAAGCAGCGCAGGTGAATAAGCATCGCGGCGCTAGAAACATCAAAGGGGACTATTACGGCCCTTTTGCAAGTGCGGGCGCAGTAAACCGAACATTGGACACTCTGCAACGGGCTTTTCGATTGCGAAATTGTTCCGACAGTATTTATGAAACACGCACACGTCCCTGTTTACAACACCAAATCAAACGATGCTCTGCACCCTGTACGGGTGAAATTTCCATCGCTGATTATGAGACTCTCATTCGCGATGCAGAGGATTTTCTGAAAGGAAAATCTGACACCCTTCGTCAACGCCTATCTGCTGAAATGAACGAGGCTGCTAAGGCGTTGGATTACGAAAAAGCGGCAGAGCTCCGTGATCGGATTCAAGCCATGGCAAAGGTGAGCACAACAGCAGGTGGGATGAACCCGATGACCTTTTCTGATGGAGATGTTATTGGTCTTCATTCCGGTGGCGGCCAAAGTTGTATTCAAGTCTTTTTCTTTCGCGCCGGTCAAAATTGGGGAAATAGTTCGCATTTTCCAAGGCACAGTAAAGACGAAACTGTAGGCGATGTTCTTGAAGCCTTTATCGCTCAGTTTTACGCCAATAAGCCAATACCGAAACAAATTTTTGTCAGCGACGCTCTGCCCAACCATGCCTTGGTAGAGGAAGCTCTCACGGCTCAATCAGGGCGTAGAATTACGATAAATCAACCTGCGAGAGGCGAGAAAAAGAAATTGGTGGAAATGGCCGTGACCAATGCGCAAGAAGCCCACGGTCGCAAACTGGCCGAAACGGCCACTCAGACCAAGCTATTGGCGGAATTGCAGGACATTTTTGGCATGGATGCTCCTCCGGAACGGATCGAGGTCTATGATAACAGCCACATTCAAGGCACCAACGCTATTGGAGCTTTCATTGTGGCCGGACCAAACGGGTTTCAAAAGCGCGACTACAGAACTTTCAACATCAAAGATGAAGAGACAGCGCCGGGAGATGATTATGCCATGATGCGCGAAGTTTTTAGGCGTCGTTTTTCACGTTTGGCCAAAGACAAAACGCTTGAATGGCCGGATCTGGTTCTGATTGACGGCGGGAAGGGGCAATTATCAGTCGTCACTGAGACTTTGAAAGAGTTAGGCGTTTTGGGGCGTACGACTTTGGTCGGTATTGCTAAGGGACCTGACAGAAATGCGGGGCGCGAAAACTTCTTTATGAATGACCGTCCTGTTTTCTGCCTGCCGCCGCGAACACCTGCACTTTATTATCTACAAAGATTGCGGGATGAGGCGCACCGTTTTGCCATTGGTACCCATCGGGCTCGTCGGAAGAAAGATATAAAAAAGAGTCCGCTCGACGACATTCCTGGCGTGGGGCCAGGGCGAAAAAGAGCCTTATTGGCGCATTTTGGGTCTGCCAAGGCTGTTAAAGGCGCCTCCGTTGATGAGTTGTCATCTGTTGAAGGGATTAATCAACGTTTAGCAGGCTCAATTCATGATTATTTCCATGAAAGGTAAAATCGCCTCTGCCGGTTTCCATTCTATAAGGTTTCCTGTTAAGTTAACTTATGTCGGAGGCTGAAATGAACATACACCAAGATATAAATGACGATAACACTGTCAGCCCTGCTGAAGTGGGCGGCGCTTTTGCCGATGGGCTTACGCTTATCCGTATTCTGGCGACGCCTGTGATTATGGCGATTATCTTTTTTTATTGGCCTGAAACCCAGATGGCTATTTTTGCCTCCATTTTGTTTATTATTGCTGCTCTCACAGATATCTTTGACGATTATTTTGGCGGATCGGCCCGAGCCGTTCATCGTAAATTTGGTTGGGCGGATGATGCGGCGGATACTGTTTTGGTGATCGGCACTTTATTGGCCTTACTGGCCGTTATATCACGCGAGAACATGCTGGCATGGCCATTTCTGGTTCCAGCTTGTATTTTGATTTTCCGCGAAATCATGGTGGGCTTAGCAAAAGGGTTCGAAATGTCCCGTTATGGTTGGCCTGATACATTTTTAGGTAATTCCAAGTCAGGAATTTCCATGTTGGCAGTCTGTATTTTGGTTGGCTCACCTTGGCTAACACAGGCTTTTGATAAATATCGGGCAGACGAATCAAATGTGATGGAAGTTTTCAACTCTTCTTCGCCATGGATTTGGGGAACCGGGCAGGTCTTATTGTGGGTCGCGGCGATATTGTCCATCGTCACAGCCGTGAAGATATTCAGAACACCCCCGCATTCTGGGGCTGAGTTGGACGATGCTTCAGACGAAACAATTTTTGATACGGGTCTTTAGATGACTGATGCAAGCCTAAGCGTTCCGGCCCAAAGACATTCGCTGCATTGGGTGCCCAATGCCTTAACCACGCTTCGTATTCTGATGATACCCTTCCTGATTACGGGTATTCTCTCGCTTGCTTTTCGGTGGAATCTCTTTTTTGGTCGAGCTTGGGTCATACTTGGGTTATTCGCTTTTGCCGCTCTCACAGACTTTCTGGATGGTTATTTAGCGCGTAAGTGGAAGGTGGTGAGCGGCTTTGGTCGTATGATTGATCCAATTGCCGATAAACTCTTAGTAGCGGGATGTCTTATTGCCTTTTCAATCGCTGCTTTAGGCAATCCACTATTTCTCATTCCGTCTTTAGCAATCATTTTCCGTGACATTTTAGTCTCGGGAGCCCGCGAACATGCCGCGCTTACCGGCCGCGTCATGCCGCCTACAAAACTTGCAAAATGGAAAACAGCTTTTGAAATGCTTGCCATAGCCGTGCTTTTGGTTTGGATTTTGAGCACGAGTTACCTGCCAATCGACTCTGTGATTCCTGACACAAAGTCTTGGACAAAATGGATTGGGCTGAGCTTCCTCTGGTTGGCTGCCATATTATCGGTTTACACGGGCTCGCTATATTTCCGTGCGGCGCTTAAGGATTAATCAGACTTAGATTATCCTAATTTGCGGATTCAAATTTTTAAAATTTAAGGAGACCGCGCCCGTTTACGGCATCGTCATAAGCGCCGACCATATCTTCGCAGACTTTCCCGGGCGTATATTGAATGCCATCAATTTCTCGAACTGGCGTGACCTCAGCTGCCGTTCCGACAACGAAACATTCATCAAAATCTTTCATTTCTTCGGGCATAATATCGCGTTTGTGGACTTTATAACCCTTGGCTTCGGCGAGTTTGATCACACTGTCATGGGTAATGCCTTCGAGAAGTATGTCATTTGTTGGGGTATGTAATTCATCATTTTTGATAAAGAAAATATGTGCACCGGTACATTCGGCAACACGGCCTTTATAATCAAACATCAATGCATCATCCCACCCATTTGCCGCAGCTTTATCCTTGGCCAATGTGCAAATCATATAAAGCCCTGCGGCTTTTGATTTACAGGGGCTTGTATCGGGTGCAGGGCGTTTCCAGTCTGAAATGCAAAGGCGGATACCTTTCATTTTGTCAGAAAAATAACTGCCCCAATGCCAACACGCGATAGCGAGATGAATTTTATTGTTTTTAGAGGCGACGCCCATCATGTCTGACCCTCGCCAAGCAACTGGACGAACATAAGCATCTTTCAGACCAGAGTCGGTCAGAGCATCAATACAGGCTTTGTCAATTTCCTCTTTAGAATAAGGGATTTCATATCCCAAAATATTGGCAGAGTTCTTCAAGCGTTGTGAATGATCTGATAATCGAAAAATCTCTCCGCCATAGGCCCGATTCCCTTCAAAAACGGCTGAGCCATAATGTAAGGAATGGGTCAGGATGTGCACTTTTGTGTCACGCCAATCCAGAAATTCACCGTCCATCCAGATGTGACCATCACGATCATGATATGCTTTTTCTATCATTGCCTGACCTTATAATCGTAAAAGCCGCAAGACATTCTTGCGGCTCACTGCATTTACGGCCATTCTTACCTAGATAGAAAGTAAGTCAATATGCGAAACGCGTTGATTGAGGAAAATTATTGATGGCATCAACCGGATTGAGCGAGCTTGAGCGACAAAATACCCATATTTTGATTGTCGATGACGATAACCGTATTCGTCTGCTCTTGCAGAAATATCTCAATCGTCAAGGGTTTCGCACCTCTGTTGCCGAAGATGCGGCAACGGCGCGGTTGAAAATGAAAGGTCTGGAGTTTGATCTTATTATTCTGGATGTGATGATGCCCGGAGAAGATGGGTTGAGTCTGTCCCGCAACCTGCGGGAAGGAAGCGATATTCCTATTATTTTGCTCACAGCGAAAGGTGATGTAGAAGATCGTATTACCGGATTAAAAGCAGGGGCGGATGATTATCTCTCCAAGCCTTTTGAGCCCGAAGAGTTACTGCTTCGTATTGACAATATCTTCCGACGAAGCGGGCAAGCGCCTTTATCTCAAATCGTCACCTTTGGTCCTTATAGTTATGATGTTCCGACGCGTATTCTGTCCAAGGACGGTTCGCGGGTGAGATTAACGACGGGTGAGGATGTTTTGCTAAATATTTTGGCGAAGCAGGGCGGGGCGACGGTGTCCCGTTTCCAATTGTCCCAAAACATCAATGCTACATCTGATCGGGCAGTCGATGTGCAAATTACGCGCTTACGTCGCAAAATTGAAACCAACCCCGCAGAGCCTGAATATGTTCTAACGGTCCGCGGACAAGGCTACCGTCTGATTTGTAAGGCTGTTGACTAAGTTATGTCTGGCGCATCATGATATTTAAGCGTTATTTGCCGAAGAGCTTGTTTGGGCGAGCTCTGCTTATCATTATGTTGCCCATTGCGGTCATGCAAATTGCTGTCGCTTACTTTTTCTTCAATGCCCATTGGGCGCGAGTAACCGCTAACTTATCGGACAGTGTAGCAGCCGATATAGCGGTGGCCACGACTCTTTTTAAAGAAGAGGCGAGTGTCAGCAGAGCGGAAGAACTTGATACGCTTTTACGCCCTGAAATGCAGCTGTCTGTCGTTTTTCGTGAAGGGGAAAGCCTGCCTATCAGTCAGCGCCGGCAGATGTTTTTTTCAACTCTTGATAAAACACTTCGTAAATCACTCAACGAAAGTCTGAAAGACCCGTTTTGGTTTGATACAACGCGTTACCCCAATCATATTGATATACGGGTCAAGGTGGATGGTGGGTATTTGCGATTTATTGCTGCAAGAGAGCGTGTTTTTGCCCCGACAGGCTTTGTTTTCATATTTTGGCTAATCACAGCGACCGTTCTGCTGACATTGGTCTCAATCATTTTTATTCGCAATCAAGCTCGCCCGATTCGAGAATTGGCAGATGCAGCGGATGCTTATGGTAAGGGACAAACACTTGGAGGCTACAAACCATCAGGGGCATCCGAAGTCCGGCGAGCTGGACATTCTTTTTTAAAAATGCGCAGTCGGATCCAACGTCATATGGAGCAACGCACCATGATGTTGGCCGGGGTGTCACATGACCTCCGAACCCCTTTAACGCGGTTGAAATTACAACTCGCGATGCAGGAAGAAAGTGAAGAAGTAAGGGCCGCGAAAGACGACATTATTGAGATGGAGAACATGCTCAATGGCTATCTTGATTTTGCCAGAGGTCTAGAACAGGAACGTCCCGAGACTGTTAATTTGGGACGCTATTTAGAGGCGGTGACTCAAGGTAAGGATGTTGTATTTGAGCCCGAGTTGGTTCCGGTTGACCTGTCTTTAGAATTACGTCCTGTTGCTTTACAGCGCTGTCTGGACAACCTCATCAATAACAGTGTTAAATATGCGAATGGAGCAGAGTTGTCTGTATCTACGTCTTCCACACATGTTGAAATTTACGTTGATGATAATGGGCCAGGCATTCCGAAAGAAAAACGTCAGGAGGCTTTTCGCGCTTTTAGTCGTTTAGACGGCGCGCGGAGCCAAAATATTGAAGGTGTGGGTCTGGGCTTAGCTATTGCCCGCGACATTGTTCAATTACACGGCGGTACATTGAAATTGGATGAAAGCCCTCAGAAAGGCTTACGTGCGATTATTTCTTTGCCGATTTAGACGACGTTTTATGGAAAGGCCGCCAAATCCATGAGGGCAGAATTTAAAGCGTCTTCAGGTGATTTTCCGGCCCACACAACATATTGGCAGGCCGGGTAGCCCCGCTCGGCTCCGTCCAAAGCATTGGCAATCAGATCCATCGCCTGTTCAATCTTGAGCTTCGCTCCGCCTTTGAGGCTAAGAGCATTGCGATAAACGAGGGTTTTAAATTGATCGGAATATTCAAAATGACCGGCGGCTAGGTTCTCATTAATAAGGGAAATAAGGCGACACAAATCATTAGATCGACCACCGGGTATTTTACTGTCAAACATTAGAAAACACTGAACGTGCTCAGAGGCACTATTCCAAATAACGCTAATATTATGGTCGCACCAAAGTCCTGGAATTGAAAGTTCGATTTCATTGTCTGCTTTTCGTTCTAAATCATAGCCTTCGGCCAATGAAAGCCGTTCGAAAACAGCTATAGGATTGCCCCTAAAAGCATCCATCCCATTTAGAGTGGGGGCCGGGCGGATAAAACTATGGTCTGCGAATGTCATTACGTTGGCAGCCTCAAAATCAAGCGAATCTACATTTAAACACTATGAAGCTTTGTGATTCCCACAAGCGCAATGCCGAAACAGCGTGTTGATAACGCGTTTTGGTTGTGGAGGAATCATTGGCGAAAACAATTTATGAGTTTTATATTCCCAATTCAGGCAGTTCTTTATTTATCAGGTGACCAGAGTGGGTGTTTCTTCATAATCGTTTTGAATCTGTCAGAGCTTAGAAAGCTATCAAGCCAGTCAGCAATATGGGGCAGGGGGCGACAATCCCACCACTCCCGATCGGTTGCAGCAAACTGACGGATAAAAGGAAAGGTGGCGATGTCCGCAAGGCTTGGAGTGTCGCCGAGTAAATAAGTGTTGTGGCTCAACGCGTCTTCCCAAACTTGCAAAATTTCGACAGCTTTCGCTCGGTGCACTAAATCGACATCACCTCGTTTGGCGTCGTCATTATAGCGACTGGCATATTTATACCGATCCAAATGAAACTTAAATTTGTTATCCATTTGACTGATAAACTGTTCGGTCTTTTCAGACTTGTCGCACATCCAGTTTTCGGGATCATTTTGAGTCAGAGCAAATTTCATGACGGCGAGGCTTTCATCAATGACCTCTCCATCCGTCTTGATGAAAACGGGAACAGTGCCTTTTGGGGAGGCCTCTAGCATAGTCTGAGGCTTATCCCTCAAAGTGACTTCTCTATGCTCATAATCTAGACCCGAAACGTTCAAAGCCATGCGTGCCCGCATAGCATAAGGACATCGGCGAAACGAATAGAGAATAGCTTGCGGCATTATTTATAGAGAACTCTCTGTTTTACGCCCGATATGGGTTTCGCCTCGTTTCTTGGCCAATTCAATTTGCTTTTGTCGTTCCGCAAAACGGGTTTTTTGTTCCTCGCTCATAGTGTCATGGCAATGATGGCAGGAGATTCCTTTCAGATAAAACGGTGAGGCTTTATCCGCCTCTGTAATTGGATGGCGGCACGCATAACATTGATCATATTGTCCTTGCTCAAGGTCATGTTTGACGGCAACGCGCTGATCAAAAACAAAACATTCACCATTCCAGAGACTCTCATCCTTTGGCTGTGTTTCGAGATATTTCAAAATACCCCCTTTGAGGTGATACACATTCTCAAAACCGTTCAGTTTCATATACGCGCTGGCTTTTTCGCAACGAATACCACCCGTGCAAAACATAGCGACTTTGGGTTTAGAAAGGGCTTCCCGGTTCTCTTCGACCCATTGCGGAAATTCACGAAAGGTTTTGGTGTTGGGATTTACGGCTCCTTCGAAAGTTCCGATTTCGACTTCATAGTCATTGCGGGTGTCAATCAAGATGGTGTCCGGATCGGTGATGAGGTCATTCCATTCATCAGGATTGACATAGGTGCCGACGACATCGTTAGGGTCGATATTTTCGACTCCCATCGTCACAATTTCTTTTTTTAATCGGACTTTCATCCTGTAAAATGGCGCGTCTTCTGCTTCTGAGAATTTGGCATCAAGATCATTAAGGCGCGGATCAGCTCTTAAGTATGAAAGAATTTGCTCAATCGCGTCATGAGAGCCGGAGATTGTGCCGTTAATCCCTTCCTTAGCCAGGAGAATTGTCCCTTTTATTTCCAACATCTCACACATTTTCAAAAGCCAAGGCTGTAGGGCTTTGAAGTCAGGAAGGGCCGTGAAATGGTAAAGCGCTGCAATGCGGTAAGTCATGCCCGCCCTCTATGCTTCACAACTGAAATGGTCAATATGGCAGTGCTTACAGAAGGCAGTCTCAACACTGGTTACTCATTACAAGGTTTCAAGTGTTTCCATATCATCAAGATTTTCTTCGATAATATCTTGGAAAATCTTTAAATCGTCCATGAGGGACAAAACGCGTTCTGATACGCCTTGTTTTTCAAAAACTTCTCTGACTGCCTTTGTTATAATTTCGGGGTTATCACAGGTTTTTGCGAGCATTTTTATATCTGTGATCCCGCGACCCTCCGTGAGTTCGGTTTTTAAAGTATCGATGGAAGAGCGAAAACGCATCATCGTGAACATACCCGGCGTTTTACCATCGGCATATGCTTCGCCGAGTTTTACGAGGTTTTTGACCGCCTTGCGGGTTTTTGACTCAATTCTGTTGATAGCCTTATCCGTGCGCGGCGTAATCCATTCTGCTGTGCAGACTTTTGCCGGATCCGGGGCTGTTGCGCAGGCTTGCAGACCCAAAATAGTAAATGTCGTTAGAAACAAAGTGATGGTTTTCGTGGTTTTCATAGCTCCATCATAGGTAAATTCGACATGATGGCAATTTGGATGCTGCGAATATTTGATAGGGTTTCTGAACGCTAAGCCTTGACATGAGCTGCTTTACCAATCTTTATAGCGTTAATGACAACGCTGTCTTTTTGAGTCTTAAATTGATAAGCGAAGGGCGGCAAGGTCGCCAAAGGGGAGAGAATGACGCAGCCATCAGGCGACGTACAATATAAGCCCGTCCGAATGGGTATGGTTGGTGGCGGCCAAGGTGCGTTTATTGGTGAAGTGCATAGATTGGCGGCACGGCTTGATGGACAGATAGACCTTGTCTGCGGTGCATTTTCCCGAGATCCAGATAATTGTCGTCAAACGGGTGCGGCTTTGGGCTTGTCTTCAGAGCGTTGCTACCCTGATTTTGAGACCATGATGACTGCGGAGGCTCGTTTACCGATTGATCAACGCATGGAATTTGTATCGATTGTAACGCCTAATCACGTTCATTTTCCTGTCGCAAAAGCAGCGTTGGAAGCCGGATTTCATGTTCTCTCAGACAAGCCTGCAACATTAAATTTTGCCGAAGCTAGAGAACTCGGTGAGATTGTTTATAAATCGGGCAAAGCCTATGGCCTGACCCATACTTATCTTGGCTATCCATTGGTTCGAGAGGCCAAATCAATTGTTAAAACAGGTGGCATAGGCAAAGTTCGAAAAGTTTTCGTTGAGTATATTCAGGGATGGCTGGCGACAGAGGTCGAGAATAAGCAGGCGGACTGGCGTACAGATCCGGCCCGTTCAGGTGGCTCCGGTTGCATGGGGGATATTGGAACCCATGCTCATAATCTGGCGGAATATGTCACCGGTAAAATTATGACACATGTTGCAGCGGACTTATCAATTTTCGTGGATGGTAGGCGTTTAGATGATGATGGGTCAGCTTTGTTTCGTATGGAGGACGGCGTGAAAGGAACGTTAAGCGCCTCTCAAGTCTGCGTCGGAAATGAAAATAGCCTGTCTATTCGGGTCTATGGCGAAACGGGTGGTCTAGAGTGGCATCAAGAAGAGCCTAACACGCTAATCCGGACTTATCTGGATAAACCCACGGAAATTCTACGTGCCGGACAAGGCTATCTGTCGCCATCAACGCAGGACGGTTTCCGCACGCCGCCGGGTCACCCGGAAGGGTATCTCGAAGCTTTTGCGAACTGTTATCTCGATTTTGCCAAGGCTCTACGTGAAAACGGAGGCTCTATGACGGGTATTGAGGCCGGTATTCGCGGCATGGCCTTTGTGGAGGCGTTATTGGAAAGCAATGCCAATCAGTCAGTCTGGACGGAGATTAAACGATGAAGACCATTAAGGGGCCAGCTATTTTTCTGGCGCAATTCATGGGGGACAAGCCGTTTGATACGCTGGAAAATGCCGCGAAATGGATGGCTGATGCAGGATATAAAGGTATTCAAATCCCTTCCGATAACCCGGCTTGCATGGACTTGAAACTGGCGGCCGAAAGCCAAGACTATTGCGATGAGTTGAAGGGAAAATGCCAAGAGGCCGGTGTCGAAATTACCGAATTGTCAACTCACATCCAAGGTCAATTAGTGGCCGTTCACCCTGCTTATAACACAGCTTTTGATGCCTTTGCGCCTGCACATTTACATGGCAAGCCACAAGCACGTCAGGAGTGGGCTGTTGAACAAGTCATGTTTGCGGCGAAAGCGTCTCAGAGGTTAGGACTGACAAACTCCGTGAGTTTCCCCGGTGCACTTGTTTGGCCCTTTATGTATCCTTGGCCACAGCGCCCTGCCGGGTTGGTCGAAGAGGGCTTCGCCGAACTGGCGCGTCGTTGGCGTCCCATCTTGGATTATTATGACGAATGCGGTGTGAATGTTTGCTATGAAATTCACCCCGGCGAAGACCTTCATGACGGGGCTACATTTGAACGATTCCTCGAAGAGGTTGATGGGCATCCGCGATGCAATATCCTTTATGATCCAAGCCATTTCATTTTGCAGCAGCTCGATTATCTGAGCTTTATTGACCATTACCACGATCGCATAAAAATGTTTCACGTAAAGGATGCTGAATTCCGACCAAACGGAAAGTCAGGTGTTTATGGCGGTTATCAAGGGTGGGTCGAGCGTCCGGGTCGTTTCCGTTCGCTTGGAGACGGACAAATTGACTTTAAAGCCATTTTCTCAAAACTGACAGGCTATGATTTCGATGGCTGGGCTGTGGTCGAATGGGAATGCGCGCTGAAACATCCCGAAGACGGAGCGCGCGAGGGGGCAAAATTTGTCTCGGATCACATCATTCGCGTAACGGATAAGGCCTTTGACGATTTTGCGGGGGGCGTAGCCGATAAGGACAGTAATCGAAAAATGTTGGGGCTGTCATAAGTCAGACGATAAAAACTAAATTCTGAAGTATCAGAAAATAAAGGGGATTAAAAATGGTCGATACAACACTGGCTATGAATGAGGGCATAAATCCGAAACGTCTTTTCGTTTTGAGTTGTATTGCGCTTTTGGTGACATCTCTGACTTTCGGTATTCGTGCCGGAATGATGGACAGTTTGGGGCAGGGCTTCTCTCTCTCCAATAAACAATTGGGTTGGATGACCTTCATGGCTTTTGCAGGCTTTCCCGCAGCAACAATGTTGGGCGGGCTCGTCTATAATAGTATTGGCCCGAAAATCATCTTTATACTGGCCTTTCTGGGACACTTACTTGGTATTTTACTAACGATTTTTGCCGGGGGATTTGCGGGGCTTTTGATTTCGACTTTCTTTGTCGGTTTTGCCAATGGATCGGTTGAGGCCGCGGCTAACCCAATGATTGCGCGGATGTATTCAAACAATAAAACGACCATGTTGAATCGTTTCCATGTCTGGTTTCCGGGAGGGATCGCCATTGGTGTCCTGATTTCTTATTTTTTGAAAAAGATTAATGCAGGGATGGACGTCAATATTGGCTGGCAGGCCGAACTTTCGGTTATTCTTATTCCGACACTGATTTACGGTTATATGGTCTTTACGACGGTTTTCCCGAATGTACGTGAAGACAATACGGATGAGACCGATACGCTGAAAAATATTAAAGCGCTGTTTTCACCGCTTTTCATATTCATGTGTATCCTAATGACGTTGACGGCAACATCAGAACTCGGGACGCAACAATGGGCTGAGAAACTTGTTGGTGCCTCATCTGGTGCAAACCCGCTCTTAGTGGTGGCTCTTATTACGGGTATTATGGCGGTAGGCCGCTATTTTGCCGGAGCTTTAGTTCATGCGTTGAACCCCATCGGTGTTCTGCTGATGTCCGCTATAGTGACGACTTTGGGCATCTTTGTACTCAGCATTGCAGGTGGAGCCGTAGTTTATATCGGCGCGATTATTTTTGCCTTAGGTGTGTGTTATTTTTGGCCAACCATGGTCGGTTTTGTCGGAGAATACCTCCCCAAAACCGGGGCTTTGGGTATGTCCGTAATCGGTGGCATCGGTATGATGGGCTTGGCTATGTGGCAGCCCGTCATCGGGGGGTGGATTGATAGCGAAACAGCAAAAGCAGAAGCGGCGGGTCTCGCGGGGGAGGCTGTCCAATTGGCGGCTGGGCAGGCTACACTTACGAAAATCATGTTGTTCCCAATTATTTTGATTGTGGCGTTTGGCATTCTCTTCGTTCTTAGGAAGTCCATTATGAAAGGCTCTGACAATGGGTGATATTAATGCCACACGCCGTTCGGCCATTCAGGGTCTCTTGGCTATATCCGCCGCAGGGGCTTTAGCGTCTTGCGGTAGCAAGGCTGAGGAGACCGGAGCCAAAAAGGATTTAGGCGACACTGAGTTTGCGTCCTTTAAAGGCTTCTTTACAGAGGCCGAAATGTCGATGCTGACGGCTTTATCTGCCACGATTATCCCGAAAACGGACACGGCGGGAGCCGTTGAAGCCGGTGTGCCGGAGCAATTACAATCACTCGCAACAGTCTGGGGTGATGATGATTATCGACGATATTGGCGTCAGGGTCTGCGTGCTCTTTCTGCCAAACTGCCCGATTTCCTCGGAAAAGATGCTGCAGCAAAAGAAACGCAGTTGTCTGCTTATGATGCGAAAGTCTTTGGTGGAGGGCTTAATGACCGCTTTTATAGGGATATGAAAACCACGATTGCGACTGCTTACTATATGAGTGAACCGGGCGCGACAGAGGAGCTCGCCTATGAACCCGTCCCGGGGGAATGGAAGGGCTGTGTTCCCTTGGCTGATTATCCTAAGACTTGGGCGACATAATGGCTGATTTTGATGTAATTGTCGTCGGCTCGGGCATGTCGGGCGGTTGGGTTGCCAAAGAAATGGCAGAGCGCGGCTTTAAAGTCGCGGTTATTGAACGCGGTCGAGATCTTGATCCCGTCAAAGATTATACGGATATGGTTGACCCTTGGGATACACCGAATTTGGATAAAACTTCCGCGGAAGACAGGGCTGATTATCCTATCCAACACGAGGTTTATGCCTTCAACCAAAATACCAAACATTACTGGGTGAAGGATAATGATCATCCCTACGAAACGCCGGAAGGCCAAAACTACAGATGGCGTCGGGGCTACCATAAAGGCGGGCGCTCGATCATGTGGGGACGCCAAAGCTACCGCATGTCAGAAATTGATTTTCAGGCTAATAAGGCGGATGGCGTCGGCGTGGATTGGCCTGTCCGCTATGCTGAGTTGAAGCCTTGGTATGACCATGTTGAACGATTTGCCGGAATTTCAGGCTCTATGGAGGGCTTAGAAATTTTGCCTGATGGGGTCTTTCAACCTCCTCACGACCTGACCTGTGCCGAGGAAGTCTTTAAGCAAAAAGTAGAATCTGCTTTTCCGGGACGAAAAGTGATACCGGGTCGCGTGGCTAACCTGACCCAACCCACAGAAGAACAATTGTCTTTGGGGCGTGGGCAATGTCAGGCCCGCGATTTATGCTATCGTGGTTGCTCATTCGGGGCCTATTTCAGTTCTAACTCGGCCACTTTACCGGCGGCTAAACGCACCGGGAATATGACACTTATTCCTGACACAGCTGTCCATGCCGTTGATTATGACCCGCATACCCAACGGGCAAAGGGTGTCAATACAGTCAACATCAAAACAAATGAAACCAAAACAATCACGGCGAAAGTCATTTTTTTGAATGCGGGTACAATTCCGACGACGTCTATTTTGCTTAATTCGGCTTCAGCAGAATTTGCAAATGGTCTCGCTAATTCTTCAGGTCAATTGGGAAGAAACTTGATGGATCATGTTGCCGGAGCCCGTGGTTACGGTGTTATGCCCGGCTTTGAAGATAAATATCACTATGGGAAACGTCCCAACGGTTTCTATATTCCGCGTTTCCGCAACCATAGTGAAGAGGGGGAAGGCTTCATCCGCGGCTTCGGCTACCAGGGCCGAATCTATCGTGAAAATTGGCGCAGTACGATTTGGCAGGGCGGGGTTGGTCAGGATTTTAAAGCCAAGAACCAAACACCCGGTCGCTGGGTTATGGGTATGATTGCTTTTGCTGAAATCCTACCTGATGAACGTAATCGTGTGACACTTCATAAAACACGGAAGGATAAGTGGGGTTTCCCCGTGCCGATCCTTGATCAAAAACATCGAGATAATGAAGTGAAACTGATGAGACAGGCCACGCGAGATACACGGGCCATGTTAGAGGCCGCAGGGTTCACAGATATTGACACGGATGACCCTGACACAATTACGGCAGATACAATGGCACCGCCAGGAAATGGTATCCACGAAATGGGGACAGCACGTATGGGGCGCGATCCGAAAACCTCTGTTTTGAATAAATGGAACCAAAGTTGGGACGTACCCAATCTGTTTGTGACTGATGGTTCTTTTATGACCTCGGGAGGCTGTCAGAACCCATCTATCAGCTATATGGCGTTCTCAGCCAGAGCGGCGGATCATGCCGCCAAGCTCCTTAAGGCGGGCACACTGTAATGCCTGATTTCGACGCCATTGTCGTCGGGTCAGGCATGTCTGGCGGATGGGTTGCCAAAGAATTGTGCGAGCGCGGTGTAAAAACATTGGTTTTGGAACGCGGTAAGGATATCGACCCCGCAAAAGACTATTCGGATAACCTTGACCCTTGGGATAAAAAATTTCTTGACCGTGTTAGTCCTGATGAAGCCAATACGCATTATGCGCGACAGAAGGATGTTTATGTCTTTTTCGAAAGTACGAAACATCTTTGGGTGAAGGATAGCGAACATCCCTATGAGACCGCCAACGGTACAGATTATGAGTGGTATAGGGGCTATCATGTTGGCGGACGGAGTTTGCTCTGGGCGCGTATGAGTTATCGTTTCTCGGATCACGATTTTAAAGCCAATAAAGAAGATGGTGTGGGGGTAGATTGGCCTATTCGTTATGCAGACCTGAAACCGTGGTATGACAAAGTTGAAGCCTTTGCGGGCATATCGGGCAATAATGATGGTTTGGGGCAATTGCCAGATGGTGTCTATCTGCCGCCGTTCGAAATGGATTGTGCCGCTCAAGCCTTGCGCGATGAAATATCAAAAAATTTTACAGACCGACAGTTAATTGTCGGGCGTGTCGCGAATTTATCGCGGGCCAAGACAGAACATGAAGCCTTGGGGCGTGGGCCCTGCCAAGCCCGCTATCATTGTTTCAGAGGGTGTTCATACGGAGCGTATTTCAGCTCAAATTCGGCAACCTTACCGGCGGCCAAGCGCACCGGTAATTTGACTTTGCAGCCTGATTCAATTGTGCATTCTGTTACCTATGATCCGGACACTAAACGAGCGACAGGCGTTCGTGTGATCGATAGAATAACGAAAGAAACAAAGACCTATACGGCGCGAGTTGTTTTCTTGAATGCCTCCGCCATCAATACAGCCGCGATTTTACTACAATCCGCTAATGAGAACATGCCGAATGGTTTGGCGAATAGTTCCGACCAAGTCGGCCGAAATCTGATGGATCATGTAGCAGGCGCGCGGGCTGATGCCGTGGTAGGGGGCATTGATGATAGATATGTTTTTGGTCGCTATCCGGGGCAAACTTATATTCCACGTTACAGAAATTACCCCAATTATGATCAGCCCTATAAGCGCGGCTTTGCCTTTCAAGTTTATACAGGCCGCGGAAGTTGGTCAGGTGAAAGATCGGGGGTTGGTGAGGCCTTTAAAGAATCCAATCGTCGCCCGGGGAGCTGGACCGTGACATTAGATGCTTATGCGGAGGTTTTACCTGATCCCGAGAATAGGGTGACACTTCATCCGACGAAAAAGGATAAATGGGGTATTCCTTTACCGGTTATGGACGCGCGGATGGGGCCAAATGAGATTGCGTTGCTTGAGGCCGCATCAAGGGATGCAGAAGATATTTTGCGCAAGGGGAATTTCAAAAACATTCGCGTCCACCCTGTCAAACCGACGAAACCTGGTAACCGCATTCACGAAATGGGCACGGCTCGAATGGGGCGTGATCCGAATACGTCAGTTCTGAACCAGTGGAATCAGGCATGGGACGTTGAAAACCTTTTCATCACGGATGGCGCCGCTATGACCTCATCCGCTATTCAAAACCCATCTATCACCTATATGGCGCTTTCCGCTCGTGCGGCGAATTATGCCGCTGATCTTCTGGAAAAAGGAATTTTGTAATGTCATTGTCCCGCCGATCATTCATCGCAACATCAACGGCCGCCTTGTCTCTTTCCGCCTGTGGAAAAGGCTCCGTTGCGGCAAAGTCTTCCATCGAAAAAGTCGGTCTTCAAACTTATACGTTTCGCGAGATGATGGCCGAAGACTTCATTGGTACATTTCAAATGATTAAAGATGTTGGCTATGATTATGTGGAACTCAATGAACGGAATTATTCAGAGAAGACGCCTGAGCAATTGAAAGCGATTTTGGATGATGTGGGGCTGCCGTGTCCGGCGACTCATATTGGCTATGATAATCTTGCCGGTAATATTGAGGGGCTTATCAAAACGGCCCGCATATTGGGGTGTCAATATATGACTCTGCCGTACATTGCGGATGATCAACGCAGTCTGGAGGATTGGAAACGACATGCCGCTCTTTTAAATGAGGCGGGGGCAAAAATGGCTGATCAAGGTGTAACCTTGGCCTATCATAACCATCAATTTGAATTTGATGATTTAGGGGGCGGTACAACGGCTATGGATCTTTTGCTCGACAGCGTTCAGCCTGAAAATGCAACATTCCAGTTAGATTTCTTTTGGGCCAATTTGGCGAAACAAGATATTCCGGCTTTGCTCAAGTCCCACCCGGGACGATTTAAGCTTTGTCATGTCAAAGATATGAAGGGGTCGGCTGACACGGCCATCGAGAATAATCTCAGCTATGAAGAGATTCATCAGACGCTAATGGTTGATGTCGGGCAGGGCGACACACCGTTTGAAGATTATTTTGCGCTCAATGATATCTCCGGCATGGAATATTTTATTGCCGAACATGACGGGCCAACGAAGCCTTATCGTCAATCCGCGCAGAATATGTATGACGGCGTTAAAGCCCTGCGTTTCTAAGAGTCATCGTTATACCCATTCGAAGGCTTAAGGGCCTTTATTCATTTTCAGTGAGTGGCCAAAACGGGGCTAAACTCTTATGCCTGAATTTGAGGGTGTTATAGCACGGCTGATTTGACATGTTCGCAATATGTCGCGGCGCAAATGCTATATCTCCAAGAGAATGCGCTATAATCACTTTTTCGGTGACTATCTTTAGCGCAAAACAGAGAGAGCAGGCATGAGTGATTTAGAACAATTCAAATTAGAAACACGGGCGTGGCTCGCTGAAAATTGCCCGGAAGAGATGCGTACCTCCATGGAGTCTGACGAAGATGCCTGTTGGGGCGGACGGAATTGGAAATTTCAAAGTGAGGCCCAAAAACTTTGGCTTGAACGTATGGTCGCCAAAGGTTGGACAGTGCCTACATGGCCGAAGGAATATGGCGGCGCGGGCCTATCACGCGCTGAGGAAGTTATCCTTTTAAAAGAAATGGCGCGGATTGATGCGCGACTTCCATTGTCCAGTTTCGGTATATGGATGCTTGGCCCGGCACTCTTGAAATTCGGTAATGAGGCTCAAAAAGCGGAACATTTGCCGAAAATCGCACGTGGCGAAATTCGCTGGTGTCAGGGTTATTCAGAACCGAATGCAGGGTCTGACTTGGCCTCTTTGGCGACAAAGGCCGAAGATAAAGGCGACCATTACCTGGTCAATGGACAAAAGGTTTGGACATCCTATGCGGACAAGGCGGATTGGATTTTCTGTCTTGTGAGGACCGATAACACTGGACGCAAACATGACGGTATTTCCTTCCTCTTATTTGATATGGAAACCGAGGGCGTTGAGGCCAGACCCATTACACTGATTTCGGGTAAGTCAGCTTTTTGTGAAACGTTCCTTACAGATGTAAAAGTCCCTAAAGACAATCTCGTTGGAGAACGGGGTAAAGGCTGGACGATTGCTAAATACCTTCTCACTCACGAGCGCGAAATGATTGGTGGTCAAGACGGTGCGACACGCCCCATGCACGAAGTTGCGGCGGGTAGCCTTGGTCTGGAAAACGGTATGCTTGCGGATGCCATGTTACGAACCCGCATTGCCGAAGCCGAAATCGATGAATGGGCATTTAACCTGACCATGCAGAGAAAATTGGCAGAAGCCAAAGCAGGCGCGTCTTTGGGTGCGGATAGTTCCATGTTGAAATATTATGGGACAGAGTTGAATAAGCGGCGCTATGAATTGATGATGGATGCTGCAGGTCATGACGGCTTAGAATGGGAAGGCGAGCGTTCTTCAGAGGGTAAGCTTCCAAGGGATTGGTTGCGGACCAAGGCCAATTCTATTGAAGGCGGAACATCTGAGGTTCAACTCAACATCATTTCAAAACATATTCTGCAATTGCCGGGAGCGTAACCATGTCACTCTTACTGAATGATGATGAAAAAATGCTCAGCGAGACGGCTGAAGGATTCTTCAAAGAAAAAGCGCCCGTTACGGCTTTACGTAAATTGCGCGATGACCGGGATGAAACCGGTTATTCAGAAGAGCTTTGGGCGGAAATGTCCGCCATGGGCTTTGCAGGTGTCTTAGTGCCCGAGGAGCAAGGCGGGGTCGATATGGGCGTAAAGGCTGCGGGATTGCTCGCGGAGCAAATGGGCCGTAATTTAAGCGCTTCGCCTTTCTTCTCGACATCGGTCCTATCGGCAACCGCTTTGAAAGAAAGCGGTGGCGATTTGGCGAAGGCTTGGCTTGAAAAAATCGCGAGCGGAGACGCTGTAGTCGCTTTCGGTGTTGATGAAGGGCCTAAGCATAACCCTCTAGGTACAGAAACGCGGGCGAGCCGCTCAGGCAATGGTTTCAAGGTTTCTGGTCAAAAGGCTATGGTTCTGGACGCCCATATGGCTGATGCTTTGATCATTGTTGCGCGAACCAATGGTGAGCCGGGAGAACGTGATGGGTTAAGTCTGTTCTTAGTAGAAAAAGACGCGGACAACCTTGAAATCGAGCGCACGATTATGGTGGATAGTCGCAATGCGGGTCGTTTGACGCTGAATGATGTCGAGGTCACGGCTGATGCCTTGTTAGGCGAAGTGGATAAGGGGGCAGATATTCTGGACCGCGTCATGGGTGCAGGACGGGCCGTTTTGGCTGCGGAATTGTTAGGGGCGGGCTCTCAGGCGTTTGATGAAACTGTTAGTTACATTAAAGAACGCAAGCAATTCGGCAAAATTATTGGCGAGTTCCAAGCGCTCCAACATCGGGCCTCTCATCTCTACTCGGAATTGGAACTTTGTCGTTCTGCCGTTTTGGGCGCTTTGTCAGCCATCGATGAAGGTGAGGACAATGCTTTGCGTTTAGCAGGCATGGCTAAAGCCAAATTGGGACAAGTTGCCAAATTGGCGGCATTAGAAGGTATTCAAATGCATGGCGGTGTCGGCATGACGGATGAATATGGTATTGGCTTATTCTTAAAACGTATTCGCGTTCTACAGGAATTACTGGGTGATACGAATTATCACCTTCACGACTTCGCAAAAGGGCATGGCTATTAATAACGCCATAAAGATGAGGGGCTAATTCGTCCCCATAGTGTGGGTGAGCCCTTCCATTGGGCTCGCCACGATCATGGCCCAATATGTCATATATGTTGTTTTTGGTTCGTAGACCAAGGCGATACCGAAATCGACGACATCATCGCGTAATAAATTCTCATTATGACCGGGGCTGTCTTTCCATGCTTGGAAAACCTTTTCCCAACTTTTTTGGCCCGTCGCGACATTTTCTCCGGCAATGGTGAAATAATACCCCTGCCGCTGAACTCGGTCACCATGGCCTGATCCATCTGTTCCGGTATGCGAAATTATACCGGCTTGAGCTAAATCCTTCGCGTGGACTTCCGATGCCTTATTGAGCTTTTCATTCAGCCGAACAGGGCTTAATCCTTTTTGGACGCGATAATCATTTAGATCAGCGAGGGCGATTGTCAGATTTAGCGGCTTCGGTGGTGTTGCCGGGAAGACTGCATTTTTTCCAAACCCATTATTCAAACGACATTGCATTTCGGGTTTCGTGACGTCGGGTTGGTAAGTCACTGCACCTCGACAAATTTTGTCTGCTTTGCAAAGCGCGTTACATTCAGATTGGGATGTCACATCCTCAATCGCATAAGTACCGTCATCCTCTTTGAACTGCTCACTGTTTTGTCCTGACGCAGAAATCTGCGTGACAAAAGCAAAAATAACGACAGAAAATAGAGAGATAATCAACCGCATAATATAACCGAATAAATGAACTCCAAAATTTCAAAGTCAGGATTACAGTAAAATCCTAGTCAAAGGTTATTATGCGCATTAAGTTTCAGTTAGGTTCCTAACCGATTGAAAGGCTTGCCGTAGGACTAGCGCCCGGCTGTGGCAGGACCGGGACCTGCGGCACGTCGACCGCCACTCGCCATATCCCGTTCCAACTCAAAAGCGGAGGACAAACCTTCGTAGAAAACCATTTGTTTCAAAGCTTCACCATCGGGCTTTGAGAGATTGGGTGCTTTGAGTGGGCGCTTCTTCATACCCTTATGTGCCTTTTCTGTATAATCTTTCCAAAGATCGGCAGGGAGCAGGCCGCCTGTCACCTTTTTCATGGTGGAATTGTCATCATTCCCCATCCAGACGCCTGTTGTATATTGCGAGGTGAAACCGATGAACCAAGCGTCGCGATGGTCTTGTGACGTACCGGTCTTACCCGCCGCTTCTCGAGAGTTTAATTTTGCACCATATCCCGTTCCGGTATCAATGACATCTCGCAAAATTGAGGTCATTTGTCGGGCGTAGGGGACGGGGTAAACCCGATTGGGTTGTCTGACGCGACGTGTGTAAAGTTGCCGTTTTGCGGTGTTTGAAATCTCGGTGATGAGGTGTGAATTATTCAAAAGGCCCTCATTGGCGAAAACTGTATAGGCTGTTGTCAATTCTAGAAGATTGACCTCAGACGCACCTAAAGCGATGGAATAGTGCGGCTTAAGCGTTGTTTTGATGCCGAAACGATTGCCGGTTTCTGCCACGCGACTTGGCCCGATTTCGGCCCCGATTTGCGCCGCAATTGTGTTGATGGATAGTTTCAGAGCCTCGCGGATGGTCATCGGCCCGCGATAGCGCCTTGTGTAATTCTCAGGCTCCCATCCTGAAATATTGGTCGGCTGGTCAATCCGAATTGTACCGGGGGTAAATCCGTCTTCAATCGCTGCCGCATAAACGAAGGACTTAAAAGAGGAGCCTGGTTGCCTTTGGGCTTGGCTTGTTCTGTTGAATTTCGACTCTTTGTAATCTTTCCCGCCAATCATGACGCGCACTGCCCCGTCGCGGTTATCAATACTGACCAAAGCGGCTTGGCTGACGCGTTTCTCTTTGCCCGAAGCCTCAAGAATATCATTTAAGGCTTTATGCGCTAAAATTTGCCGTTCGGTATCAAGGGTTGTTTTGATGATAAGGTCTTTTGATTTATTCCCCACCAATTCTGCAGCGCGTTCTGTGATGTAGTCAAAAGCATATCCAATAATAGCTTCATCGATAATCGGATCATCTTCATTTATAATAACTGGTTTGTCTTCACGTGCCGCGATTTCTTGCTCCGGAGTAATAAATCCGGCAGCCGTCATACGTTCTAAGACCAGATAGGAACGTTCCAAAGCCCCTTCGAAATTCCGAGTTGGATCATATCGACTGGGCGCTTTGGGGAGGGCAGCCAATAATGCTGCTTCTGAGAGAGAAAGTTCTCTTGCGCTGTGATTGAAATATTTCTGCGCTGCGGCTTCGACACCATAAACTTGAAGGCCGAGATTAATCCGGTTTAAATAGAGTTCCAATATTTCAGGCTTACTCAACATAGCTTCCATGTCACGGGCCAGAAGCATTTCCTGTACTTTGCGTCGATATGTTTTCTCTGGGGTCAAAACCATGTTTTTGACGAGTTGTTGCGTCAAGGTAGACGCCCCCTGCGATTTTTCGCCCTTGGCCGTATTGTTCAAAAGTGCACGGAGAATAGCTTTGTTATCAATCCCGGCATGGTCATAAAAACGCTCATCCTCAATCGCGAGAAAAGCATCGGCGATATAATCAGGCATCTGATCCAGTTTAAGCGGTTCTCCTATATAAGGCCCCCTATGACCAATAACCCGCCCGTCCTTATCCAATATGGTAACATTAGGTTTGAGGTTCATCTCCCACATGGTGGCTTTATCCGGCAGGGAAGGCAGCCCATCGAGCAGGTAATAACGGGCCTGAAAGTAACCCAGCGCAAAAACAATGCTGATAACCGCAACTATAGAAAGCCAGATGGCTCGCTTGCGGCGTTGTTCATTGTCATTCGCTACATTTATGTCTGCGCGATAGGTTGGCATAAATCTCATATAGTGTATGTGGCCCTATGAGTGCTAAATCAAAATTACCCTTTTGGAAAACCAAAAATATGGCGGAATTCAGTCCGCAGGAGTGGGAGAGCCTCTGTGACCACTGTGGAAAGTGCTGTTGCATCCGTTTAGAAGACGAGGACACAGCCGCGATTTATATTACTGATGTCGCTTGCAAGCTTTTTAATCCTCAAACTTGCGCGTGTGGGGACTATGCAAATCGAAGCCAGCGCGTGCCTGATTGCGTGACAATCAAGCCGGAAAATGTCGATCAACTTCACTGGATGCCGCAGACATGCGCGTATCGTCTGGTATCGGAAGGTAAAGATTTGCCTGATTACCACCATCTTGTTTCTGGTTCGAAACAAACAATTCACGAAGTGGGTATGAGTGTTCAAGACGCCGTGGTGAGTGAAGAACTTGTCAAAGAAGATGATCTTGCGCACCGCATAGTGATTTGGCCGGGCGAACCTGATATTGAATAACTAGGTATTTACTTGTCTCTGTCACGTTTGCAACGCTGATATATCCTCGGAAACAATTACGGTTTAGAGTTGAAAAACTCATCACAAACCTGTCACAAACTGTTACAAAGCGTGAAAAATCTATTATTTTGCGTGTGTTAGACAGGGATTTACGCCATAGGGTAAGACCTATAATGACAATTTTTTAACACGATAAGGCTCAAAAGAGCCATCTGGTAAGAGGTTGAAGACGGGACAGTTTATGACGGATGCAGGCCTATCTCTCACGTCGGCGAATGACACGCCGACTCCGACACGAAGTGGCGTAGAATTACGCCATAGTGACTTTGCGACACTCTGCGAAGGTTTGGATTATGCGGCTAAAGCCGAAACAGGCTTGAACTATTTCGACGGGAAAGGGCGCTTGAAAACAGCAATGAGCTATGGCGAGTTGCGCGATAAAGCTGTCGATGTGGCACTTCGTCTTGTTGAGTTTGCGCCGAAAAACTCCCGCATTGGAATCGCAGCCGTTTCTACACCTGAATTTGCCGTCCTGTTCTTTGCTTGCCAATATGCCGGGCTAGTGCCTGCGCCTCTTCCATTGCCCGTGACATTGGGCGGTCGCGGTAGTTATGAGCGCCAATTACAACGTATGGCGGATACCGGAGATTTTCACGCACTCTTTGCGCCAGAGTCAATGGAAGGGATTATGCGTTCTGCTCTAAACGACCTTGCAATCCCTGTTCACACCTTTGAATCAGTACATGACTTACCGAAAGGCGACACATTGCGTCCCTTTGGCGCCGATGATTTGTGCTATATTCAGTACAGCTCAGGCAGTTCGAGTTCTCCCAAAGGAATCATCGGAACGCAAAGCTCCGTGAGCGCTAACTGCCTTGCCATCACGAAACATGGTATGAAGGTCAATGAAAATGACCGCTGCACAAGCTGGCTGCCACTTTACCATGATATGGGGTTAATCGGGTTTTTGATTGCTCCAATGATGAGTCAAATGACGATTGATTACATCGACCCCCAAGATTTCACCCGTCGACCTATTACGTGGCTACAGCTGATTAGCGATCACAAAGGGACGCTATCATACAGTCCGACATTCGGTTACGAATTATGTGTGAGACGTTGGCGCGATGATCGTGAGCTTGATTTATCCAGTTGGCGGGCAGCAGGAATTGGTGGTGATATGGTACGACCTGAACCTCTCACGGAATTCCAAGATTTATTCGCCTCTATGGGTTTCAAGCCGGGGGCTTTCACGCCCAGCTATGGCTTAGCTGAGACAACGCTTGCAGCGAGTTTTGCACCATTGGGCCAAGGACTCAAAAAGCATACAATTGATATGGACCGATATGAACGGACATCAGAAGCGGTGACGGCATCAGATATTACTCCATCTGCTGCGAAGCGCACTTTTGTGGCTTGCGGTACAGTTTTGCCGAATCACGAAATCGAAATTCGCGATTTTCAAAATAATGTTCTCTCTGGTTCACAAGTGGGTCGCATCTGTTTGAAAGGCCCCAGTGTTTCACCTGGTTACTTCAGAAACTCTCAAGCGACGGAAGCCGCTTTCACAGCTGATGGCTGGTTGGATACCGGAGATTTAGGGTATTGGCTGGATGATCAAATTGTTGTTACAGGGCGCTCAAAAGACCTCATTCTTTGGCACGGACGTAATATTTGGCCGCAAGATATTGAATGGGCGGCACAAGCGGCGGCTCCGCATCGATGCGGACGGGCTTGCGCGTTCTCTATCGGCGGAGCGGGTGATGAGAAGCAGATTATGCTATTGTTGGAATGTCGTACACGGGATGCCGACCTTCTGGATGAAATATTTAAGGCCGTGACAGCTGCTATTCGCTTGGAAGTCGGCGTACCGGTGCGTTTACAGCTCGTGCCTAAATCCACCATGATTGTGACAAGTTCCGGCAAATTATCACGCGCACGAGTCAAAGAGAAATTCTTGTCCGGTGCCATCATCGACCTACAAAATCCTGATACTGTTCGAGTGGTTGAAAATAAGGCTTAGTCCCTTATGACTCAAACTATTGCGCTCACCGGAGCGACCGGTTTTGTCGGGCGGCATTTATTAAGCCGCCTTCTTTATGACGGGTATAAGGTTAAAGCTCTTGTGCGTCAGCCCGAAGCCCTCAAGAGCTCTGACCATCCAAACCTTGCCCTTATAGAGGGTGACCTCGACAGTGATTTGGCAGACTGGGCCAATGGCGCAGACAGTATCATTCATTTAGCGGGATTGGTGAAAGCCAAAACATGGCGTGATTATGAAACAGTCAATATTGTGGGGGCCAAAAATGTGGCTATTGCAGCGCTAAAAGCGTCTGTGCCTCATTTGATTTTGATGTCATCTATGGCGGCAAGGGCGCCTGAACTGAGTGCCTATGCGAAGTCAAAATATCTGGGCGAGATGGCGGTTCAAGAGACGTATTCAGGTAATTTGTCGATTATCCGTGCGCCAGCTGTGTTTGGGCCTGGCGATCAGGCGACAAAGCCGGTTTTCGATTTTATGGCAAAAGGTTTGCTCCCATCTGCCGGCGGACGAGGGTGGCGAAATCGTTCGGTCGCGATGGTTTATGTTCATGACCTTATAGAGGACCTCGCAACTCGCGGCTTAAACGGTGAATATAAAGGCCAAACGGTCTCTCCCGCGACGATTGGGTCGATGACCATGCCAGCATTTTCTGAATTCGCCAGTGAAGCGTTGAACCGCCCTGTCAGGGCCTTTCCAATCCCTCTTGTATTTCTATATCCCCTAGCATTAGTGACAACAATTACACTGCGACTGTTCGGAATAGGGCACTTGAGTCTAGGAAAGCTCGGCGAGTTCCTTTATGAACACTGGCAAAGTAATGATAGTGTAGCGAATCCGACCCCAATTGCTCGTGCAATTGGTGAGACAATAGACAGCTATCAGTAATCGACCGGATCAAATCGGGGAGTGATATGAGTAGTTCACCTACGCATGATGAAATTTTTGAAAAGGTTTGTGAATTGCTTAAGCCTTATAATCCGCAAAATCGCCCGATAAAGCGTGAAAGCGGAATCATGTCTGATTTAGAAGTCGATTCTGTTGCGGTGTTTGATCTCGTTATGGGGTTAGAAGACCACTATGATATTTCCATACCTATGGAGATGGTATCCGACATCAAAACCGTTGGTGAATTGGTTAATGCTGTTAAAGAACTGACGTCTGAATAGAGGCCTGTATGTCTACGCTTTTTGATAAATATGCGCCTCTCCAAGCCCGTGTCGATATGATGATGAAAATCGGCCGCGACGCTTTGGGATTGAAATTTGATGACATAATTGATGCCACACGTGGCCGTATCGGTAATCGTGAAATTTTGCTGGCTGGGACGAATAATTATCTTGGCTTGACCTTTGATGAAGACTGTATGGCCGCTGCTAAAAAAGCCGTCGATGACCACGGGACTGGGACAACGGGCAGTCGCGTTGCAAATGGCAGCTATGCAGAACACATTGACCTAGAGAATGCTCTCGCTGAACATCTTGGCATGCCCTCCTGCATTGTTTTTACGACAGGCTATCAAACTAACCTTTCTGCAATATCAGCTCTGGCTGGTGCGAAGGATGTTATCTTCATGGATGCAGATGCTCATGCCTGCATTATTGATGGTACACGTCTCACTGGAGCGTCGACTATTAGGTTCCGTCATAACTCGCCTGAAGATTTGGATAAACGGTTAAAGCGTCATGGGGAGATAAATGACGGCCATGCTCTCGTCGTGATCGAAGGTATGTATTCCATGTTTGGCGATATTGCCCCCGTGGATGAATTTGTTGACGTAACGCATAGGCATGGGGGTTACCTCTTTATTGATGAAGCTCATTCTTATGGTGTCTTCGGACCAACAGGTTGCGGCATCGCGGAAGAACAAGGCGTTTTGGATAAGGTTGACTTTATATCCGGCACCTTCTCGAAAAGTCTGGCTTCCGTGGGTGGATTTTGCGCCTCGCGCCACAAAGAGTTTGAAATTACCCGAAAAGTAATGCGGCCTTATATGTTTACGGCTTCGGCGACGCCGTCCAATATCTCTGCAGCACGTGCGGCGGTTGAAAAAGTCAAAACAGGCGACCATCTGCGCCGTAACTTGAAAGAACGTGCGCAGCAACTCCATAAAGGGCTGGCCGATCTTGGTTATGATCTGTGTGCTGATCCAAGCCCCGTTATAGCAGCGCGTCGGCCAAATGAAGCCATCGCTGCAATGGAGTGGAATTGGCTGGTTGAAAACGGTCTCTATGTGAATTTAGCGGTTCCTCCGGGGACCCCGCAAAGTTCCAGCCTCTTACGAATCAGTCTGTCCGCGGCCCACACGGAAGCTGAGGTAAATCAGATTGTCGAGACGTTTGCGAAAATGAAAGACGCTCAAGGCGAGATGATGGCCACAATGAGTGCAAAACTAGCTGCTGAATAAGCCCGAGTAGAGAATCCTTATTTCAACTGAATGCGCCGAGACGCCAGAGCTTCCATCCCATAATGGGAGCTGTTAAAATGGGGTGCCGTCTTTGAAAGGGCGTCGGTTCAAAGGTGACGCCCGAATGGTTTTTTAGCTTACGCAGGACATAGTCCAAACCACCTTCAAAGGTGAGGGCGCCATGAGCGACTCTAAGGATCGACCGTGGTTTGCCTCTGAATCGCCGCCAAAACCATCGCCTTCTAAGTGCTTGCGCACCATCGGTTGAGAGAATGTATTGCCCATTTTCGTCGGGAGCCCCGAAAAGAGCTGTGGTGATGTTCTCATAGCGATTTATGAAACGCTCTACGATTTCGGTGGAGCGGCCAACCGAGCTCTCAGGTCTTAATTCTGTCCGATAGCTTTCGTAAAAGCCTCGTCCCCAAATCTCCGCCGCCGTCGCCAACGGCGCGACCAGAGGAGTGGATTGACTTGCCATATAGTGGACGGCTTGGGTGCGAGCCCTATAAACGCTTTCCGCTATGGCCTCATCTCTGGCGCGCATCAGTACGCATGGCTGAGAAAAACGGCCCCAGACTTGCGAGTGAAAGGCTTGTTGACCTGCTCTTTTTTCGAATTCTTTCAATGTCATAATTGAATATTTGCAAGTAGAAATAACGCCATCTGTTTCATTCTCTAGATAATAGACAGCGGGAGGCACAACGGTGTTCAGCCACGCTCGAAGGGCCGTTTTGTGAACCTTACGATAGCTGTCGACCAAGACATAAAAATCTAGCATTTTGTCGGGATTATCGATCTCTCTCATGGATGAGCCATAATAGATAAAGGCCAAAACCCGACCGGGGTGACGGGCTTCTATATCATCCAATACGGCATTCACACGCTGAGGGGGATCCAGTCTTTCAGACCGGATAATATCGAGGACGGTTTCATTTTTATGGGCTTTCACATGCGTCATGATGCAGCCTGCCAAAATCGCACTGTCCGTGAAGCGGAGAGTTTGAGTTTCTCTCCCTGAAGGTCAAGAAAGTCTCCGTCAAGAACGATAGGGGCTTTAGTACGAAGGTTTAAACGGTCAACATTGTGACTGTGAAAACCGTCATGCTCCCTGCTGTGTTTTCGTCCCATCCAGAGACCGGCTACATTTCGTCCCAATTTTTGACTATTGGCTTCGGCCCATGTCAGCCGCAAGGGCGCAGTTTCTTCTCCCCAAAAGGGATCCAAACCCAACATCAATGTGGGGAGTGTCGTTATCACAGTCCCTAAAGCCTTCCCTTTATGTTTAAAAACTGTTTGGTCTTTAATCCGACCTCGCATTTTATGTTTAGAAGGCGGCATGAGGTCAGATTGATTGCCCGTCACGGCTTTAAAAACAGCTCCGACAACGGCTGTGCCGCCCCCGACGCCTTTTTTGTTGAGCTTTTCCTGAGCAAACTTGCTGACATGAGGCAATGCTCCAGAAGAGAATAGGAATCCAAAGAGGCGCTCATTCCGAAGACTGCTCTTCCGTTTTTCTATTTGAACCAACGGCATTTCGATCTCGGATAAACTTCCTGAAAGGATGGTCTTAATATCCTTGAAATTCTTCAGTCCCAAATTTCGTGCAATTTGGTTTGTCGTTCCGCAGGGTAAAATGGACACATTGGGGAGGGGTTGATTGTCGTCATAGGCATTTAGCAAGGCCGTCATGACAGAACGCACCGTACCGTCACCGCCTTCAATAAGAACGTAGTGAATATTGTCATCAGCGGCTTGTTTCAGCAGTGGAAATAAATCTGAGTGTGATTGACTGATATGATGTTGACTGCCAGCGGGTAGAGCAGAGACTTCAATCGTCGACCCCTTTTGAGACACAGACCGTGCTTTGGCATTCGAAATCGCTAAAACAGGAAGGTTAGTTGGCGACGCAGAACTCTGCAACATAACGCAGGCTCACAGACTTTCTGTGCGAACCAACATGAACGCACCGAATAGTCCAAAGAGAGCCAAAGGCAGGGTTATGGCTGTTGTGACGGTGATCCCGCCAGATGTAGCAAAGGTGGCCATCGCTCCGTCAATAATTAAAAAGATAAAGCCCATAGTTATCCCTAATATCAATGCTGTATCACCTGTATCTTCACGTCCTGTCCTTTGCATAAGGGGCACACAACAGACCAGTAGTATCAAAGCTGCCAGAGGCCGTGTCAGCCTATGAGCATGCCAGAAGCTGTAAGCAAAGCGGGGCTTAGAGCCTGAATTTCCTTTTTCGCTGAAATTACGCATTTCTGATAAGGCAATGTCCCGTGGTTCAGCCGCTAAGCGAGCTATGGATTTTGGTGTTTGCTTCGTGTCCCAGACGCGTGGAGAGGTATCCCTCAATGCACTGCGTTTCTCTCCATCCGCACCTTCTAGGGTTAGGATTTTTACATTGCCTAAGGTCCAATTCTCGCTGTTGTAGGAAGCTGTTTCTGCCCAGATGACAGATGTTACCGTTCCCGCCTCATCCCGTTCAAAAATTTGAAGTCCCCCTAAAGTATTGAAGTTTATGCGCTCTGTAGCCCTCACGATATCCTGATTATCTTCAAGCCATAGTGGGTTTTCAGACGTGATGTTTTTGACTTTATATTCACCAATGCCCCAAGCCTGTAAGGCGCGGACAGCGGGAGGCATGGCAAAATCAATAAATGTGATGGAAGTCAGCCCCGCGGCTAAAACGATCGGTGCCAGGAGCATGATCTGCTTGGGGGCAGATATTCCAAAACCGAGTAGGGCGACTAACTCATGCTGGCGGATAAGTTTTACGAAAACTAGTAAGATGGCGACCACAAGAGTGAACATGAAAATTCGGTCGAAAATTACGGGTGCACGCAAGAACATGTAACGAAATGTTCCGACGAAACCTTCACCGCTTGCGACAATGTCTCCGCCATTCGCTAAACTGTCCAATAATCCAATCAGGACCAAAAAACCGAATACGGTCATTAGCCAAGTGAATAAAAAGGTTTTGGAGAGATAAACACCGAATTTAAGCACGTTCGGCTCCGGCGAGTCTGAGCCTCAAATCGGCGATACGCTTAACGAGACGGCCTTGGTAATGGGCGATTTGTTGCGCAAAGGATGTAAGAGGGGGTTGCCCCATTTTAAAGGCGCTTTTCCAGAAGATATAAGCGGCAAAGAGAGCAACGAGGGCGATAATTGACCATATCCCTAACCATGGGGGTATTTTCCCTGCCGCGCCGAGGCTTTGCCCAAATTCTAGTGCCTTTTGAAGAGACACGAGAAAAACAACTCCGATAAAAATACCGGCCGAGGAGGGATTGCGACCGTAATTCAACCCAAAAGGTACAGCAATGAAGGGAAGGATGAGCAAAAGCACAGCGCGACCTGCGCGGATATGCAGGGCCGCATTATTTGTTTCCATGGTCAACGTGTCATAAACCGTACCGTTTCGGTTTTTAAACAATTCAACAGACGTCAGTTCCCGCTCATCATCCCCGCGTGGACGGAATTGTTTGACAGACGCTGCGCCGGTGATGGTCGCGCTGCCAAAGGCGAGATCGCCATCAATCTGTCCTCCGTTCTCAACCTGATTCGCTTTCCCCGAGGAGAGTTGAAGGATGGGTTCATTTGTGTCTTCTTTTACAATCAACCGACCTTCACTGGCCGTGGTTAAACGGAAGCTTTTTTCTTCGCCTGCAGCATCTTTGCCGGCTTCGTGGATGAAGATGGGGCCAATGGCGGCTCCGGGCAAATCCGTTCCCGCGAAGAATGTTCGCCCGCCGACTCTTGTGAAGGTTCCTTCACGTAAAAGGGCTGTGAAACTTTGCTGCTTCACATTATACTCGAGCGCACGATAATTATATCGACCGACTGGCTGCATATAGCCTTCTATAAAGAGGGTGAGAACAACTAATATAGCCGACAAAAACAAAAATGGTTTGGTCATATGAAACAGTGAAATGCCTGCCCCCAAAGCAGCCGTTAACTCACTGGAGCGGGAGAAACGGTCAACAGTAATAATGATTCCCAATAGTAGGGCCATCGGGATTGCCATGCCGAGGTAATGGGGAAGTAAATTATAAATCATCCGTGAGGCGTCATATGCTGGATCAGAAGACGTTGTGACCAGTTGGAAAATTCGAAGGAGACGTTCCAGCAGTAAAACACAGCAGGCAAAAACCACCAATCCACCAATGCTGATGGCGGCACGTTTCATAAGATATAGGTTCAGCCGTCCAAGCATGTATCTGCTGTTATTCCTTTACTCTTCTCACACCATCCCCATATTCAGTTGAGGTTAAGGCAGAAACTGTAAATAACTTTTGTAACGCTTAATAAGGGCAGACCGTGAAAGCAAACTTAGTTGACAGATTTTTTCGCGAATTCTTCGTAATAATCGTTGCGTTTATGGCTATAGCGCTATTGACGCCCTCTGCCTATGCAGATGATGACGAAGAAGAGGATATCGTATCGGATGTGGCTCTTGCGACAGGTTTGAACCTGTTTGAGCGCGATAAAGCCGATATTTGTGTAGAAAATGGCCTTCAAATTCGTGTGACGGTGACGGGAGTGACCGCTGAAGGCATCCTGAAATTGGAACTTTTTGGGGAAGAAGACTTTCTGAAAAAGAAAGGCAAGTTGCGCAAAATTCGCGTGCCGGCAGAACAAGGCTCCCAACGTGTGTGTATCAATGTGCCGAATCCGGGATCTTACGCCGTGGTTGGCTATCATGACAGAGACGGAAATCGGAAGTTGAAAAAGGCTTGGAACTTCAAACCGAAAGAGCCTTATGGACTCTCCAACAACCCTGAAATCAAGTCTTTGCGCCTTCCGAAATATTCTGAAACATCATTTGATGTCCCTCTGATGGGCACCGACATTATCATTAATTTGGTTGACCTGACCGACGATGATTAGCAAAGCCGACGCATAGAAACGCGCTAAGAGTGAAGTATCAGGCGCTATTTTAAGGATAACAAGTGCCTGCGTCTTTAAGTATTTCGAAAGTGCGAAATAGGGCTGATGAAAAAGCTTTTTTGGATTTGCCTTATGAGCTTTATCGCGATGACCCTGCTTGGCGAGCGCCCCTTCGGTTTGAGCGCGCCGAGCAGTTAAGTGTTTCGAAAAACCCGGGCGCCCCATCCGAGAGAGCTTTGTTTCTGGCCCATCGTGAGGGACAGATCGTGGGTCGAATCGCAGCTTTCACCAATTCTTATCACGATAAACATAATGATAAAGAGACAGGCTTTTTCGGTTATTTCGACACCATTAAAGATGCTGATGTCCAAAGACAGTTATTGGAGAAGGTACAAGACTGGCTATTGAAAAAAGGTCGATCGCGAATGGTTGGCCCCGCTCAATGGGGTGTAAACGAAGAGTGCGGACTGCTGATTGAAGGTTTCGATGAGCCGCCAGTTGTTATGATGCCATTCGGGCGTAAGGATTATCAGGCGTCTTTAGAACGCTTTGGTCTGAAAAAAGCGACCGATATGTATGCCTTCCAAGCGGAACTGGCCGCGGGCTATCCGCGTTCTAAATTTCTGCAATCTTTATTAAAATATGCCGAAAAGAATAAATCTATTTCTTGGCGGAGTTTGAACTCATCGAAATTCCGGGAAGAAGTCGATCTGGTGATGGATATATTCAATGACGCGTGGTCCGAGAATTGGGGATTTATCCCATTTTCCGACGCCCAAATTTCTCATATGGCCAAAGAGATTAAGCCTCTGATTTTCAAAGAGGGCCTCTGGATTGGTTATATTGAAGATGAGCCTGTCGCTTTTATCTGGATGATTCCAGACTTGAACGAATTAACCCATGGCCTTGATGGTAAGCTTTTACCCTTTGGATGGACGAAACTTATATGGCGGTTGAAAATTAAAGGCGCGAAACAAGCCCGCATTCCTCTTATGGGTCTTCGTAAAGGTCATCAAAACACACGAAAAGGCTTGGCCTTGGTCGCGCAGCTTTGTGAGACGGTTTTTGCAGCGGGGCGAAATAAAGGGTTCACACATTGTGAGCTCTCTTGGATATTAGAGGATAATGAAGGCATGATTGGAATTTGCGAGCAAGCCTCTGCGAAATCCTATAAAACTTATCGAATGTATGAGAAAGCGATCAGCGCCTAATGTCGGATATTGCAATGTCTCAGAAAGTCACCGAGCAAGTGGCGACGATTTTGGTTTTGGCGGGGCAGCGTGCCGGTGTTGTTGATCCATTATGTGCTGCTTTTGGAACAGATTATAAGGTTGAAACTCCTATATTGAACAAACCCATGTTCGAATGGGTTGAAAACGCTTTGGTTCAATCAACTTTGGCGCGTCCTTATCTGGTCTCTGGTTATCCCAATGCAGGTGAGGGTTGGACTGTTAAGCCATCAGGTGACGGGCCGGCGGATAGCGCGTTATTGGCGCTATCACACGCAACATTCCCTTGCCTCATAACAACGGGTGATCACCCTTTGCTCACAAAAGAAATGATTGAGGTTTTTGTTGAGCGAGCGCAACAGGCAGAGGCTGATTTTTGTGTTGGTTTGGCCTCGGAGCAGGTGATTCAAAGCGCTTACTCTGACACAAAGCGTACCTATTTGAGGTTTTCTGACATCGCCGTTTCGGGTTGTAATCTGTTTTACGTGGCTAATAAAAAGGGTCTTAAAGCCTTAGAGTTTTGGCGCGAGGCTCAGCATCTGCGAAAACAACCCATCAAATTGGCGAGAAAAATTGGCTTAAGTTTGGGCGTCCGTTATGCTGCAGGACGTTTATCGATTGGTGACGCCTTCTCCGCAGCGGGTAAGAAGATCGGCATTCAGGCCGCACCCGTGATGATTCCCATCGCAGAAGCGGCGATTGATGTTGATAAGGTCATTGACCGTGAATTAGTGGAAACTATCCTTCGCGCACGGTTCAATTTGACGGGTTAACCCCTTATACTATGTCCGTGAGCCCATCTACTAAACCCGCTATTCTTGCACTGACTTGCGATAAGTCTTCCGGACGACGTGTCGCGGAAAATGCAGGCTTGCTTGTGGGCGCAAAAGCGATTGGCGTAGTGATGGGGATTGCCACGCTGATTATTACAGAACGTGCTTTGGATGATCAAATCGCGTTCGGCATAATAATTTTTCTCCACGCGTATATGCTGTTTTTTGCCGAAGTTGCGACGTTCCAAAGTTGGCAATCTGTCATCCGCTTTGGATCTGACGATTTGGCCGGGAAAAACCCGAACAAATTAGGTGGGCTTATTAAATTTTGTGCAAAAATCGATATTCTCTCGGCCTTATTCGCCTATGGCAGTGCCATCCTACTATTCGGACTTTATGTGGCTTTGGTGAAAGCCTACCCTGCCTTGGCACCAAACTCAGAAGGTTTTAGTATTGAGACATTGGAGTCGCTCGTTATCGCTTACTCCACTGTGGTTCTCTTCCAAGTAACTGGCACGCCGATTGGTGTTTTAAGGCTTTTCGATAAGTTTCGAGGCTTGGCTTTTGCGGCGCTCATCATGCCTCTGCTCAGACTGAGTGGTGCGATCTTCGCGAGTTTGATGGGATGGGGGATGATTGGTTTTCTTTGTGTGTGGTGGTGTGCCTCTGTTGCGGGATACCTGTTTAAAATTGCGCTTTCCTTATATGAGATTTATTGGCGTAACTTATTGTCTTATATATGGAAATCGAAAGAAAAATTTACGCATCCTCGAGCAGGTTTGTGGGGTTTTGTTTGGAAATCGAATGTCGACTCGACCTTGGCTGCGGGTGTTTCACATCTACCGGCCTTGCTTGTAATGGCCGTCTTCGGCCCCGCTTTTGTCGCCATTTACAGAATCGCAGAGGAATTGGCTAAACTACTCTCTGAAGGCGTAAAGTTGATTGACCAGGCCATATACCCGGAATTGGCGCGCATAATCAGTGATGGTCGGGGGGATCAGGTTTTGAAACTGGTAACGAAAGCCAGCCTGTTTTCATTATTGATTGGCTTGGGTCTATCTTTGCTCACTTATCTGGTGGGGCCATTTATTATGGATTCTGCGCTCGGTGAGGAATATCGCGCTTCTGTACCTTTGGCCGTGATTTTGGTCTTTGGAGCGGCTCTTTATGCGACTGTAGCCCCCTTATTCCCGGTCTTTTATGCAGCCAATAAACCAGAACGCGCTATCTATGCCCGGCTTGCAGGCTTGCTCGTTTATATTCTTGCTTTCTTCTTCCTAACCCGGTGGATAGGAGAATATGGCGCAGCCTTTGCTGTTGTGGTGGGGTATTTTGTTGGGATGTTGGTTGTCGGTTGCCTGATTAAACATACCATAGATGGCCTTAATGAAGAGGCACGATTGGCTTTTGTCAGGAAAACGCAAGGCGAGCGCATGCGTAAAACGGAAAATTGCGAAGATGACTAATCCGGTTGTTGCGATATTCGATTTGGATTACACATTGACCCAACGCGGAACTTGGGGGCGGTTTGTTTGGCGAACCGTGAAGTTTAAGCCGTATTTATGGCTACCGCTCTTATTCAGTACCGCTTCATTCCAAATTCAGTATAAGCGTGGCAAAATTCCGCGGGGGGCCGTCAAAAAGACAATGATGCGGTGGAGTTTGAGCCGATTGAAAAAGACGCAGTTGGAGCGTTTAGCAGAAGAGTTTGCATCGCAAGAGGTCAAAAGCGGTTTGCGTCCGGGCGGGAGGGCCGCTTTGGACTATCATCGTCAGGAAGGACATGATATTTGGATTGCTAGTGCAGCTGTAGACTTAATTGTGACGCCTATTGCTGAAAAATTAAAGGTTTCAGAGGCTATCTCAACAATAATGGCTTGGGACGAGCGAGGATACACGCAAGACAATTTCGGTTCACCAAATTGTTATGGTTCCGCGAAGCGAGATCGTGTAAAAGAGCTCATAAATTTAAAAGGAAAGACTTCCGCAACACTTTATTTTTACACTGACAGTAAGGCTGATTTGCCGTTACTAGACTGTGTGGATATTCCTGTCGTTGTTGACCCGTCCTCGAAATTTGAAACTTTGGCGCAAGATAGAGGAATAGATATTCAATATTGGAAAGAGTCGAAAGCTGGTTTTAAACCTATACGATTTGAGTAAAGTTTTGAGTTGAGTGATTTAATTTGCAACAATCTTCTGAGATTCCTTGTTGCTTCATTGTCGTCACAAGAGGGAAAATAAAATGACAGAAACGATATTTTCCGCGCGACAATTAAAAATTGGGTTCATTTATAATCACGAAGTGCCTCACCAGGTTGCGCACACTGCACCCATTTTAAAAGAAATGCTAATCCGGCATCCGCATTTAACTATTGATGTCCTAACCTCTAAAGAGGACCAGAAAGAACTCGTCAAATCGGGTTTGGGACCGGAGTTGTGTAAACAAACGACATTTGTCGACTTGGATGTTAGTAAAATCGACACTGGTCTTGTGAAGGCTGCGAACGCGGTTGCGCCTGCACGCCGCGTGATGGTTCTTAAACACAATCTCGAACTTCTGAGCTCTTATGATGTGTTCATCGTGCCCGAATCGACAAGTCTTTTGTTGAAAACCCAGTTTGGACTGAATCACTTAAAATTTGTTCTCACGCATCACGGTGCAGGAGATCGCGCTGTTGCACAAAAAGCTTCAATCCGTGACTTTGATTTTGTTTTAGTGGCAGGCGAGAAAGATGAGAAACGCCATAAGGAGCGCGGTTTGATCCGAGACGGTCACTACGCCATCGCGGGTTATCCAAAGTTTGACTTTGTGCCGCATAATCCGGTGAATATGAACTTATTTGAAAATGATAATCCGGTTGCGCTTTATAATCCGCATTTTGATCCGCACTTGTCTTCTTGGTATGATATGGGGGTGGAAGTCTTGGATGCCTTTGCTAAAACACCAGACTTAAACCTAATATTCGCACCCCACATCATGTTGTTTGAACGGAGAGTGCATACTTCCGTTGAATATAAACGCGTAAGGTTACGAAAAACTCTGCCAAAACGATTCTTAAACCTGCCCAATATTCACGTTGATTTAGGGTCCTCTCGCAGTGTGGATATGAGCTATACACGCAGATCCGATATTTATATCGGCGATGTCAGCTCGCAGATTTATGAGTTTCTGGAGACAAGACGCCCCACTATTTTCTTAAATAGTCATAACGCGGATTGGGCGGGCAACCCGTTTTATACCAATTGGACTACAGGCCCGGTCTTGGACAGTGTCGAAAATTTGATTGAAATGGTGCGTCAGGCTCAAGAAACGCATGATGAATACTTGCCAGCGCAAAATGCGGCATTTGATGATACGTTTGAATTTACTGAGGAAAAATCATCAGTAAAGGCCGCTGACGCGATTGCCGAGTTCTTAAAGCAGGAAGCACATTCCGAACCATATGTGGAAGCGGCGCAATAACAATAAAATGTGATACAGTCTCACGCATAATCATCTTCAAAACACCTCAGAAATTTCATAATGTTATTTTATGAAACTTCTTAAATCTATGATGACCCGCTTTGTTCAAGTGGGGCAATTAAAAATTATTGCTGTCGATGGTGCAGAGCATATTTTTGGCCCCGGTGGTGAGCCGAGTGCGACTATACGATTAACGGACAAAAAGCTCTATAGATCTTTGTTTCTCAATCCCGAACTTAAAGCTGGCGAAGCTTATATGGATGGAACCTTGATTTGCGAAGAGGGCGGTATTCGAGGGCTTTTGCAGGTCTTTGCCCACAATCGTGACGGATTGCGGGGGCATCCCCTGCAAAAGGCATTAAAATCGACACTGAAGAAAATTCGAAAGTTTCATCAGCGCAACAAAAAGACGGCGTCTCGGTCGAATGTTCAGCACCACTATGACTTATCTAATGAATTTTATCGCCTCTTTCTTGATGAAGATTTGCAATATTCATGCGCCTATTGGCCAAGCCTTGATATAAGTTTGGAGCAAGCTCAAGAAGCAAAAAAGGCCCATATTGCAAAGAAATTAGCGCTCTCACCTGGGCAGAAGGTCTTGGATATTGGGTGCGGGTGGGGCGGTATGGCAATCTACTTAGCTAAGAACTTTGATGTGGATGTTGTTGGGGTGACATTATCCGACGAACAACACGCTCTGGCGAGAGAACGGGTCGAAAAGGAAGGTCTGTCTCATAAGGTAGATATTCGTCTTACCGATTACCGAGATTTGGATGAGCATTTTGACCGTATTGTTAGCGTAGGTATGTTTGAACATGTCGGCGTTGCGCATTATTTGGAATATTTTTCCAAAATTCGTGATCTTTTGACGGATGATGGCGCCGCTCTCATTCATTCGATTGGGCGCAAAGGTGGACCGGGGACGACCGGGGCTTGGATTCGGAAGTATATATTTCCGGGCGGTTATTCTCCTGCTTTGTCTGAGACTTTCGCCGAAATTGAAAAAGCGAAATTATGGGTCACAGATTGTGAGGTCTTACGCCTTCACTATGCCTTTACTCTGGCGGAGTGGGAAAAGCGTTTCCAAGCCAATCGTGATAAGGTGGCGGAGATGTTTGATGAGCGCTTCTGTCGTATGTGGGAATTTTATCTAGTAATCAGTGAGTTCTCTTTCCTCTATGGAAAGCATATGAATTTCCAAATTCAACTGGCTAAAGACGTCCACGCTTTACCTGTGACACGGAATTACATGATGGACGATACGGTCGACTCACGCTAACGGGCGCACATTATGGTCGATACAGTTGAAAAACCGCAGCATTTAAAGAATCCCCGTCGTGCTTTTGTCAAAAAGACGGGTAAAAAACTCGTGCGTAAAATTGCGCATTTTCAGTCCAAACAATCTATTGTTCCGGATACACCAAAAGTAAACAATGACCATTTTCCGTTTCTCAGCCATTTCACGGATAATTGGGAAACAATACAAGCCGAAGCCAAAGAGGTTTTGAAATTTCGAGAGGCCATACCGGGCTTTCAGGAAATCTCTCCTGATCAATATCGCCTCGCCAAAGAGCAAAATTGGAAAACGTTTGTACTTTTTGGTTTTGGTCAACGTTTAGAGAAAAATGCCTCGCTTGCGCCAGAAACGGCAAAAATATTGGAATCAGTCCCTAATCTCCAGACCGCCATGTTTTCGATATTAGCGCCAGGTTATCATATTCCCGCGCATAAAGGCGTAACCAAAGGGATCTTACGCTCTCATATAGGCCTGATAATTCCAAAAGAACGGGAGAAATGCCGCATTCGCGTTGAGGACACGATTACGGCTTGGGAAGAGGGAGAAATATTCGTCTTCGATGACACTTACGAGCATGAAGTTTGGAACGATACAGATGAAGAGCGTGTGATTTTGCTCTTTGATTTTGATCGCCCTATGAAGTTTTGGGGTCGTTTTTTGAACAAAACCTTCCTTCAAATCATGAAATTTACTGCCTTTTATCAAGATCCGAAGAAAAACCTTCAGACAGCGGAAGATCGTTTGGAGGCAGCTATCAGGCAAGCCGACGCGAATATGGAAGCAATGTCGGAACCAGCAGCGAAGGCTGAGTAGATCTCGATCAAATGATCTCAAACGCTAATGCGTTGTGATCGAATAAATGAGCCGAGCAATTGGTGTTAAGCGTGTTCCTTCAATTTCAGACGCATGAGAGATCTGTAATTGCGTTCCGTTTTTCACCAAAAAACGTGTATTTGCAGCCAAGGTTGCTCCTCTATCAAAGATTAGGATTGTATCTTGTGAGAACTGACCTTCACGGGGGGCAATAATACCAAAGACATCGGTGCATTCTGTCGCAATGCTTGTGTAGCGTACGGGGTTTGCTTTTGAGAGTTTTTCCGCTTCTTTTTCCCATTGATAAATAGCTATGTGCCGAATGGGGCTGTTGAGGTATTGAAAAGCGGGGGTTTGATGGCTTGGTAATTCACCGGATAAAAGCCAAACAGAATCAACACCTAGGTTTTCGGCAATTTTTCTAAGCGCATCTTGTCTGGGTATGTGTCCACCACGTTCCCAATTTGCGACTGTGGGCTGGCTGACACCACATTTTGCGGCTAAGTCTCTTTGCGAAAGGCCTAAACGTATTCTGTTTCTTTTTATTCGGGAATGAAGGTTGGGCATAAAATTTTGAACGGCTTATCTCACATTTGAGTTATTAGTTAAATTTATCGTAACCTTAAATCAAGAGTTCACATACAGTAATTGAAAATTCAATGAAATATAACAGAAATTGTCCCATTTTAGTGAAATATCCATGGGTTTTGGTTTTTCTGAACGAAAGCTGAATTGTTCCGAATAATTGGATGACAAATATTTTATTAGAAAAACCTATGAGTTTTCTTGCAACAGCGCCTCAAATGCTTATTTAGAGTTCACGGATGACGAACAGATAAAATCCGGTTATACGCAGCGCTTTTTGCGATAGCTGGTTAGCTGAAAGAGGTTACTATGAAAGGTGATTATTGTACTCGCGAAGGTGCCGAGAAGTTAAAAGAGCAGATTGAAGCCTATTGGGCCGAACGCGGTCATGATGTTCGCATCAATCTTGTTCAAGGTGGCTTCTTAGCTTCTATGCGTTCTGCGCGCACGGATGTGCGCTCGAACATGGTCAATGGCGTGCCTGTCAAATCGACAGAAAACTTCGCTTAAGATTATCTAATACATTAAAAAAGCCGTCTCTTTTGGAGGCGGCTTTTTTTATGCGTGATTGACGTTTTACAGAGCAATTAAAGAAGATAGTTCAAAATATCTCTAAAATGGTCGAGAGTGTAGGTCGCTTTTAGTTTATGCGCCTTGTGAGGCGTATAGCCATAAGTCATCAGAAAAGTCGGCACACGTGCATTATGTCCCGCTCTAATATCAGGATAGCTATCACCGACCATCAGAATTTGTTTTGAGACGGCTTTCGGCCCTGCCGCCATAAATATGTGTCGGGCATCGGGTTTAGCGCGTGGGGCCTCATCACCTCCGACAATATTATCAAACAGCCACGTCATCCGTAGATCATCAAGAAGTGGTCGTGCGAGATAGCCCGGCTTATTGGTGCACACAGTTAGGACGGCCCCGCCTCGCTTTAAAGTCTTCAGCGTCTGTATAACACCAGGGAAGGGCGTGCTGTTTTGGGAAATTGTTTCAGCATATCGTTTTAAAAAGCCTGTCTGAAGTCGGTCCAAATCCACTTTTGGTAAGTCATAGCCAGCGCGCCGACAGGCATTGTGGATTAGCGCGCGTGAGCCGAAACCGACATCTTGGCGCGCTTTATTGTAATCGGTTTCGAGCAGGCCTAGTGTTGCAATCATCTCATTCGTGATGCGCACTAAGTCAGGCGCCGTGTCAACTAATGTCCCGTCAAGATCGAAACAAAACACCAAATCCGAATAAGGTTTTTGTCGGTGAAGCGGTTCTGGGGGCGAGAGGATAGCGCGCATGGTACAAACTGGCCGAATTTACGAAATTATCTGATGCAGTGCGCCTTAACATTCGCTATGGCAAGCAGCAAACAAACTTCCGGGATAAACGAATACTATGTCTTCATCTCAAAAACGTGCCGCCATTATTCTCGCTGCGGGAAAAAGCACACGCATGCGATCGGTAAAATCCAAGGTTCTCCATCCGGTCGGGCATAGACCCCTGCTTGAATGGGTGGGTGCGCTAGCAGAGAGTGCCCATGTTGAGCGCACGGTCTGTGTGGTGGGAGAAAGCAGTGATGACGTCCGCTCTGCGGCTGAAACTTTGGGCTTTGATATTGCCGTCCAAGAGCCCCAATTAGGGACGGCTCATGCTGTGGATTGCGCGAGGGAAGCCTTAGGGGATTTTGACGGACAGGTCGTTGTTCTTTACGCAGATACGCCTCTTATTAGGGCTGAAACTCTGCAATCTGTATTTGAACGTTTAGAAGATAAAGCAGATCTTGTGGTCATGGGCTTTCATGCAGAAGACCCTGCTGCTTATGGACGCCTCGTCATGCGCGAGGACGAGAGCTTGGACGCTATCGTCGAAGCCCGGGAATGCTCCGAAGAGCAGTTGAAAATAGACCTTTGTAATAGTGGTGTCATGGCGGGGGATTGCCGCGCGATGTTCGATGCAATCTCAAAGGTTGATGATAATAATGCTAAGGGCGAATATTATCTTACCGACATTGTCGAGATTATGAATGCTGACGGCAAGCGTTCCGAAGTCGTTATTGCTGATGAAAGTGAAGTCTTGGGGGTAAACAACCGTTTGGATTTAGCCAATGCAGAAGTTGCATTTCAGCGTTTAATGCGCGAACAGGCCTTAGAAAAAGGTGTTAGCCTCAAACATCCTGAAACAGTATTCTTTGCGTATGATACGGCTATCGCACCTGATGTGACGATTGACGCCAATGTCGTTTTTGGCCCGGGGGTGACTATTCGTTCTCATACGACCATCCATAGTTTCAGCCATATCGAAGGTACAGATATTGGCGAAGGCGCACAAATTGGCCCCTTTGCCCGCTTGCGCCCCGGAACGGAGTTGGCAGATGGCACAAAAATCGGGAACTTCGTTGAAACTAAGAAAACAAAGCTCGGTGAAGGCAGTAAAATCAATCATTTATCCTATATTGGTGATGCAGAACTCGGCGCAGGGGTAAATGTCGGAGCCGGAACAATTACCTGTAATTATGATGGATTCGACAAACATAAAACCGTTATTAAGGACGGCGCTTTTATTGGGACAAATTCTTCATTAGTGGCGCCCGTAACCATCGGAGAAGGCGCATATTTAGGCTCTGGCGGGGTGATTACAGAAGATGTTCCAGATAATGCTCTTGCCGTGGCCAGAGCGAAGCAGGTACATAAAGCCGGATGGGCGGAACGCTACCGTGCGGCAAAAGCTAAGCGCAAAGCGGCTAAGAACTAGGATTTGCCATGAATGTAGCCAAAGAAAATGCGGCCATTGCGGCGCTTGAATTTGTCCGCGATGGTATGACATTGGGCTTGGGATCTGGCTCAACGGCTGAATTGTTCATTGACCAATTAGGTGATCGGGTCGCCGCGGGGCTTAAGGTGCAGGGTATTCCGACCTCTCAACGTACCGCAAAATGTGCTCTTGAAGCGGGTGTACCTTTAGTGGATGCCGACAAAGTCGAAAAAATCGATTTGACGATTGACGGAGCGGACGAAGTTGACCCGGCTTTTTCTCTCATCAAAGGTGGCGGGGCCTGTCTCTTACGGGAGAAGATTATTGCTCACGCTTCCTCCAAAATGATTGTTATCGTTGATGCCCGTAAAATGGTCGAAAACTTGGGTGCGTTTCCTTTGCCGATAGAGGTGGACCCTTTTGCGATGGCTCTGACGGCCGAGAAAATTTATCAAGCCCTGAAAGATACTGGATGTCGTGAAGCGCAAACCGTTTTGCGTCAGGCGAAAGATGGTAGTGGGCCGTTGGTAACGGATGGCGGTCACTGGATATTGGACAGTAAATGTCAGCACATCCCGTCTCCGGTGGACACGGCACGCGCCTTGTCGGGCATTCCAGGCGTGATGGAGCACGGCCTCTTTATCGATTTGGCTGATGTTATCATTGTCGGTGAAGTGGATCACGCCAAAGTGATGGAATTGTCGCGGTCTTAAGCGGACGTCACGCCCTGTTAATCCGTGCATAAAGCCTTATATCCGTTCCATAATCTGAAAAGGGAATGCCATGAGCGAGTATGATTTTGATCTTTTTGTTATCGGTGCGGGTTCGGGCGGAGTTCGGTCAGCTCGCCTCTCTGCTCAACTGGGAAAAAAAGTTGGTGTTGCCGAAGAGAGCTTGCCGGGTGGAACCTGTGTTGTCAGAGGCTGTGTGCCCAAGAAGTTCTTAGTCTATGGGGCTGATTTTGGTGGAGCCATTAAAGATGCGCAAAAATATGGTTGGACAGTCGGCGATTGTTCTTTTGACTGGCCCGTATTGCGAGAGGCTATTCAGAAAGAAGTTTCAAGATTATCAGGCATTTATTCCACAATCCTCGAGAAAAATGGAGCGGAAGTCTTCCGAGAACGGGCAGAATTTGTTGACGCACATACGGTGCGGTTAGTTACGAGCGGAAAACTGATCACAGCAGAGACTATTTTGATTGCTGTGGGCGGTCGACCTTGGTCGCCGAATATCCCGGGCATTGAACATGCCATCGTCTCGGACGACGCGTTTACATTAGAAGAGTTGCCGGAAAGAGTTCTCGTCATTGGCGGCGGCTATATTGCCTGTGAATTTGCTGGAATTTACGCTGGTTTGGGTTGCAAAACGACGCAGGTTTATCGCGGTGGTCGGTTGCTGAATGGTTTTGACCCCGAAGTTCGTGATGAGGTTGGCGTCGTGCAGGAACAGAACGGCGTGACCTGCAAATTCAATATGTCTCCCGTCGAAATTAAAAAGAAGTCCGGTGGGTATATCGTGACGTTCGATAATGGATCGAAAATCGGTACAGATGTTATTTTCATGGCAACCGGACGGAAGCCGCATACAAAAGGTCTCGGCCTCGAAAATGCGGGCGTTGAGGTGGATGATAATGGCGCGGTAAAAGTCGATGAATACTCCAAATCGACTCAAGAAAATATCTACGCTGTTGGGGATGTCACAGACCGGGTAAATCTTACGCCTGTCGCTATCCGTGAAGGGGCAGCCTTTGTGGAGACCGTCTTTAAGGACAATCCAACGGCTTATGACCATACGAAAATTGCCAGTGCTGTCTTTACACGGCCTCCTGTTGGGGTGGTTGGTATGACGGAAGGTGAGGCACGTAAGGCCTATGGTGACGATATTACGGTATATACCACCCATTTCCGCCCTATGAAAAACGTCCTCGCGGAGAAGCCACAAAAAGTCTTCATGAAGCTGATTACACAAGGCAAAGAAGAATGCGTTATCGGTATTCACATCGTCGGGGACGATAGTGCCGAGATGATTCAACCTTTGGGAATTTGCGTCAAAGCCGGGTTAACAAAAGCAGATTTCGACAATACCTGTGCCGTTCACCCGACAATTTCCGAAGAAATCGTCACGTTAAAGCCGCGCGAGATTAATAAAACCACTGTTGTGACTTAGGGGCCGCTCCTCAAATTAGCCTTAATAAAGACTTAAGGCCCTTTTTCTAAGACTTAGTCACGGGAAATCGAAAGAAGGCTGTCAAAGAGGGCTGACTTGCTTGCGAAACCTTTTTATTGAGGGAACAAAGGCGTTCATCCGAATTTAGCAGGGAAAAGGTACCAATTCATGACATCGGATAATGATCAGTTTTCACCTGACATGGTTGCGGATGATGATCCGCTGACTCCCTTTGATGTAAGAGACAGTTCTGGGCGGCAGGGCTTGTTGAAGCTGGCGATTGGGTTTGCTGTGTTGCTAGCCATCGCTTTGGTATTATTGAAAATTTATCATCCGGGCGGCGCGCGAGACCGAACCGAGACACCGCGTATCACGGCTGAAAATACGCCTTTTAAGGTCACGCCGGAAAATGCGGAGGGTCTGCAGGTCCCAGATCAGAATCGCAAAGTTTTTGATGTTATGGACGGTAAAACCCCGGAGGAGACGGTTTCAGATGTGAATGTTCCTGAAGTCCCGATTACTTTGCCAAAAACAAAGCCGCTGACGGATACACCTGCCGCCAACATACAGGTTGACCCGCCTCAGAGTTCGACATCAACGCCTTCTACAACATCAAATTCTCGTCCGACGACAACAACGCGCGCTCTGCCGCTTGCGCCCACTATCAAGAGTGGGGATAGTGAATATGTTGTCCAGGTGGCCTCTGTTCGGTCACAAGCAGATGCTAATGAAATTTGGGCAAATTTGGAGCGTCGTTTTTCTAACCTCATCGGACCCGGCCAATATGCCGATATCAAACGTGTTGATTTGGCTGAAAAAGGCATTTATTACCGAACGCGCGTTGCAGGACTGGCCGATAAATCGGCTGCAAATGCCCTCTGTCGCTCCTTCAAAGCCGCAAATCAGGCCTGTTACGTGACCAAAAAATAAATGTCCGAACTCGCTCTTATTCTTGGACTTTCAGGTTTAAAACTGACCGAAAGTGAGCGCGCTTTCTTTCGCGACGCCAATCCTTGGGCTTTTATTTTATTTGCCCGTAATGTGGATACACCCGAACAGGTAGAACGTCTTAATTTTGAGTTGCGGGAAACAGTCGGGCGGGATTGTTTGATTTTTGTCGATCAGGAAGGCGGGCGTGTTCAGCGTTTAAAGCCGCCCCATTGGACACATTATCCTCCGGCCTCCAAGTTTGGGGCTTTATACGCCAGTTCCAGACAGGAAGGACGCCGTTTGGCCTATCTCGCTTATCGCTTGATTGCCGATGATTTGCGCCAAGTAGGCATTAGTGCAGACTGCGCACCTGTTTTGGACTTACCGCAACCTGATGCTGACCCGATTATTTCTGACCGCGCCTTTTCTGATGAAATCGCGCCTTCAATCGATATGGCCCATAGCTGTATGGCAGGCTTAATGTCCGGTGGCGTGGCGCCGGTTATTAAGCACATCCCGGGCCACGGACGTGCGACTGTAGATAGCCATAAATCATTACCCAAAATCGCTACATCATTAAAAGAGCTACAAGGCTCGGACTTTCAGACCTTTCAGGCTTTTTCCGATGCGCCGATGGCGATGACGGCTCACGCCGTTTACACGGATCATTCACCCACGGCTGTGACTGTGTCAAAACGTGCATTAAACGATTTGATTCGTACCTCGATCGGATTTGACGGACTTTTAATGAGTGATGATTTGGACATGAAGGCGTTGAGCGGGACTTTGACACGCAAGACGGAACGGGCACTTGCCGCGGGTTGCGATGTAGCTTTGCAATGTTCAGGTGAATTGAGCGATATGGTTCAAGTCGCCAAAGGTGCAGTGTCATTATCAGGAAAAGCTCTGTCTCGCGCTGAAATTGCCCAAAATTGTGCCCAAAAGCCTGCTGAATTTGATCGTGAAGCCGCTGAGGCAGAGTTTGCCTTATTGATGAAGGCTGTTTCTTAATGGCTGAAGACTTCGAAGAAGACTTGAATTTCGAGGCTGCGACAGAGGCCTCCGACGAGGGTGAGGGGCTCATCCTCGATATTGATGGCTATGAAGGCCCGCTCCATCTCTTGCTTGAACTGGCACGCAAACAAAAAGTCGATCTCGCCCGCTTGTCTATTCTCGAATTGGCGGAGCAGTATATTGCCTTCATTAAATCAGCGCATGACCTTCGGATTGAATTAGCCGCTGATTATCTGGTGATGGCGGCTTGGCTTGCCTATTTGAAATCAAAGCTGATTATTCCGAAAGATCAACAGGGCGAAGTTCCTGTTGAGGCCGAGGAATTGGCCGCTCATTTTGCTTTTCGTTTGGAACGGCTGGCAGCTATGCGGTCTGCCGCTGAGGGATTGTTCAGATTGCCGATAACAGGGCAGGTTGTGCATAAGCGTGGTATGCCTGAGGGGCTACGCTCACGTACGTCGCCGCTTTACGAAGCAGAAATTTTTGATCTTTTATCCGCCTATGGTAAATCTCGGTCACGTTCCGCTTTTAAAAATCACAAACTTCCCAAACCCAAAGTTTTAAGCCTTGAAGATGCGCGACAACGCCTGCGCCGCGCGCTTAAGGCGGCGGGAGGCGATATGGATGAATGGACGGCTTTGGAAGGCTTACTGCCACAAACGACCGAATTGGACGTCGAAGTCCCATCCGCCTCAATAAAAGCTAGTTCGCTGTTGGCCAGTCTGGAATTGGCCAAAGAGGGCGATATAGAATTGCGACAAAGCGGCGTCTTTAAGCCGATTTTCGTACGCAGTCGGAAGGAAAAGGTCTGATGTCCAAAAAGTCTGATCGTGTTGATGCGGCCAATACCGGGATTGAAAAAGATGTCGTTCGTCTTTCCGATCGGTTGAAGAAGTCTCACGATGTTGAGGCAGTAGACGTGAATTTGCGGCTTTTGGAGGCTTTGCTCTTTGCGGCCGTAGAGCCGATTGATACGCAAACTTTACGTGAACGTATGCCGGAAGAGACTGATGTCGGCGCACTTTTGGCGCGTTTGGCCCGTGATTATGCGGGACGAGGTGTAAATCTTGTTCGTGTTGCAGATAAATGGCGCTTTCAAACGGCACCGGATTTGGAACAAAATTTGGTGGATGTAAAAGAAGCGCCACGTAAGCTTTCCAATGCAGCTTTGGAAACTCTTGCCATTATTGCCTATCATCAGCCCGTCACCCGTGCAGAGATTGAAGATGTACGCGGTGTAGCGGTGAGCAAAGGCACCATTGATGTATTGATGGAACTTTCGTGGGTCCGGTTGCGAGGGCGTCGACGGACACCGGGGCGACCTGTGACTTATGGCACCACAGATGGTTTCCTCGCACATTTTAATCTTGAGACGATTGCTGACTTACCGGGGCGGGATGATTTGAAAGCTGCCGGACTTTTGGACCCACGCCTGCCGAAAGACTTTGAAATGCCTGAGCCTATGCCGATTGATGATCTAGAAAATGATGAAGACCCAATGGAAATGGAACACGAAGAAAAGAGCTTCTTCGAAGATTTCCTCGAAGAGGGCGATGAAGATTAAAGGCTGATTTATTCTTTGCCCCATGTTATACGTCGTTTGAATATTGTGTGTGAAGATAAAAGCCTTAGGGTAGGCTTAACTCGAAGGAATAGATTATGGCTATCGGACCTTGGCAAATTGCAATCATCCTTGTTCTTGCCGTACTTATTTTTGGCGGACGCGGCAAAATCAGTTCCATCATGGGCGATATGGGCAAGGGCATTACAAGCTTCAAAAAAGGCTTGAAAGAGGGGGTGGATGAAAAACCGGACTCAGTGGATGATGCCATTGATGTGACACCCAAAAAGGATAAGACCTCAACGAAATAAACCCAATCGTGGTTTAAGGGAATTACATGCTCCCTCAGCTTGGCTTTGCAGAAATCCTCGTTTTATCACTTCTGGCCATTATTGTGGTCGGCCCGAAAGACCTGCCGAAATTAATGCGGAAAATCGGACAAATTATGACGAAAGTCCGTGCAATGGGGCAGGAATTTACGAATGCTTTCAATGAGATGGGCGCAGAAGATGAGATTGCTGAGATGCGCAAGGAATTGGCTGATTTGCGCAAGATGGGATCAATGGATCACTTGAGTGAAAAATTTGAAGGTGAAATTGAAGCGATTGACCGGGACCTTCGCGGAGCAATGACAAATTCTACGCATGAGGCCGGAAATCCTGAAGTTTCTCAATCAACTGAAACAGGCAAGGCTGATAAAGCATCCGAACCGAAGCCGTCACCCAAGGAAAAGCAGTCACCCAAAACAAAGCAGGCCTCTAAGGCCAAGAAATCATCCAAATCACCGTCATCAAAAGCTAAGCCAACATCGAAACTCAAGGCATCGACTAAGCCCGCCTCTAAGACGGAAAAATCGCCATGAGCGACGTAAAGGCCATCCAAGACTCAACCGCTGCAAACGAAGATGAGGTGGATGCAAGCCGAGCCCCGTTGCTGGACCATCTTGTTGAATTACGGTCCCGTTTAATCAAATGTGTTTTGGCTTTGATAATAGGCTGTTTGATTTGCATCCCATTTTTAGAAGAAATTCAAAACCTATTAATGTACCCCTTCTATACAGGTTTAGAGCGTTATAACGCTGATCTTATTGCCGAAGGGGGGCAAGCTCTAGACTCCGGTTTGATTGCGACACAACCCCTCGAAACATTTTTTGTGAGAATTAAAATCTGTATCTTTGGGGGCATTGTGTTGAGTTTCCCCGTATTAGCCTATCAACTTTACGCCTTTGTTGCTCCAGGATTGTATAAGAACGAAAAACGGGCCTTTTTACCCTATCTTTTGGCCGCCCCTATTTTGTTCATGGCTGGTGCCTCCTTAGTGTTCTTCTTCGTTTTCCCATATGTGATGGAATTCGCCTTTAATCAGCAAGCGATAGGTGACAGTGACAAAGTTGAATTGCTGACCAAGATTAGTGATTATCTGAAATTGGCGACGACGCTTTTCCTTGCCTTCGGACTCTCTTTCCAACTTCCCGTGATTTTATCACTCTTGGGGCGCGCAGGCATTGTGACGGCCAAGGCGCTCAAATCTGCACGTAAATATGCTGTATTTGGTATTGCCGTTTTCGCGGCCTTTGTCACACCGCCTGATCCGATTACGCAAATCGTTTTAGGAGCGGCAATTTATCTGCTCTACGAGATTTCAATTTTAAGTGTGAGTGTGCTTGAAAAACCCGCAAAAAATAGCTCTTCCGAAGTTAAAAAATCTTAGACCACTTTTTTGGTGTGATTGTTATACAACACTTTTTTAACGCTATTCGTTCATTGTTAAGACTCATAAACTATGTGGGTCATGTTATGAAAAAACTTATTCTATCTTGTTTGTCAGCGTCATGTCTGACGCTATCCGCTTCGGCTTTTGCTCAGGACAGTGCCTTGGATGGCGATCGTTTTAAACCTCGCGTCTATGGTAATTTGACGATTATCGAGGAAGCTGTTCCTGTTCAGAGCCCTGATGTTATTGAGGCGCAAGCGGTCACAATTCGTCCGGGTGACGTCAGTCCAGAGGAGTACATGCGTATTCAGGAAGAGGCGCGTCGCATTCGTGCTTATCGAAACCGTACGCAATCACCGACATATTCCTATCAAGCGCCACAAGGCCAATCTCAATATCAACACCAGTCTCAGCCGCAACAGCAGAGTGCGCCTTTGCAAGAAATGGAGCTTTACCAATCACCAGTGCTAAGGTCTGCACAGACTTTTCAGACAACTCAGGTGAATAATAGTGTGCCTCAGTCTCATGTCGTTGTTGAAGGAGATACGCTCTACAGCTTGTCAAAGCGTTATAATGTGCGCCTGCAAGATTTGAGATCTGCGAATGGTATTAAAGATAATATTATCGGCTTGGGTCAGGTGCTCGTGCTTCCAATTTACGAAAATACGGCCACTCTCCCTTATCAAGGAAATACTGTCGCGCAGAATGGTTACAGTCCCGTGCAACCACAGCGCATTACCCGACAAACGGATAGTTATGTCACAGCACCAAGAAACAGTGTTCGCCGTGTCGATACTAACACAAACGTCGTTTATGCTGTCCTTCCGAACGACACGCTTTTTGGCATTGCCAGACGGACATGCACAACGCCTAGAGATATAGCTTTGACAAATAACCTTGAACTGGATGGTGACTTATCACCCGGTCAAAGATTAGTAATCCCTAAAGGGCACTGCCTGATACGCTAAGACCTTTCCTTTCCGACAAACAAAGGCGGTGCAATTACACAATTGCGCCGCCTTTTTATTGCATTCAGATTTAGCCCACCTATATAGGCCTCTAATATTCCTGCGTAAGTGATACGTAATAATTTAGGGGAGCGCGACTATGTTCGCTTTAATCATGCAATCTGCACCAGCAACGGGCGGCACAGGCGGCTTTTTGATGAACATCATGCCTTTCATTTTGATTGGTCTGATTTTTTATTTTTTGATAATCCGCCCTCAAAACCAGCGTGTGAAAGCCCATCGCCAGCTTCTGTCTGAAATCATGAGGGGGGACACGGTTGTCACCAATGGCGGTCTAATCGGTAAGGTCAAAAAAGTGGCGGATGAGGAACTGACTGTGACTTTCGGGACAAATGATGTGAAGGTTGTTCGAACAATGATTGCGGATGTCCGTAACCGCACTGCTCCGGCAAATGACGCGTCGGATAAAAAGAAAAAATAATCAATACGCCGTCAATGCTTGACGGCGTTTTCATTTGAGGGTCGCATTATGCTGTTCTTCTCCCGTTGGAAAGTGACACTTATTCTCGGAGCTGTTCTGCTCGGGCTTCTCTTTGCGTTACCGAATGCTTTGTCATCGGATATGCGAGAGAAATTGCCGGAACCCTTACAACGCACTCTTAATTTGGGTCTCGACCTTCAAGGTGGTGCGCATATGCTGCTTGAGGTTGATCTCAGTAGTGTTTTGACTCAGGCGCTTGACAATGAACGTGAGAATATCCGGCAGGGTTTTAGCGGCGACAACCGTATTCGCGTTGAAACACTTCGCGTCGCTGATGGGGCTGTTGTCGGTCGTTTGCGCGATGCTGCGGACATGCCGAGGGCCCTCGAAATTTTGCGGAGTCAATCTTCTTTGGTTGATCCGGCAAGTTTGAGCCAAGACCGAACAACGCGCGTGCAGCAAGTCGGCGAGAAAGGCTTTCGTGTTGAAATCACTGAAGCCAATATCGAAGAGATACAAAGACGCACGATTGCCCAGTCCATTGAAGTTTTACGTCGACGGATTGACCCGAACGGCACGACAGAAATGACTTTGGCCAGAGAAGGGGATACGCGTATCCTTTTACAGGTTCCCGGCGCAAAAAATATTGATGAGATTAAAGACCGTATCAATAAAACAGCGAATCTATCCTTCCATATGGTTCGCAAAGATTCTGATAATGCAGCCGCAATCCGCGCCGCGATTGATGGCCGTCTTCCGCCCGGTGCCGCTTATTTCCCAATGCAGGAAGGAGGCACGGGGCTAATCGTTGATAAACGGACACGGATTACCGGTGAATGTTTGAAGTCTTCCTCAGAAGGCCTTCATCCTACAGGTAATTATCCCATCGTGAATTTCACATTCAACATTCGCTGTGCGCAGCTCTTCGGAAGACTTACGGCCAACAATATTGGTCAACGTTTTGCCGTTGTGTTGGATAATGAAATTATCACAGCGCCCCGAATTAATGGTGCCATTCCTTCGGGTTCCGGTTTCATCGAAGGCAGCTTCACGATCGATAGCGCGCGTGAGCTTTCGCTATTGCTGAATGCGGGTGCTCTGCCGGCCAAACTGATCATTGTTGAAGAGCGAACTGTTGGACCGGGCTTGGGGCAAGATTCAATTAATGCCGGTAAAATTGCTTCTATCATTGGTTTGATTGGTGTGGCTTTGTTTATGTGGTTGTCTTATGGTTTACGCTTCGGAACGATTGCAAACCTTGCTTTGAGTGTGAATATTATTCTTATTGCGGCAGCTTTGACGCTATTCGGTTCTACTTTGACCTTGCCAGGAATTGCCGGGATTATCCTGACAATCGGTATGGCCGTAGATGCCAATGTATTGATTTTTGAACGCATACGAGAAGAAAACTTTAACGGTCGGCCGCCCGTTAATGCGATTGAGACGGGCTATCGTCGGTCTTTAGCACCAATTTTGGATGCCAACATCACGACGCTGATTGCGGCTGTCACACTCTATTTCGTGGGATCCGGTCCTATTCGTGGCTTTGCCGTGACTTTGGCGATTGGTATCATCATGAGCGTATTTACTGCTGTAATATTTGCACGTTTGGTGACCGCAACTTGGTTGCGCCGCGCCCGTCCAAAAACGCTACCGATTTAAGAGAAGGAAGAGACTCATGAAAGATATTTCTCTGGTTCGTATTCTTCCGAAAGAACCCAAAGTTCCCTTCATTAATTTGCGAATGATTGCCGGTGTTTTATCCGTCTTGGCAATTATTGCGTCTATTTTCCTTTTTACTACTCGAGGCCTAAATTACGGTATCGACTTCACAGGCGGCACCGTAATCGAGATCGATACGGGCGGGGAGCCTGATTTGGCCCAAATTCGAAGCGTCATGACTGATGCCGGTTTTCCTGGTGCGACGGTACAAGGCATTGCCCCATCGGCAACAGCCGCTGAACCTCATGATTTAGTCCGTATCGGTATCCCCCTGCAGCCCGAAACGGATGAAACAGGCGCTCAGGCCCAACAGCAGGCTATGCAAGCAGCTCAAGCCGCTTTGGTTGAGAATATTGACGGATTTGTCATTCCTGACGGTATACGCAGTCAAGAGTCCGTGGGTTCTCAAGTGTCTGGAGAGTTAAGAACGAAAGGGGCGCTAGCCGTTGGCCTCGCTCTGCTCATGGTTTTGGCTTATATCTGGTTTCGATTTGAATGGCAGTTCGGTCTTGGTGCCGTGATGGCTTTGTTTCATGATGTGATTCTGACAATTGGTGTTTTCAGCCTCACGCAGATTGAATTTAACCTCTCTATTATTGCGGCGATTCTAACGATTGTGGGTTACTCGCTCAACGATACCGTTATTGTGTACGACCGTATTCGTGAAAATCTACGGAAATATAAGAAAATGCCAATGCCTGAGGTTTTGAACTTATCGATTAATGACACGCTCAGCCGAACAATATTGACATCGATGACAACGCTTTTGGCGCTTTTCGCTCTCTATTTCCTAGGGGGAGACGGCTTGCGCGGCTTCTCATTCGCTATGATTTGGGGCGTTTTTGTGGGGACCTATTCGTCCATTTTCGTGGCGTCTCCGCTCTTGCTTCTACTTAATCTGAAGCGTGGGACGAATACGGGCAACCCAGAACCTGCTGAGGCTTAGTTAAAAGGGATGATGTTTAAAGACGTTTTAGCCCTTTGGGGCTTATCGTCAGAAAGGCCCGTCCGATAATATCCGAGGGTAATATGGCACCGATTTTTTCGGTGTCAGTTGATTCGGGATTATCTCCGTAAAACCATAGCTGGCGATCTTCGATTTTCTCTAGGCGTTTCACAATGCGTCCAAGTCGCGGATGCTTCATCACATAAATAAACCCCACCCGAAACGAGTGAGGTTTTTTAATCAAGATATAATCCCCGTGAGCCAGTGTTGGTGACATACTGTCACCGACAATTTTAATCACAGAAATCATCTGGGTTTTGGGCTAGAGATCAGGTTCGACAACTTCAACATTGGGTGCATAAGGTGTTGTGACCTTTTTGGTTTTGACGCCTTTAGAGGCCCAGAAAATTTCAGCAAAACCATTCGCGGCAGCGACCAATTTTTCGCCATCTTCACGGTGTAAGTCCTGCTTAACGGCTGAACCGGCCAGCATAATTGCATGAGCGGCTTCGTGGCATTTTGCCATATCGTCCTGATTTCCGGGCTTCATAAAGTCACCCCAAATGATGCGCGTCTGATGTTTGCAATTCTCCGCCATTTCTTCTTTTTTCGCCGTGTTACGGGCAACTTGCATTGCAAAAGCAGTGTCAGACAATCCTTTATCCTTCAGGCTCAAAAGAATGTCGATCTGACGGAGAGCAGAAACCGCATAATAGGTCACAATACGAGCGTCATAAATCCCACAAGGAATATCGCAATGGGCTGAAGCCGTGTCGATTTTGTCGTCAAACTTCGAAATCAAATTATGTAACATATGTATCTCCTTAGGCTTTCTTGAAGATGATATAGGCGACAGCGGCGCCGATAACGGCGACAACAGCGCCGATAGCCAAGCCATGCTCAATCAGGAAATGCGCTTGTGATGTCACGCTGTGGTCGCCGATATGGGCAAAGGCCGGTGCAGCGAGCGATGCAGTGGCTAAAACGCCCGCGGCAATTTTTGATTTATAGGTCATAAACTCTCTCTCTTTCAGATAGGGCGGAGTGTTCGCCGTTTAAAATTTGTCCCTTATCCTTGTCTAAGGGGAATATATTTTGACCACAAGGGGCAGACGGTTTAGTTACGTTTGAAACGCCGAAACGTTGGGATAATTCTTGACATTCACTCTCCATGCAGACGTTATTTCACGCCTCAAGCAGGCGGATCCAGACCGCTATCGCGCGGCACTCTTTGCCGAGGAGGCCGTGCGAGAGAAATTGATTCTCCTTTACGCCTTTCATGTCGAACTTGCCAAAGTTCCTGAACTCGTCAGTGAACCTATGATTGGACAAATTCGTTACCAATGGTGGCGAGATGCGATTGCCGAGATTTATGAGACTGACTCAGTGCGAAGTCATGAGATCACGACGCCCTTGCGTCGCCTCTTGCAAGAATGCGACGTTCCCCGTTTTTGGGTTGATCAGCTCATTGATGGCAGAGAACGGGATATCGACCCACGCCCATTTAACGACCTCACCGAAGTACAGGATTATTGCGCGGCCACATCGGGCGCATTGATGAAAATGGCCGTGAAAATCTGCGGTGTAGAGATTGATGACCGGATTGAGCCTGCCGGAACGGCTTGGGGGCTGACGGGATTGGCACGGGCCTATAGTTATTATCATGAGACTATGCTCAGTGAGGTGTCATTTGAACGTCTGTGTCATTCAGCCAACACGAAATATGAAAGCGCTAAAGAGAGTAATGAAAAATTTCCGGCAGAGAGCCTACCGGCTTTGGCTTATGCCTCACTTGTGCCACGATTTTTGAACAAGCTAATCCATAAAGGCTTCGACCCTAAGACGGACAGGATACGATATAGCCCGCTTGCCAAGCAATTTCATTTGCTTCACTCTGTCATCAAAGGTCGAATTTAAAAGGCCCTATAAAGGGGAAGATATGCGCAATAGTTTGAAAACATGGTTTACCCGTGTGCCGGATATCAGCCAAGTCATAGCGCGTTTTCCTCTTGCTACTGGTCTCATGGCCATTTTCACGCTTATTCTCATGTTTGTCGACCTGAACCATGAAAGCGAGCGGGTTTACAGATTATTATCGGGCTTAGTCATTGCCGCCTATGTGAGCTTCTGCATCGTGATTGCCTCAGAAGCAAAAGGGCAGGGGCGGAAACTCATTCTTCAAGTACTGGCGGCAGCTATTATTTGCGCGCTTGCTTGGTATTCCGAATTTCTCAGGATCAATCTTGTCATGGCCACTGGTGCGGTCTTGCTTGTTTTAGGGAATGTGGTGGCTTGGAGGGCGGTGCGAAACGACCTCCATGTCTGGGATTTTACCCACAAAATTTGGACAGGCGCCGTCTTTGCAACATTAGGCTCCATCATCTTTCTCTTAGGCATTTTATCAATAATCTTTGCTCTAAAATCCTTATTCAATGTGGATATCAGCGCTTTGATGGAAGACTATATTTTGCCTATCGGCTTAGGTTTTTTGGCACCGCTTTATTGGCTATCAACCGTGCCGAAAACGGATGAAAGCTATCAGGAACTTTACGACAATCCCGGTTTTGTTTCAAAATCAATTGCCTTTCTTGGGACATGGTTGTTATCGCCTTTGGCTCTGATTTATGCCCTTATTCTCTTTGCCTATGCGGTTAAAATTGCCGTAACGGCAGAATTGCCCAAAGGGGAAATCGCGGCTCTCACGACACCTTTCCTCATTATCGGAACATTGACGTGGTTGGTCTTGGAACCGCCCTTTATCAAAGATAAGTTTTTGGCCAGACTTTTCCGCAAGACATGGTTCTTTCTCTCAATTCCTGCGGCCATTCTTTTGGCGGTGTCGGTTTTTGTTAGAGTGAAAGAATATGGCATCACACCGGAGCGGTTCGCCCTAATTCTGGCAGTTTTATGGGCGCTTATTATCGGGATATGGTTTTTATTCGCACCCAAGGCGAAACGCGACATTCGCTATATTCCGGGTGTGGCGGCGGTTTTGCTGCTTATCGGAACTTTCGTGGCGGAACCTTTATCAATTGCCAGTCAGAAAAACAGATTTGAAAGTAACCTCAAACCGGCAGGTTTAGTGAGTGAGAGCGGCAAACTGACCGGTGGGCCCATAGAGGACGAAAAAACGGCGCAGAAGGTCAAAGGATCATTGCAATATTTATGGCGTCAAGAGGAGTACGGGGCGATTCAAAAGATCATGAAGCGATATGATTATACCCTCGAGACCTTAGACGACTCGCTCATCCCTAAAAATGGCGAACTCAATTCTCTTTACACGGCACTGGGTATTGATGATGTGGAAATGCCGAACCGATATAATTCAGGCTATCGCTATTACAATTATCAGACCGACAGTAAATTGCTCGTGATTGAACCCTATCGATTGCAGATTGGGCCGCTCTCGACCTCTACGGGGCGGAGAACTGACAGAACAGTCTTGGATGAGGCCCCCTACAGGGTGACTGTAGGTGGATGGGACATTATTATTTCCGAAAATGACGAAGTTTTAGGTCGGTTTAATGTTAAAAATTACGTTGATGATTTACCAAGGATTGAGTCATCCGAGGGCGGTATAGTTCTTGAAAACCCTTTGGTTAGCTTACCGTCCATGAGCACGAATGGGTCAGACATTGACCTTTACATTCATTCCCTAAACTTTTCTGACAGGGATGGTGTGCGGGACAGAGTGAGCCTGAATGTATCTGTTTTGATAAAATAGGCGTGTTGCGTGAAATTTAAGCGTTTGCCCAAGCCTCAATATCTTTGAGCGCGCGTTTGGCCAGCAAGCTTTTACGATATCTCGTTTTGTCCTTGCCGCGTAATCGTTTGCCTTCAGGAGATTTATAACGAATTTCTCCTTCAATTGGCGGAAACAACCCAAAATTCACATTCATGGGCTGGAATTTGGCTTTCGGGCCGCTCATAAAACCGCCCGTGACGTGTTCTACGAGTGCGCCGAGTGCTGTCGTCTTTGGCGGCATTGCCGCGTCCTGCCCCAATGATTGCGCGGCGGCCAAACGACCGGCCAATAACCCTAATGCCGCGGACTCAACATATCCTTCAACACCCATAATTTGCCCTGCAAATCTGAGGTCAGGTCTCTGCTTTAGCTGCAATTGATCATTCAAGAGTTTAGGCGAATTGATGAAGGTGTTCCGGTGAATACCGCCAAGTCGGGCAAATACAGCCTTTTCCAATCCGGGGATCGTTCTGAAAATATCAGCCTGTGCACCATATTTCATTTTCGTCTGGAAGCCGACCATATTGTAAAGTGTGCCGAGGGCATTATCCTGGCGCAGTTGAACAATCGCATGGGCTTTGACTGTCGGATTATGCGGATTGGTTAAGCCCACAGGCTTCATCGGACCCCATCGCAATGTTTCAGCACCGCGTGAGGCCATGACTTCAATCGGTAGGCAGCTCTCAAAATACGGCGTGTCTTTTTCAAAGTCTTTAAATTCGGTTTGCTCTGAATTAACGAGCGCATCAATAAAGGCTTCGTATTGATCTTTATCGAGCGGGCAGTTGATATAATCAGCGCCGTCACCACCCGGGCCTTTTTTGTCATAACGCGATTGCATCCAAGCAATGTCAAAGTCGATACTGTCCTGATAAATAATCGGCGCGATCGCATCAAAAAACGCAAGGCTGTCTTCGCCCGTTGTTTCCAGAATGTCTTGAGCCAAAGACGGAGCGGTGAGGGGGCCTGTGGCGATGATTGTGTTACCCCACTCTTCGGGCGGCAATCCTTTCACTTCACCATATTCGATAGTGACCAAAGGATGTTGTTGAAGGATAGTCGTGACGGCTTCGGAAAAAGCCTCCCTATCAACGGCTAGGGCACCACCTGCTGGCAATTTTGTCATATCGCCCATGCCCATGATTAGGCTGTTGGACTTGCGCATTTCTTCATGAAGCACGCCCACGGCATTGCCGTGTTTGTCATCAGAGCGGAAAGAATTGGAACAAACCAATTCAGCAAACCCATGGCCTTGATGCGCCTCTGTCATGCGGCTGGGTCGCATTTCGTGCAGAATAACGGGAACGCCACGCGAAACGCATTGCCAAGCAGCCTCTGAGCCCGCTAATCCCGCGCCGATAATATGTACTGTCTTGACCATGGGCGAGCCAATAAGGCAGGAGGGTGTAATAATCAATGCGCCAAACCTGTTCAGATGCAGAACATTTTGCCCGTTCAGAAGAGCTACAAAAATTTGAGGGATATATGAAAATCGAAGTCAGAGACCCGCAGACCCCATTCGATTTTGGACAGGCGACTACCGCATGGTTTAACACGTCGGGCGGTAAGGATTATGCCCTACGCTTATGGGTTTGGCATACCGCATTAATCTTTGTGGCATTGATCATCACTGTTCCATTTATCTTACCGGCGATGGCCGAATTTGCGGTTGTCAGTTGGGAAGTCAACCGTGTGACGTTCACCGGAGGAACACCGGAATATGGACCGTTTCTGCAAGCCATGGGGAGCGCAGGTCCAGCCTACCTCCTTTTTATTGTAGCCATATGGATTGCCAGTGCTATGGGGGAGGCCGCCTTTTACCGTAAATATTTAACAAGCGAAGAACCGGCAAGAATACCTGTGCGGTTTAACCAATTCACTCTGCGAAATATGCTTGCGCAGATAGGGTTTTACCTACTTTGGATCGTGCTGACCTTTTTTCTGACATTTATTGTGACGATTATCACAGCAATTTTTGGCTTTATCCATGCTATATTAGCTGCAATCGTTGGCCTGTTTGCTTTTATTGCTCTTTTTGCATTCATGTTCGCGATTTATCCTGTGCGCTTCGCCGCCGCAGCGGCGTTAACTGCATTGGCCGAAAAGACGCATGTTTTTGCTGCCAAGGATATCACGAAAAATCGATTTTGGGGATTACTGGGCGCCTATATCGTGACCTATATCGGCGGATATATCGCCTATTATATTGTTTATATCATCGTTTTGATTGCTGTGTCCGGAAACCCCGACATCTTTACGGCTATGTCAGGTTTGAGCACGGAAAACCCCAGAGCAACTTTTGACGCCATGTTTGCGCGGCTCTCCAACCCACTTGTTATTTTGACTTCAGTCTTGGGGCTTGCTGCTTTGGCGGCAGCTTGGTCGGGTTGGATGTTATGGATTGCTGGTGTCTCCGCCTACGCTGTGCGCTTATGGCAAAATGACGACCCCAGTGGAGTTTTTGACTAGTGTATTATTGGGGATAGCGAATGATGGGACTCAAACTTGACGGGCAGATGTGATTGCTCTTAGGCTGTGAAATGAACTTCCAAAACTATCTCCTTGTTTGTCTTGTTATTATTTTCTCTGGTTTTACGCCTGTATTGGCCGAAGCCAAGACACCGCCTGAAATTATAAAACCTTACAAAGCGTATCGCACTGCTTTGGAGGCGGGCGATAAAGACCTCGCTAAGAAACATGCTTATGAAGCGTGGCAGAAGGCTGAAACCCTGAAAGGTGATAGTAAAATCACGGGTGATCTCGCGCAAAATTACGGGGATATTGGCAGTTTTGAAAAAGACAAGAAACGTGAAAAAGCGCTGAAGCGCAGTATGGAGCTTGCTCGCTTTTACGAAGCGGACTCCAACCTGATTTGGTTGGATAGAAGCTTGCGTTTGACGACTTATTATAAATTATCGGGCCAATCAGGGGATATGTTCTCTCAGGCCAAGGATTCGATAAAATTTGCAGAAGACAATAACCTCGATAAGACCACTTATTATGGGGAAGCTCTGACCTATAAGGCGGAATATTACGTCAAAAAGGCTAATCACAAGAAAACCAAAGAAACAACCGAGGCGGCTCTCGCTGCGTTTAAAAGTGCTGAAGACGGCTTGATAACGGTTCAGCCGCTAATCGCGCGTCTTTATTCAGGGTTCGGTCATGAAGGCCTGGAAGAAAGCATGGAGGCGGCGCTTGAATATCAGAAGGTTATGGAAACGATTGACGGAAAACTTGATCGTGATCATCCACTCGCTGCGCAGGTCTTGGGACGTTGGGCTTATATGCGGAACAAACTGAATGATGAAGGGCTCTTGGATGAGGCTGAAGAGAAGGGGCTTTGCCAATGTTGGCCTTATGATAAGCCGCGCAATGAAGCCTTAAAGCCCATTAAGCGCGTCCCGCCTGCCATGCCGCGTCAGTCAAGGAGATCAGGCTATAGCATTATTGAGTTTGACTTAGACGATAAGGGACAACCGATTAACATTACCGTACTTGCGTCTTGGCCCGAATATTATGAAAAACCCTCAATCAAAGCCGTGAAAAAATGGGAATATACTGCTCGCACGCCTGAGGAGACAGACAGCGACAGAAAAGATATTCTCACAACATTGCGCTTTATCCTCAAGGACGCCGGCGGGGATGTAATTTATTAGGCCTCTTTTCTTTTCTTGTCCCGCTTTAAGAGCGGGCCGAGATAGCGTCCTGTCCAACTTGATTTGACTTTGGCAACGTCTTCGGGTGTGCCTGTCGCCACAATTTCACCGCCGCCATCGCCACCTTCAGGGCCGATATCAATAATCCAGTCCGCCGTCTTAATGACGTCGAGATTATGTTCGATGACAATCATTGTGTTGCCGCTGCCCACCAATTCATTCAGCACGGTCAAGAGTTTGTTGACGTCTTCAAAATGAAGGCCTGTTGTTGGTTCATCCAGAATATAGAGCGTTCGCCCTGTGGCGCGTTTGGCCAACTCTTTGGCTAATTTAACGCGCTGCGCTTCGCCGCCCGATAATGTGGTCGCTTGTTGGCCAACTTTGATATAACCGAGCCCGACCCTTTGCAGCGTAACCAATTTATCGCGAATGGGCGGTACGGCTTTGAAGAAATCAGCACCTTCATCAATGCTCATATCCAAGACATCGGCAATAGATTTGCCTTTGAACTTAATTTCTAATGTTTCGCGATTATAGCGTGCTCCGTTGCACACATCGCAGGTTACATAAACATCGGGCAGGAAGTGCATCTCAATTTTAATGACACCGCCACCTTGGCAGGCCTCGCATCGACCACCTTTGACATTAAATGAAAACCGCCCGGGCTTGTAGCCGCGTGTTTTCGCTTCGGGCAGATTGGAGAACCAATCTCTGATTGGTGTAAACGCCCCTGTATAGGTCGCAGGGTTGGAGCGTGGCGTCCGTCCAATCGGTGATTGATCAATGTCGATAACCTTATCCAAATGCTCCAATCCTTCGATGGATTTATGGGGCATAGGTTGGACGGATGATTTGTTGAGCCGACGCGCGACAGCTTTATACAGAGTTTCAATCGTCAAAGTAGATTTTCCGCCGCCTGAAACACCTGTGACGCATGTCATAAGCCCGAGCGGGAAGTCGACATCGACCATTTTCAAATTATTGCCACTTGCGCCCTTAATGGTCAGTTTTTTATGAGCCTGAGGCTCCCGCCTTTGAGCGGGTGTCTCGATCTCTTTCTTCCCTGTAAGATATTGTCCTGTAAGGGATTTCTTGGACTTTTTAATCTGTGAGGGCGTCCCCGAGGCGACGACCTCCCCGCCGTGAATGCCTGCTTTGGGGCCCATATCCACGACATAGTCAGCCGTTAAAATAGCATCCTCATCATGTTCGACGACCAAAACCGTATTACCCAAATCTCGCAAGTTTTGGAGCGTTTCGAGGAGACGCTCATTATCCCGCTGATGCAACCCAATGGAGGGCTCATCCAAGACATATAAAACGCCCGTCAAACCGGAACCGATTTGGCTGGCCAGACGGATACGTTGGCTTTCGCCACCCGATAATGAACCGGAGCCACGGCCCAAACTTAAATAATCAAGCCCAACCGCATTGAGAAATTCCAAGCGGTCGCGGATTTCTTTCAAAATCCGTTCGGCAATTTCCATGTCTTTGTCTGATAATTCATTGCCGAGTTTCTTAAACCTCGCATAGGCATCACGAATAGACATTTCGCCGGGTTCAGAAATATCCATACCTGCGACTTTGACGGAGAGCGCTTCGGGGCGCAGGCGTTTTGAATCGCAAGTTTCACATGGCGCATTCGACATATATTTGCCGAGTTCTTCGCGCATCCAGGTCGATTCAGTTTCACGGTAGCGGCGTTGCAAATTTGGAATAACGCCCTCAAAAGGCTTCTCCGTTTTGTAAGAGCGCTTTCCGTCCTTGTAATGGAATTTCACATTTGCACCATTCGTACCGAAAAGCACAACCTTCTGCGCGCCATCTGGGAGTTTTTCAAATGGGGTATCAACCTTAAAGCCGTAATGTTTGGCGAGGGCTTCCAGAGTTTGCATGTAAAGCCCATCCGGTTTTTTCGACCACGGTAAAATGGCTCCTCCGGCCAGAGATTTCCGTGCATCCGGTACGACCAAACCAGCATCAAATTTCATTTCCTTTCCTAACCCGTCACAGGTCGGGCAGGCTCCGAAGGGGTTGTTGAAGGAGAAAAGCCGGGGCTCAATTTCGGAAATTGTAAATCCGGAAACAGGACAGGCGAATTTCTCAGAAAACAAAATACGTTGTTCCGGATCATCGGCATATTCTGCCGCCGCCAAACCATCGGCAATTCGCAAACTGGCCTCTAAACTATCAGCGAGCCGTGTTTCTAATCCTTCGCGCACCACTACACGGTCAACGACGATGTCGATATTGTGCTTATATTTCTTATCAAGGGTTGGAGCCTCTTCAATGCGAACAATTTCGCCATTGATTTTCGCACGTTGATATCCCTGTTTCATGAATTCGGCGAGTTCTTTGCGATATTCGCCTTTTCGGCCCCGAACAAATGGCGCCATGATATAGAGCTTTGTGCCTTCGGGGAGGGCCATGATGATATCAACGATCTGGGACACTGTCTGGCTCTCAATCGGAAGGCCCGTTGCCGGTGAGTAAGGGACGCCGACCCGCGCCCAGAGCAGGCGCATATAGTCATAGATTTCCGTAACGGTGCCCACCGTCGAGCGTGGGTTTTTGGAGGTTGTTTTCTGCTCAATCGAAATGGCAGGAGAGAGCCCCTCTATCGAGTCAACATCAGGCTTGCCTTGTAACTCCAAAAATTGCCGCGCATAGGCAGAAAGGCTTTCCACGTAACGTCTCTGGCCTTCAGCATAGATCGTGTCGAAAGCGAGAGAGGATTTTCCGGAGCCTGATAGGCCCGTAATCACAATCAGCTTGTCACGAGGAAGGTCAATATCTACCCCTTTTAGATTATGCTCACGCGCCCCGCGCACTTGAATAGATTTCAGCATAGCCATGAAGGAGTCCGGATTTCGAGTTTAATCACAAGTTACTTACGTGCAGACGTGGACTTAAGTTGCCCAAAACGCCATGACAAGAGCGAACAAAGCAACTTGCAGAGTCGCTCTGCGATGTGTAGAACATAAATAGAACAAATGCGTCAAGAGGTGAAACATGGCGGGCTCAGTCAATAAAGTGATCTTAATCGGCAATGTCGGTAAAGACCCAGAAATTCGGACGTTCGGAAATGGTGGCAAAGTCGCTAACTTCTCAATCGCGACCTCCGAGACTTGGAAAGACCGTAATTCCGGTGAACGGAAAGAAAAAACGGAATGGCATAATATCGCTGTCTTCAATGATGGTTTAGTCGGCGTGATTGAACGTTATGTCAAAAAGGGCTCTAAACTTTACATCGAAGGTAAGCTCCAGACCCGCAAATGGCAGGATCGTGACGGTAATGATAAATATACGACCGAAGTTGTGCTTCAGGGGTATGGCGGGACATTAACAATGCTTGATAGTCGTGATGGACAAGGCGGTGGCCGTATGTCTGGTGGTGGCGGTTACAATCAAGACCGTGGCGGCTATGGCAATAATATGGACCAAGGTGGTTCTCGCTCGGCTTCTGCTATGGAAGGCCCAAAGGAAAACTTTGATCTGGATGACGATATTCCCTTTTAGGCGCTGTAACGTCTAAAAATTCTTTGAAGTACAGAGCTCTACGGGATTAATTTCTCGTAGAGCTCTCTGTTTATGGCAGATGGACTAACCAATTTGTCATGTAATCAACTGTCCATGTGCCCTTGTTTGGCCACAATTACGAGTGTTAGCTGTGTCAACACGCCGCATGAGCTCAAAACAGCAGCGGCAGATATGGGATCAGGATTTGAAGTCTGACATTTTGATATCGATTTGGAAGCGCGCGACTACTGATCCGCGCCATTATCAAATCTCTATCTTGTCGACGCTTATTCTATTGGGACTGTTTCATTTTGGGTTTGAGTTGCCGTGGTGGCATGTTGCCGGGTGCCTCGGATCGACACTGCTGACGCAAGCTTTCGCAGATCGCTGTGTTGGCAGACCATTTGACCCTCGTAGTCCACTTATATCCGCTCTGTCTCTGACGCTTTTGCTCCGAACAGGCTCTATCACACTTTCAATCGCGGCAGGCATTTTGGCCGTTGCCTCAAAATACGTTTTACGGTGGAACGGCAAACATATTTTCAATCCTGCTAATTTTGGTTTGGTCATCATATCTCTGATATTCACAACCGCTTGGATTTCCCCCGGACAATGGGGTGCGGCCCCCTTATTCGCCCTGCTTTTACTGGGATTGGGCGGCATGGTGACGGGAAAAGCCAAGAGATGGGATGTCAGCCTCTCTTTATTGGGTTTTTATGCACTTTTGATTTTTGCCCGCGCATTATGGCTAGGTGATCCGCTCACAATCCCGCTCCATCAAATGCAAAGCGGTGCTTTATTGATTTTTGCCTTTTTCATGATTTCCGACCCAAAAACGACACCGGATGCTCGGGGGGGACGCATTGTTTATGCGGCTATCGTCGCCGTAGTCGGATTTTCTATCCAGTTCGGACTGTACAATGCGGCTGGCATCATTTTGGCCCTCATTTTGACGGCTCCGATCGTTCCGCTCATTGATCGTGTCTTTCGAGGGCAACACTATGTTTGGCCGACTTATCAAGATACGCCGCATCAAACGTTGCATCAGCAATCAGGGGCAAATCCTCTACATTTAAACAGGAGTTCACTATGAAACATTGCCTTACATTCGCGGTAGCGCTCGGCTTATTGACAATAGCCCCTTCGGCTCAGGCCTTTTGCGGCTTTTATGTCGCGAAAGCGGATACGGATTTGTTTAACCAAAGCTCGAAAGTCGCTTTAGTCAGAGATGGTGACCGTACTGTCATCACGATGGCGAATGATTATCAGGGTGACCCAACGGAATTCGCCATGGTCATTCCCGTGCCGACTGTAATCACCAAAGACCAAGTGCACATCTCTGACCCAGGATTGCTCGATCATCTGGATGCTTATACAGCCCCGCGTTTGGTGGAGTATTTTGATGATAATCCGTGTGAGAGACGTGTATTGTACGACCGAATGGTTGCCATGTCACCTGCGCCCATTTTAGAACAGGAAACAGGCTTCAATAAATCATTGGGTGTTACTATCGAAGAGAGTTTTTCGGTCGGAGAGTATGACATTCTCATCTTATCGGCGACCGAAAGCGAAGGTTTGCAAACTTGGTTGGATGCCAATGGCTACCGTGTTCCTGAAGGGGCTAAACGAACACTCGGGAGCTATATCAAACAGGACATGAAGTTCTTTGTCGCCAAAGTAAATTTGGCGGAGAAAACAAAACAGGGCGGCGAGATGTTGCGTCCGATTGCGGTTGCCTATGAAAGTCCTAAATTCATGTTACCTATTCGCCTCGGCACGGTGAACGCAAATGGGGCGCAAGATTTATTTGTCTATGCTTTGACACGAAATGGTAAAGTCGAAACGACCAATTACCGGACTATAAAAATTCCATCCAATAAGGAATTACCGATTTTCGTCAAAGAAGACTTTGGCGATTTTTACAAAGATATGTACGCAACTACAGCGGAACGTGAAGGCGGGAATGGGGTCTTTATGGAATATGCGTGGGATATGAATTGGTGCGACCCTTGTGCCGCTGATCCGCTATCGCGAGAACAATTGCAGGAATTAGGCGTGTTTTGGCTCGCCGACGCCATGGATAAGCCGCAAATTCAACCGCGAGGGCGGGTGCGACCTGTTGCTCAAGACGTATTTGTGACACGGCTTCACGTCCGCTATGACGCTAAGAGCTTTCCGGAGGATTTAAAGTTCAAAACAACGGGAGATCGCCAAAACTTCCAAGGTCGTTATATTCTTCGTCACGCCTATGAAGGGAAAATGGAATGCGAAGGGGCGCTAGAGTATAAGCGCACGGTCAATAAGCGAAAAGAAACAGAGATTAAAACCCTCGCTAATTTGACTGGGTGGACGCCTGGTCATATCCGTACACGTATTAAGGAAACTGGCTTGGGTCCAAAGTTCGAGCTCAAAGACAGCGAAAAAGACCCAACATGGTGGAACAAAATCTGGCCATCAAAAGAGAAATGATGGCAAGTCAAATTTACATTAAAATAAAAGGGTAAGTGATTTAATCTCTTACCCTTTCTTTGTTCGATAGTAGCAATCATTAACGGGTCAAAACCGCGCAACCTATGCGTCCGCCCGCAGCACCAGTCGGCTGGCTTTTATAATCATCTGCTTTTTCATGTAGGATGAGCGCTGTGCCGTCTTCGTCAAAAATAGCAGGCAGGTCATGATTGGCGTATAGAGACACACGTTCATTTACTATCTGCATTTCGCCTTTGAGGTCTGCGCCAACGTCAATGTTCATCATATCTCCGGCGTGGGGGCCGTCTGCGACCATTTTACCATGTGACCGGTTGGTGGGATTATAGTGGCCGCCTGCGGATTTGAAATCCGGTGCATCACACTTACCATATTCATGGAAGTGCATGGCGTGAGGCCCTTCTGAAATGCCTGAGACAGAAATACTGACTGACGTACCGCCCATCCCTAGGTCTTTTAAGGTCAGTGTCCCTAATATCGCCCCCTCAGCGCTCATAATGTCTCTCTCTACGGTTGAAGGCTTGTCGGCATTACTCTCTGTCTGCGCCGAACAGGCAGCGAGGGCCAGAACCGTACAGGCAGACAATAAGGGTGTAATAACGGGTTTTAAAAACGACATAACAAACACTTTCTGATCAAAATTCTGCGTTAAACTCGGTCAATCTACCAAGGGTTATAGAATATACGTTTGATTGCTGCAAACCGTCTTAAAATAGGGGTAATTATTTGCGGTAAGCAATTCAGACTGCTAGATATTTAACGAGATTTATGACGATTCGGACTGTGTGTTTTTAAGAGGGAGATCAGAGCATGAGCGACGAAAATGATACTCCCGAGAATGAAGACCCTGACGGGGGTTCGGCTCCGCTTCCCGAAGGCGTTTCCCTGATAACCATCGAAGAGGAGATGAAACGCTCCTACCTCGATTATGCGATGAGCGTTATTGTCTCTCGGGCCATTCCGGATGTGCGTGATGGCTTAAAACCCGTTCATCGCCGTATTCTTTACTCCATGCATGAAAATGGTTTCACGCGAGACAAACCCTATAAAAAGTCAGCCCGAGTCGTGGGCGATGTTATCGGTAAATATCATCCGCATGGGGATAGCGCCGTTTATGACTCACTTGTGCGTATGGCGCAGGATTTCTCAATGCGCCTACCATTATTGGACGGGCAGGGGAATTTCGGGTCTGTTGATGGCGATCCACCGGCGGCGATGCGTTATACAGAGGTGCGCATGGATCGTCCTGCGGCCTCTCTTCTGGCTGATATTGAGAAAAATACGGTCAATTTCCAAGATAATTATGATGCGTCTGAAAGCGAACCCGTTGTGTTGCCGGCGCGTTTTCCAAATCTTTTGGTCAATGGCGCGGGCGGTATTGCTGTGGGTATGGCGACGAATATCGCGCCCCATAATCTGGGCGAAGTGATTGATGCCGCACTCGCGCTTATGGATGATGGAAAGCTCTCTGATCTTGATTTGTTAGAGCTAATTCCCGGGCCCGACTTCCCGACTGGCGCGCTTATCATGGGGCGCGGTGGGGCCAAGCAGGGCGTGCTCACAGGCCGCGGCTCCGTCATAATGCGTGCCAAAACAGAGATTGAAGAGATCCGCAAGGATCGCATGGCAATTATCGTCACGGAAATCCCTTATCAGGTCAATAAAGCCTCCATGATTAAAAAGATCGCGGCTTTGGTGAATGAAAAACGCATTGAAGGTATATCCGCGGTGCGAGATGAATCAGACCGCGTCGGTATGCGCGTCGTCATTGAGTTGAAACGTGACGCCGTCCCCGATGTCGTACTGAATCAACTCTTCCGTTACTCGCAATTACAGCAGAATTTCAGCTCGAACATGCTAGCTCTGAATGGCGGTAAACCTGAGCAGATGAATGTTCGCGATATGCTAGAGGCTTTCTTGGCTTTTCGTGAAGAAGTCATTGCGCGCCGGACTAAATTTGATCTCGCTAAAGCCCGTGACCGTGCTCATATCCTTGTTGGTCTGGCGACGGCAGTCGCCAATATTGATGAAATCATCAAAATTATTCGCGGCTCGGCAAACCCTAAAGAGGCCCGTGAAAACCTATTAGGCCGCACATGGCCCGCCCAAGATATGGGAGCGCTGATTAAGCTTATCGCAGATCCACGCTCCAAACTCATGGGCGATGGCACGATTCAGTTGACCGAAGAGCAAGCTAAGGCGATTTTGGACTTACGCCTATTGAAATTAACTGCTCTGGGTATGGATGAGATTACAGAGGAAGCGGAGAAACTCGCCGCGCTCATTACCGATCTCTTGGAAATTTTACGCAGCCGTGATCGCGTCCAGACAATCATTCGCGAAGAACTCTCTGAAATTAAAGAGAAATATGCAACGCCCCGCCGTTCTATCTTTATGGAAGGTGATCTGGATTTCGATGATGAAGACCTCATCGCCGTTGAAGACATGGTCGTTACAGTGACCTCTGGGGGGTATGTGAAGCGGACGCCTCTGGACACATATCGAGCGCAAAGGCGTGGTGGGCGCGGCCGTTCAGGCATGTCGACCAAAGAAGAAGATGTCGTTACGACGGTCTTTGTTGCCAGTACACATACGCCGGTGCTTTTCTTCTCTTCAACTGGCATGGCCTATAAGCTGAAAGTCTGGAAATTGCCGCTCGGAGGTCCGGCCACGCGCGGTAAAGCTCTCGTAAACCTGTTACCTCTCGACCAAAACGAGACCATAAACTCCATTATGGCTTTGCCCGAGGATGAAGAAAAATGGGCTGAATTGGACATTATGTTCGCCTCGCGTTCGGGCGGTGTGCGGCGTAACTCTCTATCTGACTTTACCCGCGTCAACCGAAACGGCAAAATTGCCATGAAACCGGATGAAGGCGACGGCATTGTCGATGTTCGTCTCTGTACAGAGGATGATGATGTCCTACTGACGTCCGCCCAAGGTAAATCAATACGGTTCCGTGTCACTGATGTTCGTCGCTTTGTTGGCAGAACATCTTCCGGTGTCCGCGGCATTAAACTGGCAGATGGAGATGAGGTCATATCTATGGCTGTGCTACGCCATGTCGATGTCGAAACCGATGAGGCGCGAGCTTATATGAAACACGCCAATGCTCTGCGGCGTGCTTTGGGCGATGAAGCCGAGGATGACAGCGACGATGTCGAGATTGAAACCTCCTTGGACGAGGCTCGTCTCGGCTTCCTACAAGCGAATGAACAATTTTTGCTGACCCTCGCCAATGATGGCCTCGGAAAGCGGAGCTCTTCTTATGATTATCGCTGTATGAATCGCGGCGGGCTGGGTGTCACAGCGCAGGATTTGGCCCGTAAAGGCGAAGAGGACGCGGCTCTTGTGCGCTCTTTCACCATAGATGAGGCCGATCAAATTATGATCGTCACTGATGGCGGATTGCTTATCCGGTGTCCTGTTCGCAATATTCGCATTGTGTCCCGCTCTTCACGCGGTGTGACAGTTATCAAACCCAGAGAGGGCGAAAAGGTCGTCTCCGTCGAGCGTATTTTGGAAAGCGATGATGAAGAGGGCGAAGACAACACCCCTGAGGAGGGCTAGGGCGGGTTTCCATCTGCAATCGCTCTAATATCGGGCTAGGCAAATCTTTCTAAGAATGTTACTTCGCGTGACTGAATTTAGAAAAAAAAGCCTAATTATGACACAGAAACGTTGGTCCCCTTCGAGTTGGCGTGGTTTACCGGCCCTCCACATACCGGATGATTATCCTGATATGGAGGCCTTATCCGCCGTTGAAACAACACTAAAAGGCTATCCGCCCCTCGTCTTTGCCGGAGAAGCCCGCAAGCTTAAACAACGTCTAGGCGATGTGGCCATGGGCAAAGCCTTCCTATTGCAGGGTGGTGATTGCGCAGAGAGTTTCAAAGAATTTCACCCCGATAATTTGCGCGACATGTTTCGCGTGATGATGCAAATGGCGGTCGTGTTGACTTATGGCGCAGGACAACCTGTCGTCAAAGTTGGACGCATTGCCGGGCAGTTCGGAAAACCGCGTAGTTCGCCCGTTGAGGAACGTGATGGTGTCACTTTGCCAAGCTATCGGGGTGATAATATCAATGGCATGACGTTTTCCCCTGAAAGCCGTGTACCTGATCCTGAACGCCTTTTGAAAGCCTATGGTCAGAGTGCGTCGACTTTGAACCTTATTCGCGCTTTCTCGACAGGGGGGTACGCCAATCTCCGAAACATACATCAGTGGAATTTAGGTTTCGTTGACGGTTCAAAGGCCAATGAAAAATTCAAAGTCATGGCCGAGAAAATATCCGACGCCATGGATTTCATGGAAGCATGCGGGGTCACGCCTGAAACGACGCCGCAAATGGCACAAACAAATTATTACACATCTCATGAGGGCTTGTTGCTTGGCTATGAAGAGGCCATGACCCGCATCGATAGTACCTCCGGTCGTTGGTACGACACATCGGCGCATATGTTATGGATTGGCAATCGTACGCGTCAATTAGATCATGCACATGTGGAATTCTTCCGCGGCATTGAGAACCCAATTGCGATGAAAGTTGGTGAAGGGCTAGAACCTGATGAGTTGATGTCGTTATTGGATGTTTTGAACCCAGCCAATGAGCCAGGACGCATCACGCTTATTGCACGATATGGTCACGACAAAGTCGGCAAAGGCTTACCAGTATTGGCGAGAGCCGTGAAGCGCGAAGGGCGTCATGTTGTTTGGTCATGTGACCCCATGCATGGAAATACAATAAAGACTGCCACTGGCTATAAAACACGCCCGTTTGATAATATTTTGAGTGAAGTCAAAGGCTTCATGCAGGTTCTTCATTCAGAAAATTGTTGGCCGGGTGGTGTTCATTTCGAGATGACAGGTCAAAATGTGACTGAATGTGTCGGTGGCAGCGCCAAAATGGTGCGCGAAGAAGATCTGTCTTCTCGTTACCACACGCATTGCGACCCGCGCCTCAATGCGACGCAGGCTTTGGAACTCGCTTTCCAAATTGCTGAAGAGCTTAAGAGCTACCGCACGGAAGAGGGCGTGAGATTGGCGGGCTAGGGCCCGTCGTCTTCTAACCCGAAAGATACGCTTGCAAAGCAGGCATTAATACGATTGTCATCGCAATCATAAGCGAAATCATCTGCACAATCGAAAGTGTAATTGTAATACTGATTGAGAGAACTAGAGATCGTCCGAATTTTTCTCCAGCTTCCATTCGGGCATAAGGACCGCGATAAGCTGTGATAAAATAAAGCCCTAAAACCACTCCAATTTGCAATAAGCTGATGACCTTGAACATTTCAGTCGATGCGAATGTCATGAGTAATGTTGTGAAAAGGCCAAACACAGTGGCCGGGACAATGATTGCGAATATATAGCGTTGCCTTACGACAAAAGGCAGTTTCTCGCCCCAAGCCCTATAGAGAAATGCCAAAAAGCTCATAAAAAAGATAAAAATAAAGGGATAGAGAAGCGTGTTAAGCTGCATAGTATCCAGGAAGACGGCATCAAAATCAAAATTCGCCAAATCCATTTGTTGCTTTGAGCCAGATTCCATACCGGATTTTAACCCGTTAATGAGACCCTCTCTCATGGCGGCCATAAATGTTCCATCAGGGCGAGCCCATATAAATTGAAAAGCAACCATAACGGCTATGAGCCCCAACCAAAGCCGTAAAGATGGCGTATATTTCTGTTCCCAGTCGGGGGTTCGAGCCGCATCAAAATATTGTGAGGGTTTTTTAAAAGATGTCCAAATAGTTTTGGCACTACGGATATTTAGTCCAAAAACATCTTCTAAGAACTCCTCTAACCCGATTTTCGTAACAGGGTTCGCCTTGGCCTGATTTTGTTTTTGTCGCACCTGTAATTCAGCGTCTGCCTGTTCTTTCATTGTCTTAGCCCTCCCTTTATAAAAGAAAACACAAAAAAACCGATAAGGCGAGCCTTATCGGTTCAATCTAATATACGTGGGAGTGTAGATTAGAGGTCTTTTAATGCCGCTGAAGCTTTGAATTGAGCAGAGGTCTTGGCCTTACTCATCATCATTTTGCCAGTGGCTGGATTACGCATTTCCCGACTTGCGCGATGTTTAGCAACGAATTGACCGAAACCCGGAATTGCGACGCTTGAACCGTCACCTTTCTTCATTTCAGACACAACAGTTTCGCAAAAAGCGTTTAAAAATTCGCCTGCTGCGGCCTGTGTTGAATCAGTCTGATCAGCAATGGCGCTAATAAGTTCTTTTTTATTCATGATGGGTCTCCCTATTATCATGGGCCCGTAAAGGTTCATATTAGGGCCTTATAAGAATAGCCTAAGGTTTTTGCTTAATGAGTCATTAAAAACCCCGTTTTATGGGGGGTTTATGCACATTTTTCGTCTATTATACGACTAAAGCGCGAATTTGATGGGCATATTCAGCCTTCGACTCACCATTTGTCACGAATCGAATTTTAGCGATTCTCTACTGACATTCAGTCCTGAAAGCGCCTATGAAGGCGTATGACTCAGCAGAAATTAAAAGTCGGGCTTTTAGGGGCAGGGGTGTTTGGCGGTTACCATGCCGGCAAACTCGCTCAAAATGATCGTGTGGATTTTATCGGTGTTTATGATCCGCATTTGGATAAACGACAAGCATTAGCGGAAAAGCATAATGCGCGATATTTTGACTCGGAAGCCGATGTTTTCGCCGCTTGTGATGCGATGGTTTTGGCTAACCCCGCAGTTAATCACGGCGCATCCGCGCTCGCTGCATTAGAGGCGGGGTGTCACATCTTGGTTGAGAAGCCGCTCGCCACATCTATTTCAGAGGCCAAGGCTATATGGGAACTTTCACAATCAAAGAAAAAGGTTGTCCAAGTTGGCCATCAAGAACGTTATGTTATTCGTGCTATCGGATTGGATAAGGTCGCCGAAACGCCCAGACAGATTATAGCGGTTCGCAATGCGACATTTTCTCGTCGGGGCGGTGATACATCTGTGACGCTTGATTTAATGAGCCATGACATTGACCTGTGTTGCATGTTGATGCGCGCTACACCCCTAGAGGTTAGCGGTACGTCCGAGGTCGTCAATACAGATAATCCTGATCGCGCCAGAGCAGAACTGACATTTGAGAGCGGGTCGGCCATATTATCAGCCTCTCGCGTTGAGGATGCCGTGACACGCACAATGACGCTTCGCTATCCTTCGGGGACTGTGCTCATCGATTTTGGAGCGAAGACGGTTCAGCATGATACGGGTTTTGATCTGGATATGGATTTTGGCAAAAATCCAATCGCCGCCGATAGTCTGGGCACCTCGTCAGAGCAATTTATAAATGCGGTGCTTGATGGCACACCCGTCAATGTAACGGCCGAAGAGGGCTATAATGCGGCCAAAATCGCCATTCAGATTGATGGTCCGCGTGAGGAAGGGGTTTAAGCGATGAAATTATTTTTGCGTATTTTGACGGCTATTGTCCTGCTTTTGGGACTTCTATTGGTGTTGAATGTCTCCAAAATCAAACGTCTGATGACTGTGAACTCATTATTTAACGCCGATAGAATTGTTGAGAATTTCTCCAATATGGATGCGGCTTTCCTTCATCATGATTTGGAGATTGGTGAAGCGAAGCCGTGGCGTGAAAATGCCAAGCCACTCCCGAACATCGTACTGATCAATGGAGAGCTAAGAGAACTCGCCGAAATTTTGCAAGAGTTAGACACAACGGCTCTGGTCGTTATTCAGGATGGTGAACTCATCCACGAGAGCTATTATCGGGGGACGGATAAAGACGATCTACGCATTAGTTGGTCCGTGGCGAAATCCTTTATGTCAGGGCTTTATGGTAAGGCCTTGGAGAATGGTCAGATTGAGAGCTTGAACGACCCGGCGGACAAATATGTACCTTTGCTTAAAGGCTCGGCCTATGAAGGCGTCTCTCTTGCCAATATTTTGAACATGAGCAGCGGCGTGGTCTTTAACGAAGATTATATGGATCCGAAATCCGACATTAATGACATGGGGCGTGTCCTCGGATTGGGTGGGTCCATGGATAAATATGCCGCGACTTTAAAAGAGAGCCATTATGAGCCCGGCACGAACTGGCAATATGTTTCAATAGATACCCATGTCGCCGCTATGGCCTTGCGCGCGGCGACCGGAAAAACACTGCATCAGCTGTTCGAAGAGACTTACGGCGCGCATTTAGGGTTTGGTAAAGCCCCGTTTTATCTCACAGACGGAAAAGATGTGGCGTTTGCTTTGGGCGGTTTAAATCTCCGCACGCGGGATTATGCGAAATTCGGTCAGCTTTTCTTACAAAAAGGCGAATGGGAGGGGGAGCAAATCATCCCCGCGAAATGGGTTTTGGATTCCACACAAAACCACGCACCGGTTTTTCATCCCGAGCGTGGCACGGGCTATGGCTATCAATGGTGGGTGCCTATGCCGCAAGAAGGACTCCATAAAGGCGATTTTTTCGCCGTCGGTATTTATGGGCAATATGTCTATATAAATCCGCAAGCCAATATCGTCATCGCCAAAAACGCCGCAGACCGTGAATTCACGAGGGCCGGCAAAAGCGGGCAGACTTCTATTGAGGATAATATTCATATGTTTCGAAGCTTGGTGGAACAACTTTCACAATGATGAGGCAAAAAGAAAAGCGATGTAAGACAGGCTGGGCACTAGATGGTAAATCTTACGGACAGCGCTTTAATCATTAAAGCCGACTCTTTCTCATTAATAGGTAGACCATTTTGACCAAGCTCTTCTCATTATTGCGTCGGACTTTGAAATATTTGTTTTTATTCGTCTTTGGCGTCATCCTTATTTTAATGGTGATAGGCGGAATACGGACTTTATTTCAGCTTAACGATACACCGCCTTTTGAGATGGTCGAAGTCGAAGGAGAGCGACGCCTGCATACGATGTGTGCAGGACCAGAAGACGCGCCTTTTGTTCTGTTTGATGCAGGGGCTTTTGGAAATTACACACATGGTTGGTGGGTGATGGAAGCTTTGCGTGAGGATCACCGTATATGTCTTTATGACCGTGCGGGCATGGGGTGGAGCGATCCTGTGCCTTCGGGCATTGCGCCAGACCCAGACTGGCATGTCGCGGATATGCGACGTTTAAAATCGGCTTTGGGCCAAGATGACCCTTTTGTCCTGATTGGCCATTCTATGGCGGGGCTCAGGCTACACGCCTATGCCAATACTTATCCCAATGAATTGAGCGGACTTATCTTTATCGATGCTGCGCGGCCAAAAGACATGAACATAGAGCGCGCTAAAACCTTTGAGACTTGGATTAATAGGGTCATGACGACGAGCATCTTTTTGTCCCGCATCGGCGTAACAGGAGGTGCGGCCTATCTAAGGACCGGTGATTTTGACCATTACGGGCAGAGCCTAAAAGATAACCGTCGCTCCATTTCATCCGTTCGGCATCAAAAAGCGACTAAGGCGGAAATGACAGCGGCTCTGGAGGCTTTTCCGTCTTCGAATTGGCGCGTTGAAGAAAAAGCAGGCCAGATTCCCGTGTTTGTTTTTGGCAAAGGCGAAGCGAGCGATTCAAACGCACCAGTCGCCGAAGCGGCACTATCGAATACCGGCCTTGGGGGTGTTACTATTCTGCCAGAGGCATCACATGTGTCGCTACTGAATGAAGAGAACGCAAAATTAATCGCGCGAGATGTAAGGAAAATCACGAACCAAGTGTCGAACAAGTAGGGTTTAGATAAATTACTGCACCCGCCCCGGAAGTAAGGCGGGTGCTTTGCTTAAGAGGCCTTACGACCTTTAGGTTCAGACAAAGACACAATATCTTCCATCAAACCTTTCGTCCCGCTATGGATTGTCAATGTGCCGACTTTTTCGGCGATTGACTCCAAAGCTTCCAACTCTTTCAACCGCATCATGGCAGGGTTATCTGCCATGACTTTGGCTGTGTTGAGCAAGGTCCGCGTCGCGGCGCTTTCCTCTCTCCGGCGGATCGTGTTGGCTTCCGCTTCCTTCTCCGCCGTCACAACTGTGTTGAGGATGTCCCGCATTTCACCAGGAAGGATGATATCCTTCAAAGTGATGGCTGACACTTCAAGACCGGCTTTAGCCATAGCTTCACGCACTTCTTTCGCGGCTTCGCTATCGACCATGCCTTTCTTTGCCAAAACTTCGTCGAGCGTTTTCGCAGACAAAGTTTTACGGAAAGCGTGGCCGAGAGATCTGTAAAGCGCATCTTCGAAGTCTTTGACTTCGGTGACGGCTTTGACAGGATCAACCACACGGAATGTCGCCGCCAAGTTCACCCGAATTGAGACACGGTCTTTGGTCAAAACCTCTTGGCCTGTCACATCCAACGCATGGTCACGTGTATCGATGATCTTGACCGTGATGACCTTCCCGTGGCTCCAAAAGCAGTGACCGCCGGGTTTCAAGGTTTTTACAAACGCTCCGTCGACATGCAACATACCGACTTGACCATGCTCGACCTTAAACCGTTTCACGACATCTGTACTGATAAGCATAAGCCGACGGGACATTTTAGCCTCTACGGTCAATTCATCAGTCAACGTAACAGTTTCAGCCATCCAAGGACCAGCATCCTTCCAGAAGACCCGCTTTGTCTCAGGACGCATCACAGAGTGAAGCTTACCTGAACGGGAGATCAACGCCACCTCATCAAGAGCGGTTTCAAAAACGTCCAAATGCTCAGTCACAAGCTCGGGCTTTGTCCGTATCAAGGTGTCTACCCACTCATTGCTCACGGCAACAGCGTTTAGAGGAAAGCTCTCAATTGTGGGGCGGCCTATGGCTTGGAACCCTTTGTAATGCGACAGGCTATGCTTGCCCGCATCCAAAATCGCTTCAAACTTACCGTTGCGCGAGACAAGCGCCCGCTCTGTTTCTTTGACGATAACCTTTGTGGTCATCAATTTTCTTGTCACAATTGTCATAGCGTTCTCCTTTGCTGTTTACTTCACGTGACAGTCCTTTTGTGTTGTGAGGCCCAAATTGACCTCTGGGTTGATGAGCCGCTCACCATGAGAGGCTCGAAAAATGTGACGGCCCGGGCGGACGCTGACGCAGAGCGGACGGAGTTTCGGGGCTAAAAATTCAGGGCTGTCGGAGCGGAAGAGAGGATTGGCCTGACCTAATCGCCAAACCCTTCACACTCTCTGACCCCAAAGCGCCCAAATTCGGCACACCGTCAGTCGGTCGTTTCTGTAAGGAGGGTAAAACACGGGTTTGTCCATTCCCATGCCTGAGCATTAGCCGAAGCTAAGCCCCTCATGGGCGTGAAGTCTACGTCGTATCTACTCTCCTGACGTTCACCCGGAACGTCGTTATGGAAAGCGATTTACAGTCGCTTGGCCTTAAAAGGGCCTTGGTGAAAATGGTCGGATTCGAACCGACGACAGCTAGATTACAAGTCTAGTGCTCTTCCTCTGAGCTACATTTCAAAGTTTTGTGACGGGAGTCGAACCCGCAATAATCGAATCTAAATCGAGTGCCTTACCATTTGGCTACACAGTCCACAGTGATTTGACCGGCCTTGGCATACGCTAACTCACGGAGCGCGCACCGGATGGCGTCGACACCAATCCGCAAAAGCTCGGCTGCCTCAGCAGCGGGAAGCGGCGTTTAAGAAAACCAAAAATGATTTGCAAGCCTAAATTTTCAAATTTTTTCGAGATTTATTTTTGCCCCCTTTAGGGGGCAATTTTCTTGCCGCTTATCCCACACCTCGCTAAACCCGCCCTATGACCACTCAATTAAAGATCGCTTCGGCCCAATTAAATCCCACCGTCGGGGCTTTAGAGGCGAATCTCGACTTGGCAAAAGAGGCGTTTGAGCGCGCCAAAAACGATGGGGCTGATATTCTGGTTTTGCCTGAACAGTTGATCATCGGCTATCCGGCTGAGGATTTGGTTCTAAAACCCGCTGCTATTGAAGATTGCAAACGCCTTGCGGAAGACTTTGCAAAGCTCACAAAAGATGGCCCTGCCGTTGTTTTCAATCTGCCATGGTCAGAAGGGTCTAAGCTCTATAATGCCGCGTTATTTATGCGGAATGGCAAAATTACGGATGTTTGCAAAAAATACCATTTGCCCAATTATGGTGTCTTTGACGAGGCTCGAATTTTTACACGAGGTCCTTTGCCTGAACCCATTGAATTTAAAGGCATTAAAATCGGATTACCTGTCTGCGAAGACCTTTGGCAAAAGGGTGTTGCGAGCCATTTGGCCGACCAAGGCGCCGAGCTGTTAATTTCGCCTAATGGCTCCCCATGGCGGCGGACGGCGCTGTCTGAGCGTAGCGCTGCCTTGGGTGAGAAAGTACATAATGAAGGATTGCCGCTAATCTACGTTAATCAGATAGGCGGGCAGGATGAATTGGTGTTTGACGGCTCCAGTTTTTCCCTGTCGGCAAAAGGTGAAATTGTTCAGGCTCTCAAAAGTTTTGTGCCGGATTATGATTGTGCCAGATGGGTGAAATCAGATGGCGTTTGGGTTTGTAAACAGGCCAAGATTGAAACACAGCTGACTGGTTATGAGGCAGATTGGCGCGCAGTTTGTCTGGGCCTCGGCGATTATGTGAATAAGAACGGCTTTAAACAGATCATTCTCGGCATGTCAGGCGGGATTGATAGCGCTATGGCGGCCACATTCGCTGTCGATGCCCTCGGCTCGGATCGGGTTTGGTGTGTCATGATGCCGACGAAATATACCAGTTCGGACAGTGTCGAAGACGCCAAAGCCTGCGCGCGGCGACTCGGGTGTCGCTATGATGTGATACCGATTAAGCCAGCCATTGACGCGTTTGACGATATGTTGGCCCCGTTTTTTAAAGACCTGCCTCCGACGACCGCCGAAGAAAACATTCAATCGCGCGCCCGCGCGCTCACTCTTATGGCCTTGTCGAACAAATTTGGCCCCATGTTGGTTACGACGGGCAATAAATCGGAAATGGCTGTGGGATATGCTACGCTTTATGGCGATATGTGCGGCGGATATAATCCGTTGAAAGACCTCTATAAGACAGAAGTTTTTGCGCTGGCCGATTGGAGGAACAGCCATAATCCTGATGATTTGCTGGGTGATGAAAACCCCATTCCGCGCCGAATCATTACAAAACCACCTTCTGCAGAGTTACGTGACGATCAAAAAGACAGTGATAGTCTGCCGGAATATGATGTTCTGGATGATATTTTGCGTGGTCTCGTTGATGAAGAGGCCTCCGTCGAAGCCCTATTGGCCCGCGGCCATACGCCTGAAAATGTCGCCCGTATTCAACATCTGCTCTATATTGCTGAATATAAACGTCGACAGGCTCCGCCCGGTGTGAAAATAGGGCCCAAGAATTTTGGCCGTGACAGACGCTACCCCATTACCAATCGGTATCGGGATAATGTTCCAAAATCGAAATAGACCCAGATAGACCAAATAGAAAAGACACATAGAAAACATTATGTCAGTTCGCGTTAGATTTGCTCCATCCCCTACCGGGAAACTTCACGTCGGAAATGTTCGCACAGCTTTAATGAATTGGCTGTTTGCCAAGAAAGAAGGCGGCACTTTCATTTTGCGGATTGATGATACTGATCTGGAACGCAGTACGAATGATTATGAGGATATGATTCGTGAAGACCTGACATGGTTGGGTTTGGAATGGCAGGAAACCTTTAACCAATCCCATCGTTTTCCCTCTTATGAAGCGGCAGCGGAGAAGTTGAAAGACTCGGGACTTCTTTACCCTTGCTATGAAACGTCAGAGGAGCTTGATCGTCAGCGCAAATTACAGCGCGTTCAAGGTAAACCACCCGTTTACAATCGCGGGGCGCTTGAACTGACAGACGAAGAAAAAGCCAAATTAGACGCTGAGGGCCGCAAGCCGCATTGGCGCTTTAAACTCTCCGGTAATCCCGTGACGTGGCATGATGTTGTCCGCGGTGAACAAACGATTGATACAGCCTCTATCTCTGATCCTGTTTTAATCCGCGCTGATGGCTCTTTCCTTTATACATTGCCATCGGTCGTTGACGATATTGAGGCCGAAATCACGCATGTTATTCGAGGGGAAGACCATGTGACCAATTCAGGCGCGCAAATCGAAGTTTTCCAAGCGCTCTCTAATCACTTGCCATCTTTCGCTCATACGCCGCTCTTGGTCGGCAAAGACGGTAAGGGGCTGTCCAAGCGTTTAGGGTCTCTCTCAATGGGTGAGTTACGCGAACAATATATCGAGCCTTTGGCGATTACCTCCCTCTTGGGCAAAATTGGGACATCTGACCCGATTGAGGCGCGTTCGTCTTTGGACGTGTTGGTGGATGAATTTAGTTTTGACAAAATCGGCCGCGCCCCCGCACGTTTCGACGAAGACGAATTGCTCCTGTTAAATGGGCGTCTGTTACATGAGACAGACTATGAGGATGTGAAATCCCGTTTGGAAACTTTGGGTATTTCAGGCGGTGAGGCCTTTTGGTTGGCTATCCGCGGCAATGTGGAAAAGGTCTCTGATGCGGCCTCTTGGTCAACGACACTGTTCGCCCCCATGCCCGGACGTATCGAAGAGGAAGATACAGAGTTTTGTAAGGCGGCGGCAACGCTCCTGCCTGAAACCGTGGATGAAGGCAGTTGGGGGTCGTGGTTAAGTGCCGTCAAATCTGAGACAGGCCGAAAAGGGAAGGGGCTGTTCATGCCCATTCGCCGCGCTCTCACGGGACAGGATCATGGACCGGAAATGGGCCCGCTCTTGGGTTTGATGGGGGCTGATAAAGCCCGTGCACGCCTTAACGGAGAGGTCGGATAGTTCACGGAAGCGTGTAATCGATGTGTCTTGGCCTCTCAGTGGGTAATGATTAAATCGCACTCAATTTTAATCGGAGGGTTTTATGCCAAAGTTTTTGTCACCGGCTCTATTGCTGACACGTCTATCAATTTTCTATTTTTTACTGCCTTGGCAGCTCATGCGGTTTAAAAGTCCCGAGTCCGCAAAGAACATTGCGGCTAAATATTATCATGTGTCGAGCCTTCCCGACACGCTCGGTTTGGTTATCGGTGTTTTCTGGATGATATTGCTCATTGCTTTTGTCACAGGCTTCAAGAAATCAATCACTTACGCTCTTGTTTTCGTGTTGCATGCGGGAGCCATTTTAGTGAGTCTCAAATACTATTTGTTCTGGCTTGATGGTAGCAACCAACTGTTTCTTGCCGCCATTCCGGCTGCCGCCGCTATGGGATTGCTATATATTTTACGGAAAGAAGACACTCTATTGAGCGTTCGGGGCAAATTTGGCTAATATCATTAAATTGCAAAATATTGAACTTTCAATCAATCCGTTGTAATTTTTAACGCGTACTCAGTGCGTTACGTTATTCACGGTCCCTGAAAGCGTAACCAATGCTTACACCCCCTTGTAAGCATCCTCCTATTGCGCCTCGACCCGATGTGGTCAGAGGCGCATTTTTTTTGCTTTTCTACCGACGAAATATAGCTCTCCAAAGCGGGTCGAAGATGAGCATGGCCGCTACAACCATTGCGCCCCAAATCCAGTGCACGCCCTTAATCCATAACCAGATGAAAAGCCCAAAGAGGAGCGGATAAAACAGGAAATTCCAATAAACCTGTAATATGGCTTTCATCGTCTTCCACATAATCAGGCCAAAGTTCTGGGTAAAAGGAAATCGACCAGATCCCAATGCTCAGGGCGCAACCATTCTGTTTTAGGGAGGTCTTCGCCGCGAAAAACCGCGCAGGCGGCCGTCGGGAAATCATAGGGTTTATTCGACATCAGTTGAAACAAATCTGTCCAACCCGGATTATGCCCCAATAACATCAAATTTGTATCAGGAAAGGGCGTCTCATCACACAGGCTTATAACTTGATGCGCTGAAGCATGGTAAAAACGGGAGTCATAATTGATGGTTTGCGCGCCGGGAATTGAGCGAATGAGGCGCATAGCCGTTTCCCGTGTTCGCGTGGAATCAGAACTCCAAATCACGTCAGGCGCATAACCCCGCACGCTTAAAACTTCTCCAATGAGTGTGGCCGCCTCTTGGCCCCGTTTATTCAACGGGCGCTGATGATCACTGAGACTGCCGTCACTCCAAGAGGATTTGGCATGGCGCATAAGGCAGAGATAAAAACCGGTCATGCCCCCCCCTATAGACTGAAAATCGGAAATTTCCTATCCGCCTATTGGTCATATGGCCCAGCCTACTTCATCGTATAGACAACGCCGAGCCGACTAATTGTATCGGTTTTCTCTCGTCCTTCCGGCACATTACTGTGATTTTCGACGCGGAAAGAGGCCAAAAGGCTGATATTCTGCCAGATAGTCGATTTTATGCCGGCTTCATTTGCGATGAAAGTGTCCGATGGAGAATAAAGCAATTCAGTGTCATTTCTAAATGACACATGTTCGTTGAAACTGTGGTCAAAATCAGAGACAAACCGTCCCGCGAGTTCTGTATCTCGGCGAGAGGCTAATCCACTCGGATCACTAGCGTTAAGCCGCGCTTTTTGAGAGCGATAACCCAAACCGGCTTCGAGTTTCAAAGTCGTCGGGTCTTGCTCCCAGAGTTGATAACCGAAACCGGCCCCTAGAAAATGTCCTTGCTTAAATGCCCCGAAGTCTCGGCTGAAATAGTCAGCATTGCCGAAGAAATAGAGTTGATCATTCAAATCCCGGTCTAGCTGATAGCCAAGGGCATAACGTGATTTATTTGTTTTGCCATTGGCGCGGCCATAATGCGCGGAGAGTTTGGCCGAATGACGCCACTCTTTTGTGGCCGTGGCCAATTTTGAGGCGAAGCCGACATTCGTGGTTTCGGTGTTACCCGTTGTGACGGCTCCATTCACGGAAAGCTCGCCCGTCAATCCTTCGGTAAATTGTGCCTGTGCCGTGCCTGTGGCGAGCAAAAAAGCAATGAAAGACAAAGACGCTGTTCTAAACATAAATTATCCCGCATGAAATCTCATGCAGGATATGAAAGAGTTTGGTAAATGTCTGGTAAACAATTCCATAAAATCTTTGAAAAACAATATTATTTCAAAGGCTTGATGGTGATGTACAACATTAATTATTTCATCGTGTAAACAATGCCGACCCGTGTGATTGTGTCCGTTGTCTCAACACCCATCGGTACATCCGTGTGATGGTCAACGCGGAAGGACACGCGCGCGGCGAGATTGCCCGCAATTTGTGACGTCAAGCCTGTCTCATTCCAGATGTAAGTGTCACTGGAGGCGTAGGTGATTTCGGTATCATTGTAGAACGACACATTATCGTTCAGAGCCCAATCAAAATCGGAGAAGCCACGAATCGCAAGCTCATTTTCGGTCACGCCGTTCGCACCTTGCTCGGTCTGTGAACGATACCCAGCACCGCCTTCCACATTCCAGGTCAGGGCGTCAGTAACAATCGCTTTATAGCCAAGCCCCGTTCCAAGGAAGTAGCCCTCTTGATAGGAGCCGAAGTCATCTTTGAAATAATCAGCATTACCATAAACATAAGTACGATCATTCAAGTGACGGTCGATTTGATAACCCAAAGCATAGCGCTGCTTGTTTTTCACGCCATCGGCCTCACCAAAATCGGCAGCCCCGTTGACTTTATGTGTCCAAACATCTCCGGCTTTTTCCAATTTTAAAGCAAATCCGACATCTGTCGTATCTGTGTTGCCCGTAGTCTTAGAACCGGTGAGGGCGGCTTCGCCCGTAAATCCAGCTATGGATTGTGCCTGTGCCGCGCCCGCAGCAAAAAAGGCAGTCGTCAGTAACGTTGTCGTAAAAAGTTTCATAATCTCATCCTCAAAATTAGACTTATTGTTCCGATTGACCCCACTATATCTGCTCGTCTGAATAGTAGGTGAATATAAGTTGGGTGTCATTGGGCCAAAGGCGATGGCCCCTATCAAGCCTCGAACTTGTGTAATAGGAAAAACTGCACCTTAATTGCCAACAGTCAAAACGGTTTACGGCACAACATCGCTTCGTTATAGCGGGCGAGAATTTTGAACCGGCCAAATTGAAACGAAAAAACCATGCACGATATTAAAGCCATACGCGAAAATCCGGCGCATTATGATTCTCTTTGGGAAAAACGGGGTTTGGAGCCTCAAACTGAGAAGATCATTAATCAAGACAAGCTCATCCGGAAAGCCCAACAAGTTGTGCAGGAAGCAGAAGCGGCTCGGAACAAAAGCTCCAAACTGATTGGTCAGGCTATGGCCAAAGGGGATAAGGAAGAAGCCGAGAGGCTCAAGACTGAAGTCGCCGGTGCAAAAAATGTCATTACAGCCATGGGCGCGCAGGTCGACAGTGAAAAATTTATGTTAAACAATCTATTGGCAGGTCTTCCTAATGTACCTTTCGAAGATGTACCTGAAGGCGAAGATGAAGATGCCAATGTCGAATTAGCCCAATGGGGAACACCGCGTGTCTTTGATTTTGAGCCAAAGGCTCATGATGATTTGGGTGAAGCTTTGGGCTTGATGGATTTTGAAACAGCCGCGAAAATGAGTGGTAGCCGTTTCGTTGTCTTGCGTGGCGCGCTCTCTCGTCTTGACCGGGCTTTAGCCAATTTCATGTTGGATGTGCAGATCGCGGAAGGGTTCGAGGAAACCACGCCGCCTTTCTTAGTTTGGGATAAAGCCCTGTTTGGCACAAGCCAATTACCGAAATTTGAGGAAGACCTTTATAAAACGACAGGCGATCACTACCTCATTCCGACATCCGAAGTGTCTCTGACAAATACAGTCCGTGAGAGTATTTTAGAGGCTGATTCACTCCCCATACGTTTGACGGCTCATACGCCCTGTTTCCGTAGTGAAGCAGGGAGCGCAGGGCGAGATACAAAAGGCATGATCCGGCAACATCAATTTAACAAAGTTGAATTGGTCACGATTTGTCATCCGGATGAGAGCGAAGCGGAGCATAAAAATATGCTGCGTTGTGCAGAATTGGTTTTGCAGAAACTTGAATTGCCTTATCGTGTGGTCGAGCTTTGTACTGGTGATCTCGGTTTTGGCGCACGGCGCACATATGACATCGAAGTTTGGCTTCCTAGTCAGCAGACCTATCGGGAGATCAGCTCCATTTCCAATTGCGGAGATTTCCAGGCTCGCCGAATGCAAGCCCGTTATAAACATGCGGAAAAAGACAATCGTTTTGTCCATACGCTCAATGGGTCAGGCCTTGCTGTTGGCCGTACTTTGGTTGCTATTTTGGAAAATTACCAGAATGAAGACGGAACCATCATGCTTCCCTCTGCTCTCGTCCCCTATATGGGTGGAATCGACACGATTGCATAAACGCCCGCGTCCGCGCGTTTCCTTCGGGCAGATTCTATTGGGTCACGCGGATGAAATAATGATCCGCACTTAGTATTTTAAAAGCATCAATTAATTCAGTCTCTTATAAGAAAATCAAGAGAATGATCCTCACATGCTGAAGTTGCGGTACATTCAACTTGTTCTTTTCACAGGGCAGATCGAGTGCGCATTGACTTGTTTAGTGAAGAGATAGTGTTTGTCATTGAGGAAACGCGATTAATGCCGCGTGAAATCTTTGGCTCAGCGTGTTGCTGATCAGTCGGATCGCGAGACCCGGTTCGGCCGCTGATGGAAAAAGACACTACTGCGGTGCTTCATCATTTGCCTTTGTAAAAGGTGGAGAGTGGGGTTGTAAAAAATCACACTAGACACATGGTTCCCACCTTCAACTCCAGAACACCGCAGACAGCCCATTTTTTCCAAATAGAACTGAAACGAAACGAAATAGAGAAACAAACGAAAGACGAAACGAAGAAAGAAACACAGCAATGAAAGCAAGTAGGTAATCAATATGAAGTGATAAAAGTAATTCCCACCACCCGTCATTGCCGTGCTTGTCACGGCAATCCATCTCTTGCTGTCGCTAGGCTTGGTATGGTGCAGGAACAGCATCTTTACTAACCGCGCTTCGCGCGTTGCGTTCGGATGGACGGGCAAACCCTATCGGGTCACGCGAATGGTCGCATCCTCACTAACCCTGCTGCGCGGTGCCGCGTTCGAATGGTTTAGGCTGCTTTTGATTTCTCGTTGCGGGGCAGTTTTCTGTTGGCCAATAACTCTGCGATTTGGACCGTGTTCAGGGCCGCCCCTTTGCGGAGATTGTCAGAGACGCACCACATATTGAGGGTGTTGTCTTGCGTGCTATCCTCGCGAATGCGGGACACAAATGTTGCATATTCACCGACGCATTCCACAGGCGTGACATATCCGCCGTCTTCCTGCTTATCGACAACCATCAAGCCGGGTGAAATGCGCAGCAATTCACGGGCTTCATCCGCGGATAATTCCTCTTCAAATTCAATATTGAGAGATTCAGCGTGACCGACAAAGGTTGGAACACGTACGCAAGTGGCGCTAACTTTGACTTTCGGGTCGAGAATTTTCATAGTCTCGGCCTTCATTTTCCACTCTTCTTTGGTGTCACCACCGTCCATAAAGACATCAATATGAGGGATGACATTAAAGGCAATTTGCTTTGTGAAATTAATGGCTTGGAAGTGGTCATTCGAATAAATGCCTTTGGTTTGGAGCCAAAGTTCGTCCATATTTTTCTTTCCGCCGCCGGATACGGATTGATAAGTTGAGACCACAACGCGCTTGATTTTAGCACGGTCATGGAGTGGTTTTAACGCTACGACCATTTGGATCGTTGAGCAGTTAGGATTGGCGATGATGTTCTTCTTTTTGTATCCTTCTACGGCATCGGCATTCACTTCAGGTACAATGAGTGGGACATCGGGATCCATGCGCCATGTGCTTGAATTATCGATAACAACCGCTCCGGCAGCGGCTATTTTGGGTGACCATTCTTTAGACACTGAACCGCCTGCACTCATCAAAGCCAGATCGACCTGGGTGAAATCGAAGGTCTCTAAGTCAACACATTTGATATCTGTATCGCCATAGCTGACTTCGCGGCCAACGGAACGGCGTGAGGCGACGGCATAAACTTTTTCTACATCAAGATCGCTCTCGGCCAAAATCGTGAGCATCTCGGTTCCGACATTGCCTGTGGCTCCGACGACTGCGATACGATATCCCATTGGGGTCTCCAAGATTATGCTCTTATTGATTTGAGCGAATGAATTGCGAGAGGCGGTTTAGGCGAAGACAGCCCAAGGAGCAAGTCATGTTTCAGCCGGGTGATGGGAAGGGGCTAACCCCGCTTACGCATCCGCAGATAGACCGCCAATGCGATCAGTGTAATTAGGCCTAATCCCGCCAATTCAAGTTTAGAGAATGGGCCAAGCCATGGGGTCGTCCAACCTGCCAAGCCACTCGCATTGAAGGTGACGCCATTTATGGAAATCGCACCTATAAGAATAGCGAGCAGGGCGGTAAATCCGATGAGCGAAAACATGCCGGCATAAAACCGCTGATCGCTTCTCGCCTGCGCCAAACGGCGTTGCTGAGACTTTTCATACAAAGAGAGACGTTTCGTGCGGGATGCCCGACGTGTCGCTAGGTCGTCAGAGGAAAAGCTATCAGGCTCAGATGCTGTATTGTTAGGGGGCGTGTCATTCATGTCTGTAGCTTAACATGGATTTCAGAGATTCCTATGCTATGACTGTCATATGCGACGCCGTGTGACTTTTTCCTTTCATTTAGCAAAGTCTGTCAGCATGACCGTGGTTCTGTCTCTGCTTCCCGCAAAAGCATTGGCTCAAGACCTGTATCTTCCGGACCGGAAATCTGAGAGCCCCCTTAGTGCCGAAGCCGTAAAATCTCTTTTTTCGGGCAAAGTTCATGTCGGGAGTTATAATTTCACCTTACAGAATTTCCCCGGAGTCGATTTTGAAGAACACACAAAATCCGACGGATCGCTCACCCATAAAATGGGAATGCGATTAGATAAGGGGAAGTGGAGCCTGAAAGACAACCAAATTTGCTTTGACTATGAAGCGCCGGAATTATTAGCCGCGTGTTTCTCTTTTTATCAACGCGGGAACTGTGTCTATCATTTCCAAGAAACGGTCCAAGGTTATGTCGCGCCGAGATTTACGGCCGTCAGTGTTTTGAAAGGAGAGGAGCCAAGTTGTGATCCGCCCATGTCTTAAAGCTGTCGGTATCATTTGCGTGTCCATTGTCTCTTTTGCAGAGGCTGCAATCGCACAAAGCCAATCCACGGACATTCGTCCTCATGCCAAGCGCGTGATGGGGGAGGCTTTGCGGTCAGAGTTTTCAGGAGTCCAACATGAGGGGGCCTATAATTTTAACCGCGAAGGTGAGTTTCAGAACCGTTATACGGAAATGCACTACAAGGACGGGAAGGTTCTCTACCGCGAAGGCGCGAGGGAGGATAAAGGGCAATGGCAAATCCGAAATAATACACTCTGCTTCACCTATGATAACTCATTGATGAGTGGTGGGTGTTTCCGCGTTTATAAGGTCGATAATTGTTTCTATTACTACAGTGATTACTATAGAGAACGCGAAGACGAACTTGACCGTGAATATTGGACAGCCCGCTCCGTTAAGGCGGGGCAAACACCGCAATGCGATGCGTCAATCAGTTGAAAGACAGCCGTTTTACGCGCTTAGAACTTATATTTTGGAAAATTATGAATGCGTTCAAACGCGCGAATGTCGATGCGGATATCCTCGCGATTATCTTCAAGTCGCAACAATTTCTTGCGCAACTTTTTGCGCTCTTTTGGTTCGAGTTCTTCAGTATCCAACCGAGCCTGAACTGCCAGAATATCATCAAGTGTCCGATCATAATTATTGATCAACCCTCGATATTCTTGGTTGATGGCATAAACGGCACGGCCTTCTTCATAGCCTGCAAAATATCCATTATCGGGCACGGACTGGCATTCCGCATTGGCTGTATTTCCATATTCACCCGTTGAGAAGCCTTTGTCATAAGTGCAATAGCGTTGCAAACCTTGCTCATAGCCTCGAAAATAAGTCGCACGGTCGGGGGCAATGTCATATTTCAGGCAAGTCTTGGCGTAATCTGCCAGTTTGCTACGCGATTTGCCATTTTCTCCGTCTCGGAAGCCGATCTCCTGCCAACTTCCAGCAATGCATTCATCTTCTGAGATTGTTGCGCAAGAGGACAATGCGAATGTCCCCAATATTATCGTTGATGTTAAAAATAACCGTTTCATAACTCTGCCCTCTACGATTCAATTGCTGTAACTCATTGCCTATGAGTTACTCATAGTCCCGTCTCATTGAACGAAGTGTGAGACTGCCATTCATATTCGGTTTATTTACAGGCCATGACTATTTCTTGGCTGCTTCATCCGTCATCGGGCCGTTGAATTGTGTCGCGAAGAAGTCATCCTTGTTCCAAAGTGGTCTTTCGTCAGCATTGGCTAAAATATAGGTAATGCGTGTTTTGAGTTCTGAGAATTTGGCGGCAGCCTTAAAATCAAGATCATTTGTCATGTCATCAGATGGGCGATGATAATGGTCAGAAAAATGTGTCGCCCAAGCTTTTTGCCCGCCATTATCAAAACCCGTTGCAAGCATGACTGAAGGTATGCCTTCCTCAACAAATCTGAAATGGTCTGATCGCGTGAAAATGCCCTGTTCAGGCATAGGGTCAGGTTTTGCAACCAAACCCATGTCTTTGGAAGCTCTCGAAATAGCGTCTTTGATGGTTGAGCGGTCTCTGCCAAAAGCGATGACGTCCTGAAAATTATATGTCAGAATGGGCATATCCAAGTTCACATTGGCGACAATCTTATCTTTGGGGACAGTCGGGTTTTTCGCAAAATATTGTGAGCCCAAAAGACCTTTCTCTTCTGCTGTCACGGCAAGGAATAAAATGGAACGCCGGGGTGCGCCATTGGCTTTTATCATTCTCGCGGCTTCGAAAAGTGTCGCAATTCCAGCGGCATTATCCAACGCGCCATTATTGATAACATCCTCCTCGTTAGTCTTTGAAACACCTATATGGTCGAGATGGGCCGTCAAAACGATATATTCGTTTTTGAGTAAGGGGTCTGCGCCTTCAATCATGCCAGCCACATTGGCAGAATAAACCTCATCAAGTTTGGACTTTTGTGACAGTGTGGCAGTGATAGGCAGGGCGAAACGGGCAGGGTTGGCACTATCGGACTCTGCTTCTGTGAGAATATCTGACAATGAAATCGGCGCTTGAGAAAAAATCTTTCCTGCTCCCTCCATAGAAAGTGTCGCGCCCCCTCTGATGCCTAATGTGCGCGTGAAGGTTTCACCCTCCGGCGAAACCCAACTCATGCGAGGGCTGTCCAACCGTCCTTCCTTTACGAGACGTTCAAAAGAGTAAACTTTTTCTCTGGTCGGTGTTGGAATAGAAAGAAGCCCGATGGCTCCCCGTTGTGACGCCTCAAAGCCTTTGCGGGAACCGTAAAAGGCCCGCTCTTCTGTCTGGATCCCGTCAGGAGTGCCGGCCAATGTCGCAACGATTTTTCCCTTTACGTCTAAGCCTTCATAATCATTCCGACCTTCATTAGGGGCAACGATACCATATCCTGCAAATATGACTGGGGCGGTTACCGTACTTTCGGATAAACTGACATTTGGCCCGATAGCAAAATCTTTGTCGGGAGTGAGGGTGATTTCGCGTCCATCTTCTGTAACGATATTTAAGACGCCAGAATCGGCAATACGATAGGCGCGTTTAAATTGGATTTGTTGAAAAAAAGTCCCATTATCCCCGGCCGGTTTTAAACCCAAAGCTTCAAACTGTTTCGCCGTATATTCGGCGGCCTTATCATAACCTGCTGTTCCGGTTTCCCGCCCTAAGAGAGCATCACTGGCCAGAAAAGTCATGTGTTTTTCAATCATATCTGGGTTGGGGTCAAACTTCATACCTTTTGTCGAGTAAGTAAATTCAGCACCGTTTTCTGAATGAACAGGCTCGTCACACGCATTTAAGAAGGCAATGGCCGCAATTGAGATAAGGGAAAGTTCCAAGGATTTCATAATAGAGAGTTTACATTCTAATAAAGATGTGAGGGTAAATTAAAAAAGGCCGTAAGTAATATTACGGCCTTAATTGTGATTATTTTTCCCACCAATAGGGCAGGCGTTTTTTATTGCCTGTGACGACCTCATTCATGGTCTCAGCGTCGTAAAGACGACCGCCCAACATAACATGTTCAATGTCATCAGTGTTACGAATATCTTCTGTGGGGTCAGCGTTCAAAATCACAAGGTCTGCGAGCTTTCCGGTTTCCAATGACCCGATATCATCAAAGAATCCTAAATGTTTGGCGGGCATGACCGTCGCTGTTGCCAAGGTTTGGATGGGTGGCATGCCTCCACGGGCGAAAGTCCACATTTCCCAATGGGTCGCAAGACCTTCACGCTGACCATGCGCACCAATGCCAACCAAAACACCGGCATCCGCTAATTGTTTAGAGGTCGCGCCGGATTGAGCGTCAGCATAATCTTTCTCAGGGGCCATTTGACGGCGTTTAGCGCGAGCCCGCAAGGTGGCCGGAGGCACATGTTGAGAGAGGATTGGATGCTCAGAGACATCGCTTTCCTGATAATAATAATCTTCACCTCTAATACCGCCGTAAGTGACCGCAAGTGTGGGAATATAAGCCACATTAGTCTGAGAGAACATCTGAATCACATCATCGTAAAGGAATTCCTGCGGCAGATTGTGTTCCAGTGATGTGTTACCGTCCTGCACAAGCGCCATGTCCATGTGATAAAGAGACCCGCCCTCTGCGACGACTATAATATTTTCATCGCGCGCAGCCGTCACGACCTGCTGGCGTTGATCGCGTCGAGGCTGATTATAGTTTTTGACCCCATGGGCACCTTGTTGTTTTAGCCGTGTGACATGTTCTTTGGCATCCTCGGGCGATTGAATATTGGCAAAGAAACCTGGGGCTTTCGCGCCGTAAATGACTTCGCCCGTTGAATATGTACGAGGTGCCAAAAGTTTCCCGGCGCGTTGTAATTCCGCGGCAGGGAAGATCGTATCAGCCCGACTGGACGGATCGAATATAGTCGTTACGCCTAACGCTAATGTCGCAACAGTTTCCCAGTTTTGCTGCGGGATGAGATCGCCAAACCCTTGTGGACCATGAGCATGGGCATCGACAAATCCGGGGACAATTGTCTTGCCTTCCAGATCGACTTTCTTCGCATTAAACGGGATTGAAATATTGTCTCCGATCGCTTTAATCCGGTCACCCTCAATCAATATAGTGCCGTTTTCTATAATCCCGCCTTGGTCATCCGACATGGTAATGATTTTCGCATTCTGTAGCGCAATGACGCCATTGGGCTTGTCGGCTGTGACGTCTCGGTTAAGCGACGTTACTTTTGCGGAGGCTTCAGGTTGCTTATCCGCTTTTGGGTTGGCGGTAAATAAGTCTGGGCCAAGTGACCAGTAAATATCACCTTTTATCGTCCAACTGGGATATGTCGCACCGTTAAGGCTCACCTTTGTAACAGGCAGGGCTTTTGCCGACATGCCCGCGGCTATGTTTTGCGGCCCTTGAAGAAGTGGCATCGTATAGAGATTATAGTTCTCACGGAAGGCGACGGACTTTCCGTCTAGCGAGACATGAAAACTCTGCGCCATTTTTGAGCTCGCATGAATGCGTTTGTCATGTCCCAACAAGTTGACACTGACCAGAGCGTTTTTACTGTCTTCATTCTTTGTCATAAAGACGCGCAAATCATTCGAGCCAAAATGCGGCATCGATCCGGATTTTGAAATACGCATGGGCTCGCCGTCTTTCAATGAGGCGATATAAATTCCTGTCTCAGAAGACCATTCGGGCGCGGTGAGATAACCTCCACTACGCTTTTGATAGGTCACGTAATCCCCGCTGGGAGAAAGGGCCGGATTGGCATAATGACCGGGTGTTGTTGTTATTGTTTTCACCCGACGCGAAGACACATTCATAGTGTGAACGGCACCCAAATCTTCATCATCCCATGTGACGAAAGCAATGGTACGCCCATCTTTTGAAAAGCGTGGATGTAACTCCTTGATCTTTTCATGCAAGCGCGTGAGGCGCTGTGTGGTTCCGCCATTCAGTGGCTTTATGTAGAGTTTGCCGAGGCTCTCAAAGACAACATTCCGGCCATTTGGTCCGACCTGCACAAAGCGAGGCATATTGGTCGTAAAGTTATCAGGGGACACAGCCACTTTTGGTCGAGGCGCTTTTAATATCTCCCGCGTATCGGTGACGCGGAATTCAATGGGTTCTATAGCTTTCGTCTTCACATCAACTTTGTGAATTTTGCCTTTAGCCCAGAAGTAAAGATGACGTGAGTCAGGGCTCCAATCCATGTTAGGATAAACGCCATGAACGGCCCACGTTTCCTGCATATCACGGTCAAGTCCGTCAAAGAGTTCCGTTTCAAGACCACTTTCAATGTTTTTCATGAAAAGGCGTGTCTCGGCATTGACGCGCTTTACGTAAGCCAAAGTTTTACCGTCGGGCGAAGGCGTGGGACGCACGGCTCCGCCGAACCCACCAGCGGCAACGGACACATCTCCGGTTTCCATATCGTATTTTTTGATCTGGAAAAGCTCACCATGCGAATCTTGGGCATATTCAAAAATAGGTCCCGACGTGATGTTTTGGCTATAATAGACGACGTCACCGTCAGGTGAGAACATGGGTTCTCCTAATTCCTTTTGATGACGTTCTGACGGTTTCTTCACGAGTTGGACACCCGTGCCGCCCTGCGTGCTGTAAAGCCAAATTTCACCGACACCTAAAGAGCGACTTGTTGTGAAATGTTTGCGTCCAGCAATGAAATCTCCGCTCGGATGCCAAGTAGGATTATTCAGCAGGCGGAAGCTTTCTTTGGTGACTTGTTCTTTATTCTCACCGTCAACATCCATCGTCCAGATGTTGTCACCTCCTGCGCGATCCGAAATAAAGGCTAAACGAGATCCATCTGGAGAAAATCTGGGCTGCATTTCCCAAGCAAAGCCAGAAGAAATATTCGTGGCTGTTCCGCCTGTGGCGGGCATTGTGTAAATATCACCCAAAAGATCAAAGGCGATAGTTTTTCCATCCGGTGAGACGTCAAGGCTCATCCATGTGCCTTCGGTCACGTCGATATTGATTGTCGATTTAGGCCCGGGTGGGTTTGTGACATCCCATTTTTTATCATCTTCTTTTTTCTTATCTGTGTCATCCGCACAGGCAGGTTGAGAAAAAGCCAAAGCGGCGATGGAAGCTAAAAGAAGCGATCTGAATGTCATGTGATTCCCGTTTTTTATTCGCATTGCATGCGGTTTAAGCGAAGCCAGAAGGCAAATTTTGCCTTTTCATATTTTAATGAAGCGCCGTTAGAAACGACCTGCAGCGCCCGGAAAGACGACTGGTGTTTCGCTGCCGTCTTTGGCTACTGCGCTGACCCCAAAGAAGTAATTATCAATGACCAAATTGGTGAACTCCCACTCATTGACTTTGCCGACAAAGCGAGAATGTGTCCATTCAGGTTCAGTCGTTAACCTCCAATGCACGCGGTAACCCGCGAGATTGCTTGCATTTGCCGGAGTCTCCCAAGACAGTTTGGCAGAAGGCTTCACAGCACCTGTGGCGTCCACATTAGCAGGGAAAGGCGGCGCGCCTGCCATGCCCGCCAAAGTGATAGCGTTCAGGCCGGTAAGTTTGGCGGCATAGTGTTCATCCACACCGTCCATAGTATCACCATAAACCACACCGTCCTCTTTTCGGAGGTCTTGATGCTGACGATCATAGTGCTCATGCGTTTCCATAATGCGTACACCCGGTATACCGACTTTGTTGAAGGGACGATGATGCCCGCCGCGCCCAAAGCGGTCGAGGCGATAAACCATCATCACATTCAGGTTGGTCATATATTGGTCGGCTTGGGATTTGACATAGCGAGCAAGATTGCGGGAAGGGCTGTCCACTTCGCCACCCGTAAAGCGACGACGCCGAGCTTCGTCCTCGGTTTCATTCGCGCGCGTGCCTTCTGAGAAAACGCGAACCGAGATGTTGTCAATCACACCATCAATGCCCGAAATATTGGAGATCATGTCGTTATTGAGAACGCCTTTGATCTCCCAGCCTTGTTTCAAAGCGTAGTCAGCGACAATTTCACCACCAAACAGCCCCTGTTCTTCGCCTGACAAGCCTGCGTAGATAATTGACCCTGCGAATTTGTGCTTGGAGAGAATGCGAGCCGCTTCTATCGCGCCTGCCATGCCGGAGGCATTGTCATTTGCGCCTGGGCTGTCTGAGGTACCATTGAGGGGATCTGTTACACGGCTGTCTATATCGCCGCTCATCATGACGTAGCGGTTCGGGTCGGTTGTGCCGCGCTGTATAGCCAGAACACTGACGACATCTGTCGGTTCTGGGATGCGCCGTTGACCCTCAATCGTATCAGAGACGTAAATGACCTCAAGACAACCGCCGCACTCCTTCGAGATTTTCTCAAATTCTGCAAATATCCAGCGACGAGCAGCGCCAATCCCGCGTTTATTGGAACGGGTTTCAGACAAAGTGTGGCGAGTTCCGAAATCGACCAGAGTTTGAATGTCACTTCGAATGCTTTTGGGCGAAGGCGCAATGGCGATATCGTAAAGTTTTGTAACCTCAGAAGGAGGCGCGACGAGGGCGTCTTGGGCGAAGGTCGTAATGGCACTGGCAGCCAAAAGAGAGGCAGATGCAACCGATAAGGTCACATATTTCGATAAGCGCATAATTTATCCTGTGGAGACGGCTCTCAACACGTGAGAGTAGGAGGGGGAAAGAATCATCTCGTCGCTGTAGCCACAGCCGCGTAAGGCGTGATGCAACGCCTTTAACCGGTAACAAGGTACAAACATGTAAGCGTGATGTTCAATATGGTAATTGACCCAATAGGGGCTGAGAAAAAGCCGAGCCAGTGGATTGGCGTGGGTTGTTCGTGCCTGTCGAAGCGGGTTTGAGATCTCTTCGGTCATTGCATGTTCGGCAATGTTACGCAGACGCAAAACAGCCATGAACCACGTCATGAGAGGGGCCATCCAAAGCGCAAAATAAGCCCACCAAAAACCTGTGACCGCGAACATACCAAATAGGGCCGTATTTATGAGAATTGTTGTCCATGGGCCATTATTCTTGAACGCCTCTCTACCCTCCATATCGGACCTCTTGAAACCTGCGAGGCGTAGACGAATAAATGTCTGTCCCGTTAAGTCACGGAAGAATTTCCGCTTGAGACTGGCATTGGATACCGGAAATTTGGCAGCAAGGGGCAAGTCCGGGTCATCATTTGTCTGAGTATATCGATGATGCTTGAGGTGATAATGTCGGTAAGAGATCATATTGCCGCCATAGGGTGCTGCGAGCAGGTATTGCCCAACGAAATCATTGAGTTTCCGAGACTTAAATAAGATTCCATGTGCGGCTTCATGCATTAGAATTGCCATACCGTGTTGGCGTGATCCGACCATGAAAAAGGCAAACAAGAAGGTCACGACATTGGGAAACAGCATGAATAGAGCAATCGGCCCAATAATGAGAGCCCAGACGTGAAATGTAAGCCAAGCGCCCCAAAGGTCAGACCGTTTGGCCAGTGATCTGACCTGATCTTGCGGCAATAATTTGGCGTTAGACGACATTAAAACCTTCATCGCTTGCCATCTCATTGATGTCAATTGTTGGATAGTTCACGTTCTTGGGACGAAATGCCTGAAAATTGAGACAGTCTGAAGGAAAAAGGTGTTTTTGCGCCTGTTAAATTTCGCTAAAGAGTTTGCGAAGAGGGGGACTCACAATGCCACATCGTAAAATCGCTTTAATCCGCGGTTATAAATCTTTTCGCGCGGGTGATTATGCTGAGCAAAAAGCGCTCTATGAGCGTCTAGGTAAATTCGGCCAACACCCAAAAGTTATGCTGATAGCCTGCGCTGACTCCCGTGTAGACCCTACGGATATATTCGATGCCTATCCGGGCGAGATGTTCGTCGTACGTAATGTCGCCAATATCGTGCCGCCCTCTGATGTAACCGAAGGGTTTCATTGCACCTTGGCGTCAATCGAATATGCGGTGAAAGAGTTGGAAGTCGAATCCATTGTCGTGATGGGGCATGAGAGTTGCGGCGGTGTGAAAGGCTGTCTGGCCGGTATGGGGACGGACGAAAATGCCGGCTTTGTGGGGCGTTGGCTTTCGCTCATCAATGATGTCCGCGACACGGTAATGGCAAAAAATATTCCTGAAGATAAAATTCAGTTCGAAACCGAACTAGAAAATGTCCGTCATTCTATTGAAAATTTGATGACATATGATTTCGTTAGAGAAGCTGTGGAAGAAGATCGACTGAAGCTCCAAGGCGCTTATTTTTCAATCATCAGCGCTCGCTTGTTAATGTCTGACGAAGACGGTAACTTCAATGAGATTGAATCGGTGTAACCGGTCGGGCCTTACGCTTTTGCAGACGGGCGCGCCGAGACGGATTTATGCCATTTATGTAAGGCTTCGAAGCTCTCATCAGGCGAAACTTTGACCCAGCGGGAAAAATCGACTGCGACCATCGCTGTAATATCTGCGACAGAAAAGTCCGGACCCGCAACATAATTATGGTTTTGTAGCTGCTTGTCCAAGTCTTCCCAGAACATTTCTATGCGAAGCCGTCCGCGCTCTGCAAGTTCGGGGATTTGTTCGATATTTTTCCGCCCTGTCATCGCGCGCCCCTTCATATGCGGAGAAGAATTACGTAAAATTTCGGCAATCGCATAAAGCCCTTCAAATTCAGCGCGCCAATTCCATTCCGACACCATGGCTTTAGAGTAAGCATCCGTGCCTAATAAGGGCGGATTGGGAAATCTGCTCTCTAGATATACTGCAATGGCAATATTCTCGCTGATGACTTGGTTGTCCTCGGTCACGAGTGCGGGCACTGCGCAGCGTGGATTAATGGCCCGAAATGCCTCACTCATTTGTTCACCCTTGGCGAGGTCAATTTGCTTGCAGTCATACTTAACGCCTTTTTCCGCCAATAAAATTCGCGTTCGGCGAGGGCTTGGCGCAGTCGTGCAATCGTATAAAGTCAACATAGCATTTCCTTAGAAGCAGAGATTTTCATGACTATAGAAACATCCATCATCAAATCAATCCAACCTTATGTGAAGGATTTAGGTGAGTTTGAGGTTCGCCGTTCGATTCCACAAGTGGGGCAAAAATCGATTGGGCCTTGGGTGTTTTTTGATCATTTTGGCCCTGCAGAATTTCCACCCGGGGGAGGTATTAATGTCCGCCCGCACCCGCACATCAATTTAGCGACAGTGTCCTATCTTTTCGAAGGTGAGATTTTTCACCGTGATAGTTTGGGGAATGCAATGGCTATTCATCCGGGCGCGATAAATTTAATGGTGGCCGGAAAAGGCATCGTACATTCCGAAAGAACCAGAGAGGCCCTTAAAAAAACAGGGTATAAGCTGCATGGCTTACAGCTCTGGCATGCTCTGCCTGAGGCCGATGAAGAGGTTGAGCCTGCCTTCTATCATACGGCATCCGATGAGATACCATCAAAAGAGAATGACGGCGTGAAAATCCGTGTGATGATGGGGAAGGCTTATGGCCTTGTGTCACCGGTCAAAACCTTTTCACCCATCCTCTACTTAGAAGCCGAAATGGATAAAGGGACAAGCCTGTCTCTGCCTGAGGCCGAAGAATTGGGACTTTACGTCGTCGCGGGTGAGGCTCAAGTTGACGGTGAGGACAGTCCTTTATTTACGATGAGTATTTTATCGCCCTCTGCAAAAATGATTAAAGCCAAGTCAAAGACGCGTCTTGCCATCATCGGGGGAAAACCTTTAGGCAAACGGTATATGGAGTGGAATTTCGTCTCCTCACGACCTGAACGCATAGCGAAAGCTAAGGAAGATTGGCGCGAGGGGCATTTTCCAAAAGTTCCGGGTGATGAAGCCGAATATATCCCATTGCCCGAATAAACCCTCTTATGAACGACTAATTACACCGTCGATATGAAACAGAAAATAAAGAAAGAAAAAAATGACTTACAAACAAATGCTATCCACAATTGACGAAAGCGGTACTCTCAAATTGGAACTTGTTGAGCGAGAGATGCCGACACCCAAATCAGACGAAATCGTTGTTCGTGTAGACGCAACTCCGATTAACCCATCTGATCATGGCGTTATGTTTGGCGTGGCTGATGTCAATGCGGGAACATCCAAAGACGGCGCATTTATAGCGCCTGTTCCGCCACAAGGTATGGGGCGAATGAAAGCCCGCCTCGGGCAAGCTCTCCCTGTCGGCAATGAAGGTGCGGGTGAGGTTATTGCAGCAGGGGATAGCGATTATGCGCAATCCCTCTTGGGACGCACAGTCGCCGTTATGGGGGGAGGCATGTATGGCCAATATCGCTGTTTGAACGCAATGATGGCGCTTCCGTTGAATGAAGGATCAACAGCGAAAGATGGAGCCTCCAGTTTTGTCAATCCGCTGACTGCGCTTTGCATGATTGAAACCATGAAATCAGAAGGTCATACGGCTTTGGTTCATACAGCGGCGGCGTCAAATTTGGGTCAAATGCTCAATAGAATTTGCCTCGCCGATGACGTGAAACTGGTCAATATCGTGCGGCGTGAAGAGCAGGCTACGCTTTTGCGCGATATGGGCGCCAAATATGTCGTCAATAGCGGGTCTGAGAGCTTCATGAAGGACCTGACGAATGCCATTCATGAAACGGGCGCAACTTTGGCTTTTGACGCCACAGGCGGCGGTAAATTGGCTTCTGACATCTTGACTGCTATGGAGGCTGCCGCAGCCCGTACACCCGGTGCATATAGTATTTATGGGTCCATTCATCACAAACAGGTCTATCTCTACGGCAGTTTGGACATGAGCCAAACGACTCTAACGCGCGGCTATGGCATGGCGTGGGGCGTGGGCGGCTGGCTATTGCCGAATTTCTTGGCCAAAGCGGGGGCTGATGTTGCTATGAGATTGCGCAAACGGGTTGCCGACGAATTGACGACGACATTTGCCAGTCATTACAGCCACGAAATTTCTCTGGCAGAGGCTTTGCAGGCGGATATTGTCAAAGCTTATAATGCGAAGAAAACGGGTGAGAAATATCTCATTCTTCCGCAAAAGGATTTAGGTTAAGGCGGGCGCAACCTCTGACGTCAGGCAGTCAGTGAAAGCCAATTTGAAAGGGTCATTATGACGGAGCTTGGTTTTTCTTCTACATCCTTTGATTTTTTGAAAGCGCTTGAAGCAAATAATAATAAGGTGTGGATGGAAGCCAATCGTTCATCTGTCAAAGAGCACCTGCAAGACCCTTTTGCTTTCATGCTGGAATGTGCGTCTCGCGAACTCTCCGATGCTGAATTGCCTTTATCGGGCGGTAAGAAAACCATGTTCCGATTGCATCGGGACATTCGATTTTCAAAAGATAAACGGCCTTATAATTTACATATAAGTGGGCTTTTGACCCCGTCGGGGGTGAAAAATGAAAATGATGGCTTGGCCTATGCGCGTCTTGATTTGGATGGCGGTTTTCTAGCGGCGGGGTTTTATGCCCTAAATGCGAAACAGCTTGGCCCATTTCGAGACAACATGATTGAAGAGCCAAATCAGTTTGAAACTCTAATAGGGACTCTCAACGAAAATGGTTTAGCTTTGGAGACAGAATCTAGCCTCTCTTCCATGCCAAGGGGTTATTCAGAGCATAAAAACCATGATTTCGTGACATATCTAAAGCTTAAACGTTTCATAGTGCGGCAAGATTTGAAGCAGGAAGATTGGTATAAGCAGGATATGGTCAAAAAGCTTTCTGATTTCTCAAAAAGAGCGGCCCCCTTACTGCAATTCGGCCGCAAATTATTGGTCTGATAATGAGAGCGGGGCATGAAATTTGCATGATATATACCTCTCTCGTGGGTAATAATTATGCAGAATAAAGATCAAACACCCTCTATGCCGCCTCAAATTGCTGAAGCTGACATGAGCGAGCAAAGAATTTCTGGCCGTCGCGCGGCCTTAAAAAAGCGTCTGCAAGATTTAGAGTGGCAGATTGCCTTTGCTAAAAACCAGATTTTTTACTGCGAAGAGAAACGGTCACGCCATACGGAGCAGCTCCAAGCCTTTCGCGACAGGGCGCGGGCTGAGTTGGCGGCGCTTGATTCTGAAGACTAAGCCGCTGCTAAAAACTTTTATGTGGCGAAGATTTGGCTGGGGTCTTTGAAGGCTTTGAACTCTAAGGCGTTCCCGCTTGGGTCCAAAAAAAACATAGTAGCCTGTTCGCCCGTTTCACCTTCGAAACGAATATAGGGTGCGATGATAAAATCGGCCTTTGCATCCACCAGCCGATCTCGCAAATTGTGCCAATCATTCCAGTCTAAAACAGCGCCAAAGTGACGAACAGGAACATCTTTGCCGTCGACCTTATTTGTCACGTCAGATGTCTCAAAGGCCTCGGGTCTGACATGAAAAGAAAGTTGATGGCCAAAAAAGTCGAAATCAATCCATGTTTCGGCTTCACGTCCCTGATTGCAGCCTAAAACAGTTTGGTAGAAATGACGCGTGTCTTCCTTGTTTTTAACGGGGTAGGCGAGGTGGAAGGCTAAAGAGCTTGCCGTCATGACGTTTTGGGGCCGTAAGCATAATCGCCGCCTTTTTCCAAAGCAGTAAGATAAGCTGGGCGTCTGTGGATTTTTTCAACATAATCCAAACAGGCTTCATAGCCATTCAACCGACCTCTCGCTTTGGCGGCTTCAAGTGGGAAAATCATCTGGAAATCAGCGCCCGTAAGCTCATCCCCAGCAAAATATTCGCTGCGGGTCAGGGAGTATTCGCAATAATCCAATATACCTTTGATTTCCGCCATAATGAGCGGCTGTATGGGTGCCGCAGCGTCTCCCAAATAGCCCGTATAAAGGGCTAAAAGCAGAGGCAACATGGCCGAGCCTTCGGCAAAATGTAGAAAATGCACATAATCGACATAAGCCTGCGTCCCTTTTTCAGGGCGGAACCGGCCTTCCGCATATTTGTCCAAAAGATAGACAATAATTGCTCCGGTTTCGGCAACGACGAGGCCACTATCTTCTATCACAGGGCTTTTTCCGAGAGGGTGAATGGCTTTCAATTCAGCCGGAGCCCGGCTGGTGTCGGGATCACGCTCATAATGCTTGATTTGATAATCGACGCCCAATTCTTCGAGCATCCAGAGAATGCGTTGTGAGCGGGAATTATTCAAATGGTGTACAGTAATCATACCCCGTTATGGGCAGAGGGTGAGGTCTTATGCAAGTATATTCTTGCGCTCATCCGCGCCGCGAAATTGTAACGATGTGACTTGGCCATCAATATATACATCAACATTATTGATTTGATTTTTCACCAGAGGCCGCATCATGCTTGCGCTGACAGAAAGTGTTTGAAATGGCGTTTTCAGCATACCTTCCTGATAGGTATAGACATGGCGCTTTTCAAACTCCGCCCCGAGTAATCTTAGGGGAACGGCCTTGCCATTTTCGAAGAGTTTAAAGGTTTTCTCTACATAGAGTGCCATTTGTGCCCGTGGACGAAGCAAGGTCAAATCTGCTTTTTCAATAATGCCAGCATCAAATAGTGCCGTTTCCGTATCATGCGTGTGAAAGGTATGAACAATCTCTACTTTGCCCGTGGCCCGCTTGATATCGACACGTGTTTCCGTTGTAGTCAAACGATGCGCAAAAGCCGGTGCCGCCGGTAAGCACAGAAACAGTACAGGCGCAAAACAGCAAACTGCGCGTCTATTCAGACTTGGTATTTTATCAAATGTTTTCAATGACATATAAAATCTTATTCCGCTACATACGGTTTAAATGAGCTCCTAAAAGCCCATTTAAGGTACGTATTTATAACGACTTACTCTTGGCCTAACATCTTTTCCAGAGTGCGACGCAGAGACGATTTCTTTTTTTCGTCTTTTTTCTTCGGCGTATCGCTATTGGTCGAATTATCATTCGAAGCAGGACTTCCATCCCCTTGCGTCAAAGGAACAGACTTTTCATTATCGTTTTTCGCTTCTTTCTCATTGCCTTTCAATTCGACGAGCATATCCGCCATCATAGAAGAGGCGCGATAATTGGATTTATACATCTTGATACGGTTTTCCGAGATTACAGGCGGGAAGCTGTTATTGTCGTAATTGGCATCGGCTGTTTGATGTTTTGTGTCCAATGCGATTGAAACAATTTTTCGCGGTCTTACGATAAGTTTTGTGACCGCTTCACTGTTGCGACGCCAAATCTCCACAGGCACCATAAGATCTTCTGTACTGCCGTCTTCATAGGTGAGGGTGAGAGGGAGAGGCGAAAGCAGGCCGCCTACATTTTCGAAGTCGACAAAATAATAGAAATTATCGTCTTGCATGGCGCGTTCATAAACTTCCTTCTCCCAGTCTTTCAGTCCGGAGAGGAACGATTTGAAACTGTTCCGATCTTTATTCGTAATCGTGAATTGGTCATTTTCTGTGTAGAAATCATTCAATTCGGGGAAGCGTTCTAAACGTGTCACTAAACCTTCTTCCCGATTACGCGTTTGCGTAATGGTTTCAGGTGTTCGGGCTTTGAATTCGTCGCGGTCCTTATCTTTTTCAACTTCAGGGTCTTGAGACGAAATTTTATATTGGCGCACATCTGTGATGGCCATATCGACATGCTCTGTGTCAAAGAACCAACCGCGCCAGAACCAATCCAGATCAACGGCGGAGGCATCTTCCATCGTGCGGAAAAAATCAGCCGGCGTGGGACGTTTAAAACGCCAACGGGTCGCGTATTCACGGAAAGCAAAGTCAAATAACTCGCGCCCCATGACAGTTTCCCGCAAAACCATGAGGGCGGCAGCGGGCTTGGAGTAAGCGTTCGGACCAAATTGTAGAACCGAGTCGGACTGGGTCATAATCGGAACTTGGTTGGAGCTTGTCATATAACGGGAAATATCGTCCAGAGGGTTATTGGCCCCCCAACGGCTGATAGGAAATTCCTCTTCCCACTCATATTCGGCCATATATTCGAGGAAGGTATTGATCCCTTCATCCATCCAAGTCCAACGGCGTTCATCCGAATTGACGACCATAGGGAAATAAATATGCCCAATCTCGTGAATAATAACGCCAATCAGGCCATATTTGATGCGTCGAGAGTAAGTTACTTCACCAGATTTTTCATCCTCGGACGGTCTGTAGCCATTAAAGGTAATCATGGGGTATTCAATGCCACCCCGCTCCCAAGAGTTCACGGATTGCGCGACCGGGTAGGGGTAGTTAAAGGCGAATTTATTATAAACTTCCATTGTATGAACAACGGCGTGAGTTGAGTATTGAGACCATATGGGGTCTGCCTCTTTGGGGAAGAAACTCATCGCCGTAACAGTTGGATGAAATTCATCATCCTGTTCGAATAACATGGCATCCCAAATATATTTCCGAGAGCTGGACCAAGCAAAATCCCTGACATTTTCAGCCTTAAACTTCCAAGTTTTTGTGCCGGACGCTTTAGACTTTTCGTTTTCTTCTGCCTCTTCCGGTGTCACGATATAGCGCGTTTCTTTCGTAGAGAGGTCCGCCAGTCGACGGCGCTGCTTCGCTGTCAAGACATCTCTTGGGTTCTGTAAGACACCTGTTGCTGACACAATATGATCTGCCGGTACGGTCAGGTTGACTTCGTAATCCCCAAATTCGAGGGTAAATTCACCGCGGCCCAGAAATTGCTTGTTCTGCCATCCCGTATAATCGGTATAGGCCGCCAAACGCGGGAACCATTGTGCGAGGCCGAAAATGTAATTTCCGTCCTCTTCAAAATATTCGTAACCGCCCCGTCCACCGACAGCGACTTCGTCGATAATATTGTGATCCCAATCAATGTTAATTGCCGTGCTTGCCTCGGGTGCCAAAGGCGTTGCGAGATCAATTCTCATCATCGAATCATTGATTGTGTAATTTAGGTCGCGACCATTTTTGTCTGTGACGGCTTTGAACTCAAAACCGTAATCACGATCTTCTTGAGCCTGAGCGTAGCGAAGGCTGGAAAAAGAGACGCGGTCACTGGCGCCAGAGCCTTGTCCACGACGTGAACCGGCCGCAGAAGCGGTTGCGCTTTCTCTGGCAAGGCTTCCATCTTTAAAACGGTTCTGATCGAGAGCGACCCAAATATAGTTGAGCGGATCAGGAGAGTTATTGACGTAGTCAATCGTCGATTTGGCGATGATACGGCGTTCATCTTCATCCAGAGTTGCATTGATCACATAATTGGCTTGTTGTTGCCAATAGGCCGGGCCGGGTGCGCCTGAGGCATTACGGTATATGTTGGGTGTAGGTAATTCAGTGCCTAGCTGCCTGAACTTACGGACCTGATCATTTTTATTGCCGGCAGGGCCGTCAGCCAATGCCTCCGTAGCAACAAAAATCAGCCCGATGGAGAGTATGACAGATAAAAAGCTCAGCCGAATAGCCGAAGTCAACTTAGACATGGTTAACCCTTCATAAATGTTATAAAGTCCTCTTACAGGCTTGATTTGGTAAAACACTATCTAATTCGCCTTTATCACGAAGTTTTTTTGGTTATGCACAGCATTGCGCCACACACATACTCGGATTAGATGGGCCACGCATAATTTCTCAAGCTGGAGGTTAGATGTGAATGCTCAATCTCATATTTTGCCCATCAGTGAAGAGGTGCTCGACCTGACTTCTGATGATAAATTTGCCGAAGGTGGAAATCGGTTCTGTTATCGGCATCCACACCGAGAAGATTTATGCGTCAAGATAACAAGGCCGGGCAGACCGGATGCCATTCGCGAAAAAAAGTCAGGGTTGAAGCGCTTGCGTCCTTTAGCGGCTTTTGATGATAACAAAGTTGAGTTTAAAGCCTATCAACAAAGCGCGATTGTAAAACCTCGAATAGATAAAGTGTATTTATGGCAACACTTGCCAAAATGTTATGGCTGGCAAAGGACGAGCTTAGGGCTTGGGCTTGTCACGGATTTATACGCTGATACGAAAGGGGAGCCCGCGAAAACACTAGAACATTATTTGCAAAACAAAGGCTTAGATGGGTTTTCCAAACAGATTTTGTGGGAGTTTGAGGCCTATCTACTGGACGCTCGCATTCTGACTAAGAACATTCTACCGCATAATCTCGTCATCGCAGGTGACGGACGATTGAAATTGATCGATGGTTTAGGACGACTGGGATATTTACCCTTCGTGGAATATTTTGGCTTCGCCAGAGAGGCTTATGTCAGGCGACGGGTTCGTAAAATGTGGCTTCGGGCAGAATGGGAAGCGAGTGATAAGGCCTCGACTTGGACAGAGGTCGAAAATCGAGGCAGGGTGGAGGTGTAAACGCCTCCAAAGTTCGTAAATATTAAACTCGGTATTTCTTACAAATATATCGAATTTATTCGTACATTGCATCACGAAGGGCGCGGAATTCTGTTCCTTCATACCAATTTGGCCAATCTTCGGAATTTGCCATACCTAGACCAAGCTCATAGAGAATCTCACTGGATTGCTTAATCCCGGATAGATCCCAGCTATTGTCATATTCGTCACCGGGTTTGTGATAGCGTTCCTTCGTATATTCGGAGGCAAAATCTTCGCCATATGTCATGCCGTTGGTGACATGGTCATTGCCCGGGTCTGCATAGAGCATGGGGACCCCTTTTTTCGCCAAGCTGATATGGTCTGAACGATAATAATAACCCGCCTCGGGCTTATCATCGGGGACGATATACATATCACGCGTATCCAAAATGGATTTCAAGCGATCTTCCAATTCCGATGCCCCAAAACCAATCACTTTCATATCCTTGGTTTTGCCCAAGGGTAAAATGGCGTCGATATTGATACCGGCCACAGTTTTCTCAAGTGGTACGAGCGGGTCTTCTGCATAATAAGCCGAACCCAAAAGGCCGGATTCTTCTGCCGTCACGGCGACAAACAAAACGGAGCGTTCGGGTTGAGGGCCTTGTGCCATCGCCTCGCCAATTTCTATGATAGCGGCTGTGCCTGTCGCATTATCAACGGCCCCGTTATATATTTTGTCGTCTCCGGGGAGGGCGTCATTCTTACCAAGATGATCCCAATGTGCCATGTAAAGCACATATTCATCTGGACGGGTTGACCCCTTGATTTCACCAGCCACATTCCGTGATGTTGTTGTGTTAACTTCTTGAGAAATAACAGCATTCAAACGAAGGTCGCCCATCGATACGGGCTTAAACCCTTTGACGGATGCGGAGGATTTCAAGGCTTCATAATCCAACCCTGCCTCAGCGAAAAGAGTGACGGCATCGTCATAATGGACCCAGCCTTCCAAAGCGGTGCGTGAAGCGCCGCGATCAGGGCGGACGAGGTCATATTGAGCGCCGGTCCATGATCCACTCACAACATCCCAACCATAGCTGGCCGGTGCCGTTTCATGGACGATGATAGCTGCCGCGGCGCCCTGACGGGCCGCTTCCTCATATTTATAAGTCCATCGACCATAATAGGTCATGGCGTTCCCTTTAAAAAGAGCTTCGTCTTTTGTGGCAAAGCCTGGATCATTGACGAGCATAACAACGGTTTTGCCCTTCGCATCAAACCCTTCATAGTCATTCCATCCATATTCAGGGGCGGTAACGCCATATCCGACGAAGACGAGTTCAGAATCTTCAACGGTGACCGTTTCATCTAGCCGTTTCGTCCAATAAACCGCATTTGTACTCTGGTCGGCTTCTAATATCGGGGTTTCATTATCAGGCTTGGCTATCGTCATGCGCGAGTCGTCATTTATGACCGTAGCGGAGGTGAGCTGTACATTTTGGAAATATGAACCGTTTACGGCGGGCTTGAGCCCCGCCAGAGCCATTTCATCTGCGATAAATTGAGAGGCAGCTTGCCCACCTTTTGTGCCTGGAGCGCGCCCTTCAAATTCATCAGAAGCCAGCGTTTCGATTCGACGTCCCAAATCCGCGACGGATATCGTTGTATCGCCGGTTTTGGTTTCTTTGGGATCGGTATTGCCGCACCCCGTAAAAAACATTGCGGTCAGACTGACAGTTGCTAATAACTTGATGGGTGACACTCTACACTCCTGTGGTGGCGCTATACGAAAATGTTAGACGCCTTTACGTGGAAAATAATTAGTGGTGTTCAACCACATTCTGAAAGGCTTTAAAAGCCGATTTTAAGGCTCTTTTTTTCTCCTAATCGAGAAAGAGGGGCAAAAGGGGAATTTGATGACTAAATATTTCAATGCGTCAGTCATAACTTTGGCTTTCATGGTCGGTGGAGTGGTCGGTTGTACCGAAGGTACGGCACCCGTAAAGCAAAGCACAGAATTGACTATTGCTTCAGAGCTATCACCAATTGTTATCAATTCCAAGGTTGATGTGCCGCAAGATTTACAAGGTCTGATTGATACAGCTCTTAACGGGACGCATGGCTATGATATTACCAGAGAATTGACGACTGAAATAGGGCCACGCTTGGCAGGTTCCGAAGCCGAGGCGCGAGCAAGAGACTGGACGGTTGAGAAATTCAAAGAAATTGGTCTTCAAAATGTTCGAATAGAACCTTTTGCAATTCCGGGATGGGAGCGTGGTGTTGAAACGGCCACAATTACAGCTCCTTTTCCGCAAGACTTATTTATTACGGCCCTTGGAGGCTCTGTCGCGACTCCTGCACAGGGGATAACCGCTGAAATTGCTTTTTTTCCGACATTTGAAGATTTAGAATCTGCGCCTGCGGGGGGGCTAGACGGGAAAATTGTCTTTATTTCGGGGCGGATGAAGAAGGCTCCGGATGGGGCAGGTTATGGCCCGGCAAACAGAAAGCGCCAATCTGGAGCTACTGAAGCGGGTAAAAGAGGAGCTTTGGCCGTCGTGATACGCTCCGTCGGCACGGATAGTCATCGTTTCCCGCATACGGGGCAAATGCGATATGCGCCTGATGTTAAACCCATTCCGATTGGAGCCTTATCGGCACCGGACGCTGATCAGTTGGAGCGTATGCTTGAAGCCGGAGAGACGGTTACGATGAATTTAACGATGACACCCCGCGCGGTTGGAGATTTGCCTTCAGGCAATGTCATAGGGGAAATTGTTGGCACGGAACGCCCTGAGGAAATCGTTTTGATTTCCGGCCATTTAGACAGTTGGGACTTAGGTACAGGAGCAATTGATGACGGAGCAGGCATTGGTATCTCCGCTGGTGCCGCACAAATTCTCATTGAATCCGGCCTGAAACCTAAACGAACTATTCGGGTTGTGGCTTTCGGAGCAGAAGAAGTCGGCCTCTTAGGCGGATTTGCCTATGTCGATCGTCACAAAGACAATTTGAAGAATCACGTCTTGGCAACTGAGTCGGATTTTGGGGCGGGTTTGGTTTATGAAGTCCAATCAGGAGCCAAAGCCGGGAATGACGTCATTCAATATATGGCCGACGTAATGGCCCTCCCCATGAGCGACAAAGGCACGAGCGGTGGCCCGGACATTATACCTATGTTCAACGAGGGTGTTCCAGCCATGCGTTTTCAGCAAGATGGCACGGACTATTTCGATCTCCATCATACACCTGATGACACATTCGATAAAATAGATGCCAATGAATTGGCTCAAAATGTTGCGGCATTCGTCACGTTGATTTGGACGGCAGGAAACGCCGAAACAAATTTCCGTGCGGAGCCGACAAAAAACTCGGAAACTGAATAATCAGCTCAGGCGTAGACTGACTTTGATATCTCAATCCTCAATTCTTTAATCTGAGGATCAATTTAAACTTACGGATACCTTTATGGCTTTACCTCCAATTCTTAGTCGCCTTGAACTGCCGGTTGTGGCGGCCCCCATGTTTATTGTGAGCGGTCCGGAACTCGTGATCGCTCAGTGTAAAGCCGGCATTGTTGGGTCTTTCCCGGCTTTGAATGCCCGTCCTCCAGAGTTACTTGAAAAGTGGATCGTCCGTATCAAACTGGAATTAGAACAATATCAAGCTGAGAACCCCGATAAAAAAGTCGCGCCCTTTGCCGTCAACCAGATTTGCCATGGCTCAAATAACCGTCTTGAGCACGACATGGAAATTTGTCGCAAACACGAAGTGCCGATCATCATCACCAGCCTTCAGGCCTCTAAAATGGTTTATGATGCGACCCATAGTTATGGCGGCATCATATTGCATGACGTCATCAATATTCGCCATTCGAAAAAAGCTTTGGACATGGGGGCGGATGGCCTCATTGCCGTTTGTTCGGGGGCAGGCGGCCATGCCGGACGGTTATCGCCCTTTGCGCTCATCCCTGAAATTCGTCAATTCCATGATGGTCCTCTGCTCTTGTCAGGCTCTATCGCGACCGGTGGTTCCGTCGCTGCGGCACAAGCTATCGGTGCTGACCTTGCCTATATCGGAACGCGTTTCATTGCGTCCGAAGAGGCGAATGCAGAGCAGGGCTATAAGCAGGAAATTATCGACTCTTCAGGCGAAGATATTGTCTACTCTTCATTGTTCACAGGTGTTCACGGTAATTATCTGAAAGGATCCATTGAGAAAGCCGGACTTGATCCCAACAATCTTCCGGGTGCGGATAAGAAATCTATGAACTTTGGCTCAGGTGGAAATACGGATGCGAAAGCCTGGAAAGATATTTGGGGGGCCGGACAAGGCGTGGGGAGTGTTTCTTCTGCGCCTCCGGTTGCTGATATCGTTGATGAGCTTAAGCGCGAATATATCGAAGCGAAAGACCGCATTGTTATTTGAACCCGCAAGCGCCAATTAATTAATTGATAGTACAATTAAATTGCACGGTTTTTTGCACCAAATACCGTATAGCCATTGCAACGGTAAATTTCTTCCTTTAAGTTCAGGTGGGGCTGAGTCTGATTTAGACTCTTTTATGGGAGGATTACCATGGGGAAATGGTTACTCGGAATTATCTGTCTTGCGATTGCGGCGTTGATTTACGCGCTGGCTTTTGGGCCGAAATATTCCAACACTATGGGCACAGATATTGAAAGTGCTCTTAAAGCGAATGGCTATAATAATGTGTCCGTTGATATGAACGGTCACGTTGCGACACTGAAAGGTGAAGTTGGCGATTTAGATCAAGCACGCGGTGCTATGGAAACAGCACAAAATGCGGAATGTTCTAACTGCGACAATAAAAAGCCGTGGCACAAGGTTCTAAGTGACATCAAAGTTAAGGAAGCAAAGGCCCCAGGGGTCAATGTTCAATCACCTTATACTTTTGACATGACAAAATCAGCCGATGGGTCTGTGCGTTTAAATGGTTATGTTGATAATGCTGATGAACGCGATGCCGTCCTTATGAAGGCACGCTCAACGTTTTCTGGCACCGTCACGGATGACACTATTCGGATTGCGAAAGGTGCCCCTGACGGGAATTGGCTTAATGTTATTCAAGCGAATATGGATGAATTGGCCTTATTAGAAAACGGCCGTGTTCAAATGGAAGGCACTGGGTTTTTAATCAATGGTCTTGCTGCAAACGCAGACGTTCGGAGTAAGATTAACGAAATGTCCGCTGTTATTGCTGCGCCTTATAAAGGGGCTGCAAATATTCAAGTTGAGAACTTAGCGGCAGATGCCGTCGGCAATGTTCAATCGCAAGCAATCTGTCAGTCCTTATTCGATGCGCTCAAGAGTGATCGCAAGGTTACATTTGCTTCGGGCCGCGCCGAGATAACTGGAAATTCAAGCTTTGATTTGTTGGGCGAGATTGCGTCTGCAGCGAACCAGTGTGAGAGTTTCCGTATCAAAATTGAAGGCCATACCGACAGCCAAGGTGATGATAGCTTCAACCAAGATTTATCGGAACGCCGCGCTAATACTGTCTTGGCCTTTTTGGCTGATCAAGGCGTAGAGCGTGATCGCATGAGCGCTGTGGGTTATGGAGAAACTCAACCTATCGCGAATAACGCAACAGCGGCCGGACGCGAACAAAATCGCAGAACGGCCTTCACATTGACACAAGTCCAATAGGCACTGCCTGATATTGGCAAGAGCCCGATAGGGCATTTCAGGATCCTGAACGGAGAACAAAAATGAATTTAACTTATATACTATGCTACCTAATTTTACCCCTCTTATTGGCAGGCCTGCTTGGCTTATTCTTGGGATGGTTACTATTCAGAGGTAAGAAACAAGCCGGCGATTTGTCCATCGAGGGTGAAGGTGCTTTAAAGGCTGAAGCTGATCAGCTGCGAGCTGAAAATCAAGACTTACGGGGTCGCCTTGCGTCCGGCGAAAGCGATATTAACGACCTGAAAGGCAAATTGGCGGCTGCGGCTGCTGGTGCCGCTGTGGCAGGAGGCGTTGCTGCCGCTGCTTCAGGTGATGGTGACGGCGACGATGAAACTTATGCATTGGAATGGCGTAATCGTTACCTTGCGGCCCGTGTGAAATATCTCGAAGGCCGTTTGAGCGATCAAGACACGCCTAAGCCAAAAGCCAAAAAAGCACCTGCCAAGAAGAAGGCGCCTGCGAAGAAGAAGGCTACGGCTAAATCTGCTGCTAAGCCTAAGGTTCTTTACACTGACGGCCCAACGGACGGCGCTCCTGATGACCTGAAAGTGATTAAAGGTATTGGTCCGAAATTTGAAAAAGACCTGCACAGCAAAGGTATCTATTACTACCGTCAAATCGCGGCTTGGAAAGCGGCTGATGTGAAAATGGTGGAAGGTGTCATCGACTCTATACCGGGACGTATCAAGCGTGATGAATGGGTCAAACAAGCAAAAGGCTTTGCCAAAAAAGGCGCGGCCCCAACAACAAAACGTAAGCCTGGACCTAAACCCGGAACAAAACGCGGTGCCTTAACGGCGACTGGTGCTCCACGTAAAAAGCCTGGACCTAAGCCAGGTGCGAAGCGTTCAACAGAGCCGAAAAAGAGTGATGCTGAAGCCAAAATGGATAAGTATTACGAGAACGTCAAAAAATATGACGATAAGGCCAAGCGTAAGACAGTCGAAAATATTGTGAAGTATTGTGGCGTTGCGCTACGGTCTCGCGATAGCTCGCTCGTGGCTTGTTCTGACGAAGTAGAGCTTAAGCGCGTAGCGGATGGTTTCGTGACCAAAAAGCTTGGCAAATCAACCGGTCAAATGGATTTGGTTAAAGACGTTTGCCAAGACATGAAGGGTGAGCGCTTTAAATCACGCGTCACATTCTATTATTTGGCCGCTAAAAAGGCCCGTAAGATGAATATCTTTAACTAATCTGGTTTTCTGTGAGGATTGCTCCTCACATAACCTAGTTTTTAAACCCGCCCACAAGGGCGGGTTTTTTTATTGCGTCCACGTCATATGGATGTGCGGTATTGTGAATCCATGATGACGATACTGACATCTCAAACAGATTGGCAGGTAGAGCGTTGGCCAAATTTCAGCCCTGCTGAATTGGCCTGTCGGCATTGCGGTGAGGCTTATATTTGGCCTGAATTTATGGATAAATTACAAGCCTTGCGAGCTGACATAGGGCGGCCATTTCATATTCTTTCAGGGCATCGTTGTGCCTTACATAATGCCAGAATAGGCGGCGCGCCTTTGTCACAACATCTAAAGCTCGCCGTAGACATTTCTTTAGTCTCTCATGACAGGCATAAGTTGGCCGCACGCGCCAAAGCGCATGGCTTTAAGGGCTTTGGTTATTACTCATATTTTCTTCATTTGGATCTTGGACGAAACCGTCACTGGTATGGCGGAGAGAAGGCAAAACAATTATGGCAAACCTTGTAAATTTAGGCTTGGACGCGGCAGCGGGCGGACTCTTCGGTATTCTCGGCACGGCTCTCGGGCGTGTTGCAGGATATTTCGAGCGTCGACAGCTCCATGAACAAGAACAGGCGCGATGGGGTCACGAATACCGTCTTCACGAGCTTAACATGCAGGCGAGACACCAAGAAACGGAACTGGAGTTGGCCTTATCAGCGCAGCAAGGGTCTTGGAAAGGCCTAGAGACCTCTCTGAAAGCAGAAGCAGCTTTAGGGAAAGCGAGTCTTTGGGTCATCAATATATTACGGCTCGTCCGTCCGACTATCACACTCCTGCTATGGGCCATCACAGCGATGATCTTTGTCATCACACAGGACAGTGCGATTATCGATGCTTCTGTTTTTGCGGCAACGGCAGCGACGCTATGGTGGTTTGGTGACCGTGCACCTAAGCCTCAAATAAAATTGGAGCGCTAAACCGAGGCGACTGTCTGATTTAACTGGCTGGCCAAAAGGCCAACAATGATGATGAACATGACGAGACTATATTGGAACCCAATACTATAAGTCATCAAAAGTGTTTTGAACCACCCCCGTTTGAACATGGTTTTGGCACTTATCGGGAGATAGATCACCATACCCCAAAAGAAGAACTTCCACAGGCCTCCTGTACCTGTCCATTGGCTCAAAACAATTAGAACCAATAAGAACATGAAGGCGACCGCATGAATATAAGCCGCATGAACCAGATGATCGAACATGAGCGCATTTTTCCGACCTCGAATGAAAATAATGCCGATAAACATAGCAAAGGGCATCATGAAGAACATGGTTCGTGGGAGATATTTGGAAAAACCCTGATTTAACACTTCAGGCTGGCGCAAGACTTTCATCGTCAGTTTTTGGGTCGCCGAAAAATCCATCTCTTTACCGTTGAGCGTTATTGTCGAGATTTGAAAACCACTGCGCGTTGTCTCATCTATTTGTAGAGATTGTACAGTGTCCTGTGTAATGCCATTTTCCTGTAAACTCGTCAGTATCTCTCCAATTTCTTTTTCTAATTCTGCCCGTTTATCCGGGGTCAAATTTTCGGGGAGGGCATCCATGAAACTTTCTGCTGCGAGAGGGCGCGTCCTATCTGAGAGGCTTTTAGCGAAGGTAATACTGTCAGGATAATGCCGCAAAAAACGGTTCAAGCGTGTCAGGGTTCTGTCTTGTTTTTTCAAAACAAAAGCGGCCGCTTCCTGAGCTTTTTCAAAATCTGTTAAATCACTCTCAGCTTGATTCTCTTCAAGTTTCTCCAACTCTCTATCGATGTCTTCCAAAATCGTTTCGGTTAGTGTTTCTGAATTCGTTGCCCCCATTATTGTATAATTCAGCCAATCTCTTGCTTCGGCCGTATCTTGTTGCTCGTCCAATCCATCAGGTAAATCTTCGAGGGACTCTGCTTGATCATAGGCTAAGCGGGCATGGGGGTAGCCTTTCACGATGGCTTCGACGCGTTCAAAATCCGTGTTTTGGTTTAACTCATCAAGTGTTTTTTGTCGTGCGAAGAAATGAAATTGGGGCGACAGCCTAACCTGATTATCTGCCAGGTCTTTAATCGGGCCGACGACACCTTCGCGTGCCTGTATCTCTGGGCGTACAGAAATAATGCGTGTTTCCGTCAGGCTGAGATAGCCAAAAAGGACAATCGACATGGCGAGATAAATACGGACGGGGGAGGTCCATAATGTACGACGGCCATCGGCATATTCCCGTGCCGCCTGTCCCGGGCGTCTTAAAAGTGACCACCATGTTTTCCACATACGGGATTCTAGCGAGAAAATAGATGTGAACGCCTCGACACCCAGAAAGAAAATGGACCGACGATAATCATCGTTTTTCTGTCCGCAATCTTTACAATAGAGACCGACCATTTCGGCATTACAAGAGAAACAAGTCTCGCTTTGGTTTTGGTTGGGAACATTATCCGCATCCAAAACACTTGTAGCGATTAACGCCTCTACCTCTATCGTTTCTGATGGGCCGCCATTCACAGTTTTATTTCCCCTTAGCGCTGAGTGCTCTATAACTCTAACAGACCATTCGCAAATGTCATGACGTAATAAGTCTGACGGTGTTCCATTTTCATCCGAAGGGAAATTTATGTTTGAAGGTAAAACTGTCGCAATTACGGGTGCTACAGGCGGCATTGGTCGCGGAATCGCAGAAATGTTTATCGCCAATGGAGCGAAAGTCGCAATTAGCGATTACAAATCTTGCGAACAGACAGGCAAAGATATTGGTGCGAGATCCTATATTTGTGATGTGAGCAACGAACATTCAGTCAAAACCTTCATCGAAGATGTCAAAAATGATTTAGGCGATGTAGATATTTACGTTTCCAATGCTGGGATTGGCGAGGGAAATGGCAAATATGTCGGCGGAGCCAGTAATGAGGGGTGGCAAAAATCTTGGGACGTCAATGTCATGGGCTCGGTTTACGCTGCACGCCAACTCATGCCGGGATGGGTTGAACGTGGCTCAGGACGTTTTGTGATTACAGCTTCAGCAGCTGGGCTTTTAAATCAGATTGGTAGTGCGTCTTATTCCTGCACAAAACACGCGGCTGTTTCTTTTGCTGAATCCATTCAGATTGAACATGGTGCGGACGGTATCAAAGCCAATTGTATTTGCCCGCAATATGTCCGCTCGGCCATGACCGACGGCATGCCTATGGCACAAAACAGCCCGGATGGTCTGTTGGAGCCAAAAGATGTTGCAAATGCGTTGAAGTCAGCGATTGAAAAAGATGAGTTTTACGTTTTCTCTCACCCAGTCGTGAAAGATTACTTCATCAATCGTGCCTTGCATCCTGATGCTTATCTGCAAGGAATGCAGAAGTTGAAGCAAAAAGTCGGTGAAGCTTTCAAAGCTGCCAGAGCAAAACAAGAATAAAACTTTCATCAGAAGGAACACTCTATGTCTCAGCGTTTTAATTTTGACGGTAAAGTCGCTCTGATTGCGGGCGCCAGTCGGGGTATCGGAGAGGCCGTTACTCATGGCTTGGCCGAGCATGGTGCGACTGTAATTTGTTCCAGCCGCAAAAAAGCCGATTGTGAAAAAGTGGCCGAAGCCATTCGAGCCAAAGGCGGTAAAGCCGTTTCAGCAGAATTACATTTGGGTGAGCTTTCTCATCATGATGCAGTCTTAGCTATGATTGAGAAAGAGTTCGGGCGTTTGGATGTGTTGGTCAATAATGGCGCGACAAGTCCGCATTTCGGCCCTGCCCATGAAGCCAGTGAAGGCGCGTTTGATAAAACGATCGAGGTCAATACGCGCGGCCCTTATTTTTTGACAACGAAAGCCTTTAAAATGCTCAAGGCTGATGGGGGAGGCTCTGTGATTAACGTTGCCTCTATTGATGGTTTGCAACCGGCTGAGTTCCGGGTCATTTACGGCATGAGCAAAGCAGCATTAATTGCGATGACAAAGGGTTTGGCGAAGGAATATTCCCAATACGGTGTACGCGTGAATGCTCTCTTGCCCGGTTTCACAGATACGAAACTCGCAAGCGCCCTGAAAAATAATCCCGCTATGGATTTATATGTAAAAATGAATTTAGCCATTAAACGTATGGCACAGCCCGAGGAAATGGTGGGGGCTGTACTTTACATGGCGTCTGAAGAAGCCAGCTATTACACGGGTCAAAGCATGATTGTCGATGGCGGAGCCGTTATCTAATGTCGGGTGAGAATGCGACAGTCGATGTTCGAAAAGGCGAAGAATTGGATATGGCGGCAGTTGATGCCGTTCTGAAAGACGTTCTACCCGACCTGAAAGGCGAAGCCGTCGTCACACAATATCCCTCAGGCGCTTCAAATCTGACCTATGCGGTCGATTATCCTGACCGCAAATTAGTCCTGCGTCGTCCGCCTTTTGGCGACAAACCTAAATCCGGTCATGATATGAACCGAGAATATCGCGTGATGAGCGCCCTTAAAGGGAAAATTCCTGTACCACAGACTGTCTTTTATACGGATGATAAGTCGATCATCGGGGCGGAATTTTATGTGATGGATCGTTCAGAAGGTCCGCTTATCCATAGTACGATTCCGAAAGAGTGGAATTGGACGGAAAAAGAGGGGCGGAAGTTATGTGAAAACTTCTTCCAGACTTTGGTCGATATGCACAGCGTGGATTATGAAGCCGTTGGTCTTGGAGACTTCGGAAAGCCCGAGGGTTATGTCACGCGTCAAATTATGGGATGGAATCGCCGATTTGAAGCGGCTTGGACGGAAGATGTCGAAAAGTTCGAAGATGTTCAACAATGGTTAGTCGATAACATGCCGGAAAAGGAACGCGGCGCGGCGATCATTCACGGAGATTACCGCATTGATAATTGTATTTTGAAAGCGGATGACCCGACAAAGATCGAGGCGATTCTCGATTGGGAGATTTCAGCCCTAGGCGACCCCATGATGGATTTAGGTAATACTTTGGCCTATTGGATTCATGCCAATGATCCGCCCTTTATGCAAATGATGGTGCGTCAAGCCTCCGGTGCTGCCGGTATGATGACGCGGCAAGAAATCCTCGATTTTTATGCCGCCAAAACCGGGGCGGATGTCTCAAACTTCCAATTTTACTATGTGTATGGCATCTGGCGTCTGGCCGTGATTATTCAGCAGATTTATGCGCGTTTTTATCGCGGTCAGAATGATAATCCACGTTTCAAAAATTATGGACAAATGACAACAGCGCTTGGCGAGTTGTCACGTATTAAGATTAAAACAGGCGAATTGTAGAGAAAGAAAGAGATAATATGGCTGAAATGGATTTAGGCATGTCAGAGCGCGTAAAACCGCTCGTCGAAAAAGTGCGTCGCATGGTGCAGGATGAAATTCTTGAAGCGGATGCAGAATATCATGCCGAAGTTGGCAAGGCCGGAGATCGGTTTCAATTCACAGAACGTCAAAATGAGATTCGCGAGGGCCTAAAAGCGAAAGCGAAAGAGCAGGGACTTTGGAATTTTTGGTTGACCGATTCTGACCGTGGCTATGGTTTGTCCACAGTCGAATATGCCTATCTTGCAGAAGAAATGGGGTGGTGCGTTCTGGCTCCGGAAGTTTTCAACTGTTCTGCTCCCGATACAGGCAATATGGAAGTTTTGGAACGTTACGGCACGGAGGAACATAAAAAGAAATGGCTGAAGCCTTTATTGGAGGGTGAAATCCGGTCTGCTTTCTTGATGACCGAGCCCGATGTGGCGTCATCAGATGCGACGAACCTAGAATTTAAAGCTGAAAAAGACGGCGATGAGTGGGTGTTTAATGGCGAGAAATACTGGTCATCCGGCGCCGGAGACCCGCGTTGTTCGGTTTATATCCTCATGGCGCGCACGGCGGCCCGCGATAGCGGTGTGCCTCGCCATGGCCAGCATTCCATGTTTGCGATTGAGGCAGGTTTGCCGGGTGTAGAAATCCTGCGCCCCATGACGGTTTTTGGTCATGACGATGCTCCGCATGGACATATGCATATTCGCTTTACGAATGTTCGCGTACCTGCAGATGCGTTATTGATTGGGGAAGGCCGTGGTTTTGAAGTCAGTCAAGGGCGTCTCGGCCCTGGCCGTATTCACCATTGTATGCGGGCTGTTGGTCAAGCCGAACGGGCATTGCAGCTTATGTGCGAGCGTTCGCTTAACCGTACCGCCTTTGGTCGTCCATTGGCTAAATTAGGCGCTAATTACGATATCATTGCCGAGTGTCGGATTGCCATAGAGCAGGCGCGGTTACTGTGTTTGAAAGCAGCTTGGATGATGGATCAAGGCGACGCGCGTGCCGCGGCTCCTTGGATTTCGCAAATAAAAGTGGCCGCGCCGAATATGGCATTGAAGGTCATTGATGAAGCCATGCAGATGTTCGGAGGTACAGGCGTCAGTCAGGACACGCCATTGGCGGATATGTATGCTGGTATGAGAACGCTTCGCTTTGCGGATGGCCCTGATGCAGTTCATCGTATGCAAGTCGCTCGGAAAGAATTGAAGCCGTATACAAATTCTAAAGTATAACTCTTTTCTAAATATCAACCTCAATTTCCTAATATCCCGACACTATATGTTCGAGGATACGTGAATGACATCAATGCAGTTGGCGGTCGAATCCCCAAAAGGTTCGACCTCTAAATTTAGAAATTTCAGTGCAGGGCAGTTGGTTCTTGTCTTTACCATCTCAATTTTCTTGAGCGCTACACTGTTATTCTCCGTCCAACCCATGTTTTCCAAATTAGTGCTACCTTTATTGGGTGGCTCTTCCAATGTTTGGAATACGGCCATGGTCTTTTTTCAGTCCATGCTGCTTTTAGGTTATGTCTATGCCCATTTGATATCTAAATATTTCACCTTACTCAATCAGGTTCTCATACATGTGACTTTGCTTTTGGTCGGGTTGGTCTTCTTGCCTTTGTCGATTGCTCAAGACTGGGTAGTTCCAACGACAGGGACACCAATTTTTTGGTTGTTGGGCTTGTTCTCAGTTTCGATTGGCGTGCCATTTTTTGCTATTTCGGCAAATGCTCCTCTTTTCCAAAGTTGGTTCAGCAAGACAGACCATAAGCAAGCTTCTGACCCCTATTTCCTCTACGCCGCCAGTAATGCGGGTAGTCTTCTAACACTTTGCGCTTATCCGGTCGTCATTGAGCCCAACTTTTTGCTCGAGACACAAACGTCAAGTTGGACAATCGGTTATGCCATCCTTATCGCGTGCATCCTCCTATGCGGAGCTTTTGCTCTGCTTAATAAAGCTGAGACGCAAAAAGACTTATCAAAAACTGCGTCTGTAAAGGCCTCTCATTCTACCTTATCACCGAAGCCGATTGCGTTGAAAACCGCACTGTTTTGGGTCTTTTTGGCCTTTATTCCGTCCAGTTTGATGTTGGGTGTCACGTCCTACATGACAAATAATATTGCCTCTGCACCTTTTCTCTGGATTATCCCTTTGGCACTATACTTATTGACCTTCGTTATCGTGTTCGCGCGCAAACCAATCGTAAAGTTTAATCAGCTTCAATGGTTGTTCCCAACAGTCCTCATTGTCGCCATTTTCTTCCCAATCGTTAAATCTGTGCCGCATATTATCTCTATTCTCGTAACACTGAGCATATATTTTCTCGTGACTTTATACTGTCACAGCCGCTTAGTTGAATCACGCCCACATGCGGAAACGCTTACACAATTTTATATTCTCATGTCTTTGGGGGGCGTGTTAGGCGGTATTTTTAATGCTCTTCTCGCGCCTATGATCTTCAACGATATTTATGAATATCTGATCGTCTTATGGTTGGCTGGTTGTGTTATGGCCTTTGATAAAGGGGGCTTTAAAATGCCTTCCAAACAATCATTGGCTTTTATTGCGGCTTATTGGATTGCAGGTGTCACAACCATTTTGACCGTATTGAAAATGGTAGAAAATTCTTACTTAGTCGTCTTGGTGTTAGTTGTCTCTTTTGGCTTTTTGATAATGAAACGACTAAAAAATTCCGCAGACTCAGTATTGTTTCACTGTTCTGCACTTATCGTTCTTGTCTTCATGTCTCTAAGTTCTGAATATGTCTATAAAGAGCGGTCTTTTTATAGCACGATTAAGATAAACACCGAGGTCAAAGACGGCGTAAAAGCCCACGGTTTCCTACATGGCGACACAATCCATAATTATCAATTATTAGATGAAGCCCATGCGACCGTACCTCTGGCTTATTATGCGGAAGGCAATACCTTTGATCAGGTGGTGGACGCTGTCAGAGTTCAAAAACCAACAATGGATATAGCTGTCATTGGGTTGGGGGCAGGGGCCATGGCTTGTTTTGAACAGCCTGGTGATAATTGGACCTATTTCGAGATTGACCCGGCAGTCGTCAAAATGGCGAAGAATCCGTCTTTATTCTCCTATCTTGATCGTTGCTCGCCCAATGCCGATATTCGTATCGGAGATGCGCGTATGGCGATACAAGACCTCGCAAAAGGCTCTCAGGACGTCATTATCGTTGATGCCTTTTCGTCCGACTCTATCCCCGTTCACCTTGTTACGCGCGAAGCACTCGCCATTTACCGCGACTATTTGAAAGAGGATGGCGTTATTTTCTTCCATACGTCTAACCGCGTTATGGATGTCAGTTCGGTTGTGGCACGCCTCGCCGATGATATTGGCTGGGATAAACAGATAGTTTCTGTCAAGGCATTGGACTCGCACCCGTTCAAAGCATTCGTTAACTCCTCAACAGGTGTCATTATTGGCCCAAAGCAGGTCATGGCATCACTGACAAAAGACAAAGCCGATTGGCATGAATTCGAAGCGCATGAATTGGTCAAACTCTGGACAGATGATTACTCCTCTATTTTGGGTCCCATCAGAGCCCATCATTGAAAGCCCTGATTATTAAGGCTAATCTCATCCAGAATTTGAAAGGATGAGATTATGCCCAGTTTTGATATTGTATCCGAAGCCGATATGGCAGAGGTCGATAACGCCATACAAAATGTGATGCGTGAAATTACGGTTCGCTATGATTTTAAGGGTTCCAAATCCACCGTTGAAAGTGCGGATGGCCAAATCAAAGTGTTTGCAGACGATGATCTAAAGCTCAAACAAATGCATGAAATCCTGCGTGGTAATTTACATAAACGCGGTATCGAACCCGGTCAGTTGGATTACCAAAAGGTGGAATCTGCGGCGGGACAATCTGTGCGTCAGACCATATTGGTAAAGGACGGTATTGACAAAGAGATGGGCAAGAAAATTGTTAAAGATATCAAAGGGGCAAAGATAAAAGTTCAGGTATCGATTCAAGGTGACACACTCCGCGTCAGTGGCAAAAAGCGAGATGATCTCCAACAGACCATTCAATTCGTGAAAGACTTAGGACTCGAACAGCCCGTACAGTTTAAAAACTTCAGAGACTAAACTTTACTGGCCGTTAAAGACGCAGAGCTTAGTCGCGCAAATTTAGTCTTCTGCGCGGTAAGCCATTTTACCGTCGACCATAGTGAACAAGGTCTCGCTGGAGAGAATGTCCGGCCCGGACGCCGTCATGAGGTCTGTCTTAAAGGCGCTGAAATCAGCCCGTTTTCCGACCTCAATCGTTCCGGTTTTATTTTCCATAAAGGAGGCAAAGGCCGGCCAGATTGTCAGCATTTTCAATGCTTCCTGTGGTGTAACTTTCTCGTCCGGGTACCAGTTTTCGTTACTATAGCCTGTTAAATCTTTGCGTATGGTTGCAGCATAGAACTCAATTCGAGGATCACCGACTTCGACAGGGGCATCAGAACCGCCCACGATACGCGCACCTGAGTCGATAAGGCTGCGCCAAGCATAGCCACCAGCCAGACGCTCCTTGCCAAGTCGTTCTACTGCAAAGTGTAAGTCACCGATTGCATGGCTAGGCTGCATGGAAGGAATAATATCATATTCAGCAAAAAGAGGAATGTCATCAACATGGATGATTTGCGAATGTTCGATGCGCCAACGTGGTTCTTTTACCTTCCAACTCGAACGTGTCACCGTATCAAAGGCATCTTTATACCATTGCAGCACATATCGATTAGCTTTGTCACCAATCGCATGTGTGTTTACTTGAATACCGTTTCGTAAGGCCGTTTGAAGGAAGGCTTCAACCTGAACCTCTTTCAAGGTCATCAAGCCTTCATTCTCAGGGTCATCGGAATAGGGAGCCAACAAAGCAGCTCCTCGCGAGCCTAATGCTCCGTCCGCATAGAGTTTTATGGCGCGGGTCAAAATTAGACCCTTATCTGAGGTCTGATCAAACTCTTGCGTCTGCATGGCACCGTCAGTCGGAATATCTAATGAGTTATAAACCCTTATTTTAACGTCTCCCGATTCTTCAAGGTCATGGAGAAGGGGCACGTCGTTCGGATCAACCGACATGGAATGAATGTTGGCCCAACCGCGTGACGCATATAATTCCGCTCCTCGGACAAAGGCTTCGCGTCTACGTTCCGGGGTCAGTTGTGGCATGAGGTCGCCAACGAGTTTCGCGGCATTATCAATGAGCATTCCTGTAGGGCGGCCGGCATCGTCTTTATTAATCGCGCCGCCAAAAGGTGCTTTTGTTTTGCTATCAATTTTGGAGAGTTCCAAAGCCCGGCTATTAACGACAGAAGCATGTCCATCGGCACGCTCTAAAATAACGGGTCGATCAGAGACAACAGCATCTAAATCTTGACGCGTTGGAAAGCGTTTTTCAGGCCAATGCGTTTCGATCCAGCCGCGTCCATAAAGAGTCTCGGCATCACTTTCCTCTGCCGCTTTTCTTAAACGGGCTTGAAGCTCTGTAATTGACTTTGTTCCCTCAAGATTGAGCGTCATTTCGCGCAGGCCGATACCTATGAGGTGACCATGCCCATCCGTCAGTCCGGGGTAAAGCGCAGACCCAGCCAAATTTATGACGGCTTGTCCCTTGTGGGGGCACCAATCGGATAACGCATTGCCGGTATAAGTGATTTCACCCTTCGTCACGACTACAGCTTCAACTTTTGGCGTACTGTCAAGTGCCGTATAGATTGGCCCGCCAGAGAGGCACCAATTGCCGGATGTATTTACGGCTTCCGAATTTTGGTTCGAGCCGATTTCAGCCTGACAGGCCGCAAGGCCTATTAAGCAAGACAAAGCTGTGGTCTGAAATAATTTTGACATATCCGCTCTCTTTATTTTCGTCTTCAGAATAACGAAAATTAGGACAGCGACTAGCCTGACATGGAAATTTGTTGAGGGTTTTTCTCGTCTTCGGAGCGATTTTCCAAAACTGCATCAAAAGCAGCCAGTATTTCAGCCAATTTCACGGGTTTTGCCAAAGCTTCATCCATACCGATATTTACGCAAAGACGCTTCTGTTGATATTGTGGATCGGCGGTGAGGGCGACAATCGGAACGTCGGAATAAGGCTCGTTCGAGCCGCGAATTGAAAGTGTGGCCTCAATACCGTCCATAACGGGCATGTGAATATCCATTAAAACAATATCAAAGACTTGAGATTTCAGAGTTTCAATCGCTTCCGCTCCGTCATTCGCGGTGGTAATACTACCGACCACGCTATCCAATAGAGAGGAAACGACCATGTGATTTGTGGCGTTATCATCAACGACGAGCAAGCGTAGGTCGGAATAAGCGGTCTTTTTCGGTTGTGCTTTTTGTAACATTGACGCGACAAGGTCATTTTTGAGACCTTTCTCGGACACCTCAGATGCCAGAGCCATTTCTTTCACCTCTTCTGTCTGAGTTCTCGTATCCGAAGTTTCCGCATCGCGTTCAATATTTGCGTCAATCCTTGCCTCAATAGGCAAAGGCGAGGAGTCCACCGGTTCTGGCTGCGGGGCAGGAGAGTTTGAAACGACTGGCGCAGCATGACGTTGATGAGCACTGCTTTGTCCTACCAGTATGTTTTCGGCAAGTGCCGAAGAAGCGGGGGCGGTATTATTCTGGGAAGTTGTCACGGTTTGAGACGGTGCTTTGTCGAACGGAATAGCAATGACAAAAACGGTTCCTTTTCCGGGAGCCGACTTCACCTTAATCGTCCCACCCATCATTTCTGTGATTTGTTTTGTAATGGTCATGCCGAGACCAGTTCCACCAAACCGACTGGAAATTGTTTTATCAGCTTGTGTGTAGGCTTCAAAAATCTGTTTCTGTTGCTCCAAGGTCATGCCGATACCATTATCCTTGACCGCGAGCACTAAATTGTCCTGATGTTCATCTTTGTTGACACGGGCAAGCACGACTTGAACGGTGCCATCTTTGGCAAATTTCACAGCATTTGAAATTAAATTGTTTAAGCATTGCTCATATCGATAACCATCCATAACAATCGTGTCAGGTAGATTTGGATCAATCCGGTAGCTCAGATTGACATTGTTCGCTTTGGCTTGAATTTCCCAGAGCTGACAGACATTTTCAACGCATTTTGCGGGGCTCGTCTCACTAGGATCCAAAGAGACTTTACCTTCCTCGAGTTTACTATGGGTCAGCGTCTCATCAACGATGCGAAGAATTTTATCAGCAGAATTTTGAATCAGTTGCAGCTTAGGCGTAATTTCCGGGTCGGCATGGTGAAAAATTAGAGCATCTGAAATACCGATAACAGCATTCATAGGTGTTCGAACTTCGTGACTGAGACGAGCCAAGAAACTATTCTTTGCTTTCAATGCGTTCTGTGCTGTTTTTACCGCAAGCTTTTGTTCTTTTTGCAGTCGAACTTCTTCAGAAATGTCGATATAGTAACAAAAAACACTCTTCACTCGTCCGTCTTCCGATACACGCGGAATGCCATACCCTCGACACCAGAGAACTTTCCCGTTTTTATCAATGAGACGCGCTTTAACGTCCCAGCTCTGATGCTTTATGATGGATCGTCTCGATTCTTTAATGCAATCGTCGACGTCATCAGGATGCATGAGAGTGATGACACCCTTTTCTTGGGCGATATCAATGCGTTCTTGTCCGAACACCTCGATCATATTTTTTTTCGTACCCAATTGCCATGTATCCGTCTCAAGATTGTAAGACCAGTAGCCAGCGGCTCCGACGCGCATAGCCAAATCAAGCATTTGTTTGCTTTCATATTCTTCGGTGATGTCAGAAACAGCGAGCAACATACGACCGTCGCGACCATACCCCTGTTTTAAACAAAGACGTCGCCCCTGAGGCGTGGTGATTTGAAGGTCTTCATGGCTTTCTGTAGACTTCATTCTTGCACCAGCTTTTAAGTCACTCGACAACGTCCGTAAGGTGCTCTTTAGCCCTTTGCCAAAATCACCACGGTTCATGCAGTATTCAATTAGGTCATCATAACTTTTAAAGGTGCTGAACTCTTCACGGGTCAGATCAAACATTTGATAGCTTGAGGCATTGGCGAACTCGAGCTTCAACTCCGAGTCAAAGACCATCAAGGCTTGGTTTGACATCTCACCGATGCGATCTAGCCAAAAATAATCTTCAGAGCGGCGTGTCATTTGACGGCGGTCAATATCCTGCCCTTGACTCTCAGGGGTGTTATTGGGTTCTGAGGTAGTGTCAAACATTGACATGGAGAGCTCCGCCTTATCTTGCGACATTAATGGCGTGAAATGACCAATATGGAGTTAATTTGTAGGCAATAAGAGTAAGTCGATGGTCAGAAACCGTCTGAAATCACGCACTTATCGCGCTAAGGTCGAAGTATGGCGTTAATTTAGCGATAATTGCTTGAAAGCTCTTGATGATTCTAAAATGGTGCCGCGAGAGAGAATTGAACTCTCGACCTCATCATTACCAATGATGCGCTCTACCACTGAGCTACCGCGGCATCGCCTGTTTCATAGCGATAACACGCCAATAACAGGGAATTTCGGAGCGCTACCTATATAATTTTTTTTACAAGGTGCAAGCGCAAAAAGACTGCCCAGAAGCCTTATACAGCAAGACCGCGTTGGTCTTCACGCCCCATGGATATGAGCACCGGGTCACTTTTTTGCCTTTGGCTAAAGGCCTGTTTTGAACCCATATCGTACCAGTTATTTTGTATAAAACTCTGTGCGATAGGCGGACCAAGTGATGCGCCCGGACCCGCCAAAACAAATCTATCTGGGGCAAATTGTTTGGCTGCCACCTCTAAGCTCTTCGCAAAATCGTAAGTCGTCGTGATTTGTGTGTTCAAAGTATAATCGTAAATTTCATTCCTTTTGGTTGAAAAAGGTGTCCAAATATGACCGCGACCGTCAATAATCGGGATGGACGGTTGTTCCATAATTGCCGGTTGTAAAATCGAACGCGCTTTTCCTGCAATGTCGTCCAGGAGTGGCGTGTGGAAGGCGGAATGTTTAGGCAGGCGCAGAGGGAAACGACCATCGACTTTTGGTAGTTCAGCCATCATTTGCCTGACGGCAGCATCGTCTCCCGCCAAAACAGCGGTGCCGCACAAATCGATGGAATAATAGGCATTGGGCGTGCTGTTCAAAATTGACCTTACTCGTTCAATCTTTTCGGGGTCGGGGCGCCAGTCATCATCGACTAATGGATAAAGGAATTGGCCGCCAACGCCCTTGCGCTCCATGAGGCCGCCCATCGTATCAACCAAATGTGCGCCGTCTTCGAGAGATAAAGCCCCACTAGCCGCGAGGGTGAGATACCAGCCCAAGGAATTCCCGCATATTGCCACAATTTCGAAACGCTCACGATTAATCACTGCAAAATCAGACAAAGCACAGGCATAAATTAGATTTGAAGCGTTTCGCCCCGTTAAATGTTTGGACGGGGAGAATTTTGATAACGCATCCAACTCACTTACTGGCGTCCCTCCATTTTCCGCAATAACAGCGTCAATTCTGGCTACTGTCTCTGACCTGTCAAAGTGAAACCGGCTCAGATAAGAAAGCTCTGTTGCGCCATATGAACCGCGCCCGGGCATAACAACGACAATTCGCTCTTTGGCCATAGCGTTTAGCCCTTTCCTTGAGCCAGTGAAAGAATGGCCTTTTCAATTTGCGCCTCTGAAATCAACACTTCATCCGCTGCAGGCCCGAGTGGAATAAAACAGTCTTCACCATTTAAGCGGGCCATAGGTTGCACCACATCACTTTCGAGAAGCCGGCTCATCAACTCCTCTGCGATAGATCCTGTTTTGCGACATTCATCAACAATCAAAATAGATTTTGCGCCCTTTAGTGATGTCAAAATAGCCTCCATGGGCAAGGGAAGTAACCAACGCATGTCAATCACGCGAATAGTCAACCCTTCCACACTTAAACGTTGCGCAGATCGGCGAGACATATAGGCGCCGTTGCCATAAGTAATTATCGCAATATCGCAGGCCTCATCAGACCCGTTGTCTGATTGATAGACAGCGATATCGCCTAATTTAACAGGCTCGGTCACGTCAGAGAGCTTTGCCGTCATTAGACCATCCCCATCCGAATAAAGATCTTTCGTGCCATAGAGGGCGATTGGTTCGACAAAGATAACAACGCGCTGTTCTTCTTCGCTTAATCGAACAGACTCACGCATCATGGCGCAAGCATCCGCCGCATTGGATGGGCAAGCTATAATCAAGCCAGGTATGTCTCTGAAAACGTTCAAGGAGTTATCATTGTGGAAATGGCCGCCAAAGCCTTTTTGATAGCCCAGTCCTGCAATACGGATGACCATGGGATTTGTATATTGCCCGTCAGAGAAGAAGGATAATGTTGCCGCTTCTCCGCGAATTTGATCTTCGGCATTATGCACATAGGCGAGGAATTGAATTTCAGGAATGGGTAGGAACCCATTGTGGGCCAAGCCAATCGCCATACCCAGAATGGTTTGTTCATCCAGTAATGTATCGAAAACGCGGGCCGGACCAAATTGCTGCTGTAACTTTGTTGTGGCACCGTAAACGCCACCTTTTTTTCCAACATCTTCACCGAAAACAACAATGCCGGGCTTGTTCTGCATTTGCTCTGCTAAGGTCAAAGAAATCATCTTTGATAGGTGAACGGCTTTGTTTGCCTCACGAGAGCTCAGCTTCGGTTCATGATTGACTTGAACGTTAGCCTTTCGGTGCGGAGTAAGCGGGGCGGCAATTTCAGCCGCTGTTTCCAAACGAGGACGCAATGTTGCCGCATCCATCACATGAGAAACTTGATCTTTGATCCGTGAATATATCGCCAATAAATCATCTTTGCCTAAACCCGCATGAGACATGAGATGTCGCGCTGTATGCAAAAGAGGGTCTTGGGCTAAGTCTGCCTCAACACTGTCATTATGACGGTAAACGGTTTCCGTATCGGAGCCCGCATGGCCCATCAATCGGACTGTCCGTAAATGAAGAAAAACAGGTTTTTTGTGAATACGTGCCAATCTCTCCGCTTCGATGGCTACGCGAAGGGCATCTAAAACATCACGCCCATCGCCATAAATATATTCCAACCCAGGCCGGTTGGAGTAGTTTTGCTGTATCCAGCCATCGGGCGTGGGTACAGAAATGCCTAACCCATTATCCTCACAGACAAAGACCAAGGGCAGGGGTAGATTGCGATAAGCCGTCCATGCCGCTGCATTTATCGCCCCTTGGGCTGTGGAATGGTTAGATGAGGCATCTCCGAAACTACACAAGACAACACTGTCAGAAGGGAGTTCGGCGCCTTCGAGTTTTATTGTACGGGCTAAGGGAATAGAGAATGCCGCGCCGACCACCTTGGGCAGGTGGGATGCTATCGTGCTGGTCTGAGGCGGGATATAGAGATCCTTCGAGCCAATAACTTTATGACGACCGCCCGATATAGGATCTTCCGCACTGGCCGTAAATGAGAGCGCCATGTCCCAAATCGGTGTTGCACCGGGATGTTTTCTGGCACGTTCAATTAAAAAAGACCCGCTTCTGTAATGGAGAAAGGCAATATCGGTTTTACGAAAGACCCGTGCAATGGCAGCATTGCCTTCATGACCTGAACTGCCAATGGAATAAAAAGTCTTTCTCTCTTTTGCGAGTTTTCGTGTTGTCAGGTCCAGTAATCGGCTGGTCGCTTGTGTCTCGAAGAGTTGGACAAGGTCTTCGGAAGATAAACCTAAGGATTGCGGTGTGATTGATGTCACAGCCGCAGGGAGTTGACCGTCTGTCAGGCGTTGCAGAAAGCTGTCATGAATGGCCGACACAATATTCTCCCACCCTTAATACTATCAGCTAGGGCACGCGTTCAAATCGCGTCAAGCTCTTGGCTAAGAAAAAGCCTGAATGCCTGTCATGGCACGGCCTAAAATGAGGGCATGGATATCATGCGTGCCTTCATAAGTGTTCACAGTCTCAAGGTTAATTGCGTGGCGAAGAATATGATATTCCTCGGCAATTCCGTTTCCGCCATGAATATCACGGGCGACACGGGCAATTTCCAGAGCCTTGCCGCAATTATTACGTTTCATCATTGAAATAGCTTCGGGAATATACGCGCCCTGATCCAAGAGGCGGCCGAGTTGCAACGCGCCTTGAAGGCCGAGTGTAATGTCGGTTTGCATATCGGCGAGTTTTTTCTGCACAAGCTGTGTAGCCGCGATTGGGCGACCAAAAACCAACCGTTCCATCGCATAGTCAAGAGAGGCTTGCCAACACGCCTCCGCGGCCCCCATTGCACCCCATGAAATGCCATAACGGGCTTTATTGAGACAAGAGAACGGCCCGCGCAGACCTTTGACATGGGGTAGGAGGTTTTCTTCAGGGACAATCGCGTCGTCCAAAGCAATCTCACCTGTAATTGAAGCCCGCAGAGATAATTTGTTTTTGATTTCTGGAGTAGAGAACCCCTTTACATCGCGATCAACAATGAAGCCTCTGATGACACCATCAAGTTTGGCCCAAACAACTGCGACATCCGAAATCGGAGAGTTGGTGATCCACATTTTTGACCCGTTCAGCTTATAACCGCCCGAAACTTTCTCTGCGTATGTGCGCATAGCGCCCGGATCAGACCCGCCATCGGATTCGGTCAGACCGAAACACCCGACAAATTCTCCTGTCGCCAGTTTAGGGAGGTATTTTTCTTTCTGCTCTTGGGTGCCAAAGGCTTCAATCGGATACATTACCAAGGAAGACTGAACGGACATGGCGGAGCGATAGCCGCTATCAACAGCTTCAATCTCTTTGGCAACCAGACCATAAACAACGTGGCTCGCGCCAACGCCGCCGAATTCAGGGTCAACCATAGAACCCAACAAGCCCAAGGCCCCTAATTCAGTCATAATTTCACGATGGAAGACACCCTCACGATTAGCTTCGAGAACGCGAGGCATTAATTTATTCTGCGCATAGGTACGAGCAGTGTCACGAATCATACGTTCTTCTTCTGAAAGCTGACTATCGAGAAGAAGCGGGTCTTGCGGGTTAAAACGAATATCTGTGTCTTGTGGCATCGGAAACTCTATGACTGAACGCGCTCTAGCTGATGAGCTTGCATTACTATTATCTACGGGGCGGCTATACGTTGATTTGTGCGCTAATATCAAACTGATTTGCCTCTTTATATGGCGTTTTGTCGAATAATTCTTCACCAAAACCTCGAACGACCGCAGAAACTTTCGTTTCCGAACATAAGTCTTTTTTCGGTATGAAAAGTCCCGTTGAATTCGCTGATGGAAGTTCATAAGACTGCTTTATGAGTAGACCTTCTGATAAAAAGTCACTGACACGGGAAGAACGTTTGGCGCAATCATTGCGCGATAATCTGAGGCGACGCAAAGCAGCGACTCGGAAAGCGTCTCAATCATCGCAACCGTCAAAAGACGATACAAAACCATAATGGCTGCTTTCTAAAACCTCACTCTCAAACTGACTGCCGCAATTATGGCACCCTCTCACCATAGTCAGGCCGCTTTTATCGCCCATGCAGACACTTTAGTGTGACAAGAGGGTTGCACTGACCACAGGCACTGAATAGGCACTGAAACATGGATAAGATTATTATCGAAGGCGGCGTACCCCTTCACGGGGAAATCGCTATTAGCGGCGCAAAAAACTCGGCCATTAAACTCATGGCCGTGTGCTTGCTAACGGATAAAAAAGTGACGCTCACAAACATGCCCCGTCTGCGGGATACGCGGTCAATGGCGCAGCTTTTATCCCATCTAGGCGTCGAGGTTGATGCGGGTGAGGGCAGCACAATGACGTTGCACGCTCACTCGCTTTCGGAACCCACAGCGCCTTATGATTTAGTGCGGAAAATGCGCGCCACTTTTAATGTCTTAGGACCGCTTTTGGCGCGTACAGGTGAGGCGAAAGTTTCTCTGCCGGGCGGGTGTGCAATCGGCGCTCGACCCGTAGATTTACATTTGAAGGCGCTTGAACAATTAGGCGCCTCTATCGAACTTGAAGAAGGTTATGTGGTCGCGAGCGCGAAAGGTGGCCTAAAAGCAGCCGATATTACTTTTCCTTTTATAAGCGTAGGGGCTACGGAACATACACTCTTAGCAGCCGTTTTGGCCGAAGGGGTAACGACATTAAACAATGCCGCGCGCGAACCTGAAATTATTGATCTGGCTGTTTGCTTGAATGCCATGGGAGCAAAAATATCAGGGGCCGGTCGGTCTCAAATCACAATTGAAGGCGTATCAGAATTATCCGGCGTATCGCACAGTGTCGTACCGGATCGTATTGAAGCAGGGACTTATGCTCTGGCTGCGGCCACAGCAGGGGGTTCAGTTCGTTTGACGAATATTCGTTCGGATCATTTGGGTTCGCTTTGGCCGCTCATCGCGCAAGCGGGGGCAAAAGTCAGTCTTGATGAAACAACCGTATTAATCGAAAGAGGGTCAGGGCGTCCAAAACCGGTCGATATGGAGACACAAGCCTATCCCGGCTTCCCAACCGACCTTCAAGCTCAGTTTATGGGGTTGATGTGTTTGGCGGACGGAGTCTCCATCATCCGGGAAAACATCTTTGAAAACCGTTTTATGCATTGTCCTGAATTAGGCCGCATGGGGGCCGATATAACCGTAAGAGGTCGCGAAGCTGTTATCCGCGGTGTGTCCGAGTTACGCGGCGCGCCTGTTATGGCGACTGATCTTCGAGCCTCTGCGTCTTTGATAAATTGCGCCTTGGCAGCGAAGGGTGAAACGCATATTGGTCGGGTATATCATTTGGATCGCGGCTTTGAGAAAATCGAAGTGAAATTAGGGCAATGCGGTGCGAAAATCAGACGCGTTGCGGAGACAGACTAAACAAATGGCAAATCCTCGAAAGACCCTTCTCCGATTAAAAGCGGAAACTCATGATGATTTGAATGTTTTGTCCAGTGCTGTTCAAGACTCAATTCTGCGGGTTGAGGGGATTGTTTATGATCCGAAAGCCAATAGTCTTACCTTGGGATTGCAACGCTTCCGTCATGAAGCCAAGGGCAAAACACGCATCTTCAGCGGCTTGCGGTTCGACGGTGTGTTGTCATTGAAAAGTACCGGGATAGATCGCTCTAAATCAGATGCTTTCTTGGTTTTGCTCTCAGTCGCATTCGAAGAAGTCGAAGCCCCAGGCGGTCTAGTCAGCTTAGAGTTTTCTGGTGGCGGACGTTTAATGGCAGAGGTCGAATGTCTCGAGGCTGTGCTCATGGATCGTGGAGAGCCTTGGCCTGCTTCGAAAAAGCCCGAACATGACGCGTAAAACATACGGATCACCTCCAGAGTGAGCGAGACACCCGATATCAACCCGGCGGATGAGCACTATATCTCTGAATTACATATTGATGACGAGAGCTTACCAGCCAGTTCTGTAGAAATGCAGCATGAACGACGTGTCGCAGTTTTCGACCTTTTAGAAGACAATATTTTTCGTCCTTTGGACAGTCCTAGAGGACCCTATGCCGTTCATCTATCTCTAAGTGATGGAAATCGTTTGGTATTGGACGTGACGCGGACGAATGGCGGGGAAAGAGGAAGTTTCAAACTATCCCTTGTTCCCTTTCGGCGGGTTATCAAAGATTATTTCATGATCTGTGAGAGCTATCACAATGCCATCCGTACAGCGACTTCAGCGCAAATTGAGGCCGTAGATATGGGGCGACGCGGGCTACACAATGAAGGCTCGCGTATGCTGACCGACGGGTTGCGTAATTCAATCGAGATTGATTTTAATACGTCACGACGTCTCTTTACGCTCATTTGTGCGTTACACAGGCGAACATAAAGTGACGGATAGAGACGATAAAAATACTCAATCCATTCTATTCATCTGTCAGATGAATATGGTGCGATCTCCTATGGCCGAAGGTTTGGCACGAAAACTCTATCCTTCTAAAATTGAGGCTCAATCTTGCGGTCTGTCACAAGGTGATTCTGACCAGCTTGTAGAAGCGGTGATGAAGGAAATCGGTGTAGATATGAGCCAGCATGAACCCAAAGTGCTTCAGAATTTTGATCCATCCAGTTTTGACACCGTTATCGCGTTCACGCCTTCGGCTCACGAGGCGGCGATGGCCTATTTTGGCGAAAGTTCTGCCAAGATTATCCATTGGCCTTTACCCAGTCCGGAAGAGGGTTCTCTGGATATACGAGGTATAATGAATAACTATCGCAGCTTGAGGGACGTTATAAAGACACGACTCATTGCCAATTTTGGAACCCCAGACTCGACTTAACCGTAATAAACCCTGTTATATCTGCAAAAAATGCCTATATAGCGCACGGAAACCCTCCGAAATGAGAATCAAAGTAAAGGATTAGATTTGGCCAAAGAAGAATTATTAGAGTTTGAAGGAGAAGTCGTTGAACTTCTTCCTAATGCAACATTTCGTGTGAAATTAGTCAACGATCATGAAATTATTGCACATACTGCCGGACGCATGCGCAAAAACCGGATTCGGGTTTTGGCGGGTGATCGCGTGACCGTTGAAATGACTCCTTATGACCTTACCAAAGGTCGCATTACTTACCGCTTTAAATAAATTCTATGCGGTTTATTTTGGCGAGCGCGTCGCCAAGACGACAGTCTTTACTCTCGCAAATCCATGTCAAGCCGGATGACATTCTTCCGGCAGATATTAATGAAGACCCGATTCCGGGCGAACTTCCTCTCCCTCACGCTCAACGTCTCGCTAGTGAAAAATGCGCAGTGATTGCCGCGCGGGAACCTCATTCTGTGGTCTTGGCTGCCGATACAGTTGTCGGAGTAGGGCGTCGTATTTTACCCAAAGCCGAAACAGAAGACCAAGCCCGCTATTGTCTGGAGCTTTTATCGGGTCGTGCGCATAAGGTATTCACCGGCATTGCTATAAGTTCACCTGAAAAGGGTTTGCAAAGCCGCGTTGTGGAGACTCGCCTTAAAATTAAAGTTCTTACCGGGTCTGAAATTGACTACTATATTCAATCCGGAGAGTGGCATGGTAAAGCCGGAGGCTATGGCATCCAGGGCTATGCTGAAGGATTTATTCAGTCATTGGCGGGCTCTTATTCCAATGTTGTTGGTCTGCCGCTGATAGAGACCCGTCATTATCTCATCCAACACGGCGTCATTGCACCGTGAAACATCGGGCCGTTATCGAAAATGTCATAGGGGAGACCCGCGCCGCTGTATATGAGGGGCGTCGTTTGGTCGAACTTCATTTAGAGCGCGAGTCACTAGCCCAATTTCCACAAACGGATGATATTTACATCGCACGCGTCACAAACGTCGACGGTAGTATCAATGGTGCGTTTTTGGATTTAGGGCTAGGCAATCAAGGTTTTGTCAGTTTTTCAAATAATCGCCAAATGCCAAAACTGCTTGAGGGTCAATTCATCCGTGGCCAAGTGGCCCAAACTTCCAATCAAGACAAAGTCACGCGTTTGCGTTTTTTGGAGTTGAGTGAAGTCCATAAAGTCGGCGTGGTTGAGAAATCATCTTTGAAAGAGCGATTGGCCAAACGTTTTGATGGCATCACATTCGATGAAGCCCGTGTTTCTGCTGTCGATGAAGCCGCTGAAAGACGTTTAGCGTTAAAAAACGGGGGAGCTGTCACTTTCGATCAAACTCAAGCTTTATTGGCCATTGATGTGGATAAAGGGCAGGGTGGAGATACGTTTGAAGTCTGTTTGGAAGCCATTTCTCTAATTGCGGCGCAAATACGTTTGAGGGGTTTAGGCGGGCTCATCGTCATTGATTTTCCCAATCTGCGGTCCACACGTCAACGCAATCAACTAGCTAAAGCGATGGAGCGCGAGGTTGAAGCGGATCCGGCGACTATAAAAATCGCTCCTTTATCTCGTTTTGGGTGTTTGGAGATGACTCGGTCCAAAGACTATCCGTCTTTGGACAGTCTCTTGAACAATCGTTTTGGCGAACCGACTTCGGAAACCCTTTCACTGAGAGCTTTACGGCAATTAGTCTATGAGGCCAAAAATAATGGGGGTGCGCAATTCACACTTTTCTTGTGTGAGCCGGCTATGGAATGGCTGGATACAGGCACAATAGGGTGGCGTTCTGCATTGATTTACAAAATCGGTGAACGGTTCAAATTGGTTGCCAGCAAAGACACGGGCTTTTCAATACAAGCCGATCGCTAAAAGGGAACGTTGTGGCGAAAAAAGACAAATGCTCCATTTGCAATGACAAGGCCATCTCGGATGCGTTTAAGCCTTTTTGTTCGAAACGTTGTGCCGACATTGATTTGGGTCGTTGGCTTAAAGGGGGCTACGCCATACCTTCGGATGAACGCGCACCTGACCCTGTGAACGATGCTTAAGCCTTGAGAGCTTGGAACAGTATTTTATTGTCACTAAAATAATCGTTCAGTTTCAGTCTTTTGCTCTCATTTTCCAAGATGTTGACATCTGTATAGGAAAAAGCGCTGACCTTTATACCGTCCCGTTGATATTGTGACACAAGATCAGGCCAGACTTGTCCTGCGGGAACGCAAATATGAGTCAAGATTTTGCGCATCTCGCCTCTCACCGGGCCATCAATAAACCAACCGGAACGCTCTCCGATAACTTGTCGCCTTTTAGGGCGTGTAATATGTCCATTTTGGGCCGAAAAAACATGATGAACGGCCCGGGTATTGCGTCCCGGGCGGCGGCACCAATGACTTAAGCATAATTTTTGCCCAGTCTTAATATCGTTTAAGCCGTAGAGGACTTCGGGGAGCCAGCTCACCCAAATGACACGGTCTTGCAGGTTGAATGAATGCACTAAGGCATAGAGCATGTTTTCAAAACCCGCATCTTTCACGTCCACTAAAATTTTACAGTCTTGATTGTCATGCGCGGCAATGGCGGCAAATAGCGTCTCTGCCGTTGGAATGGGCGCGAAATCACCGCCCAGTGCATTGATATCGCGTGCCATGACGTGATTGAGGTGATGCGTTTGATGTCTTGCATCATGCGCTGACTCATCATGATAAATCATAGGTGTGCCACATTTGGAAAATCGGATATCAAATTCGACTTGCGAAACGCCAAACTCCAATGCAGCGTTTAATCCGACAATCGTATTTTCGTGTTCGGAAAAACCACGAAATCTGTGTGAGATAAGTTGAGAGACATCGACCATGTGCCGACATTATTCAATATCCGCTAAACTACAAGGGTAGGCCGGTCAGATTAAGACACGTTCTAGCGTAAAGCTTTCAAGCAAGCCCTAAGGCAAATCGAAACCGCCCCATAGCACGGAGAATGCTTCGCAATGTATAATGATGCTCTTATAATCAGAGAGTGTTATATCTTCGGGCAAAATGTAACTCTGCGCCCCTTTTTTAGACTTTAAAACACTGATTTTGAGGCTGTTCTCGTCGACCGACTCATTATCGAGTTCTGAGAGGCTTTTTTTGGAGAGATAGATTTTAAGATCCGGCCCGCCTTTGGTTTTAAAGTCTTCTGAAAATGCAATCTGCACACCTTCACTTGATTTGGACAATTCTGCCGTGCCGTGAATCGTGTAGCGCTTTTTGACGAATTCATGTTGGGTCTGTATTTTCTCAGGAGAGGATTGCGCCGAAACCAAGGAAGGTATGGTAAAAACCGTCAGGGCAAAGACGAGGGATATGAGTGTAAAAAGTTTCATACGTCAGCGTTGTCATATTTGGGCTGAGATAGCCAATCACAGCCGCGTTATATTGCAGTTATAATCTTATATATACGATAATAGGGTGTTGCTCACTTGCGCAGTTGTCTATCGCGCTGTCTCAGCTGCTCCTAAAACAGAGCTTATCCAGTTCGCATATTTATGCACGCGTGTGTAGACGCTGGGTTTGTTGTCTGTCCCGCAATAGCCTGACCCCCAGCTGACAACACCGACAATAACGTCTTTATCATTGACGACTGGGCTACCGCTGTCGCCGAAACAGGTCTTTCTCTCTTCAGCATGGGCGCAGAACATATTGTTATCGACGGCATCAGGTGACCAGCCTCCAATCTTAAGGCATTGCTCTTCTGAAACGACTTCCAGCCCCAATACCCTAAGTACAGAGGATGGCTCAAATACGCTGACAGGCCGTGTTTTTCCCCACCCCATCGTCTTGACCATCGTTCCTGGTTTTATGTCCGCCGGGTCGCTACTAATGGGAGAAATGCCGATATTGATGGGTCTTACAGGGTTCCGATCAAGAATCGGGGCATTAGGCACATCAAAGGCAGAGTGCTTGATGAAATTCGTGGCTTTGGATTTGGAAACATCCCATATCTTCGCATATTCATCTCCGCCCCAAGTAAGCAAACGGTTTCCTTTCTCCATATATCTTACACCTAATAGGCCATCTCCGTGATAAACCCGAGACAGAGGTTTACCTGTCTTGAGATTCCATGTTTCCGCCAACCCCCATTTTCCTTTTATGACGAGTACACTTTCATCTTTGGACAACTCCGTAGAGGAAATTGGAACGCTATGGTTGATAGAGGAGATAACTTTGGCGGATTTAGCCTCAACAACTTTCGTGTATCCTCCATAGCTCCATTGTAAAATCTTACGGCCATTATCAAAAAATTTGATGTTGCGTCCTGATCTATCTCCAGAGTCAGGCTTTATTTCCCCTATCTTTTTACCTAAGCTAGCATTCCATATTTCAACAGGTCCAAACGGGTCTAGAATAGCAATCCGATTTTTTATGGGGTCATAAACAACACTGTTCGAGGCCGTACTTCGATGGATTGTGCGGTGAATTCGACCCGATTTTATATTCCAAACGATCACTTTAGATCCGCCATTTACCGTCAAGGCATACTTCTCATCCTTAGAAACCCCAATAAGATAAGTGTCGACAGGGCTAGGAGGGTGAAAACGAGGGATGAGATTGCCAGGAGTATCCAAAGTCTTGAGATTTATTCCTGTTTTCAAGTCATTTATAAAAACAGACGTATCTTGTGTGTATATGATGGCCTCTGTTCGCGACAGATATTCAAAGGGGTGTCTATAGTTGTCATCACTAAACATATTTGGGAATGGTCCTTTGAGCGCTCCATCTTTGAGATCCCAATAATACCCCTCTCGATCATATGTTTTTATAAGCACACCAGACTTTTCGATAAATTTTGCAAAATCCATACGAGGTGAAATCGTTTTAGTGGCTAACGTTTTGCCATTATTGAGTTGAATTAAAGATAGTTGGCTTGTGTCACCCTCTTCATGTGCCCAAACCAAAAGTCGTTTTTTATCGGAGGATAACTCAGTTCCGGCAATTTGGTAGGGCGACGAAAAGCTGTATTCCGTGTCACCTGTCCGGATGTTTACGAGATCAATCGCTTTATTGTCGCGAATAAGAGCCTTGTTTTCTGCAGGAAATGAGAAGGCATTATCATCTTTACGGTCATAACTTTTCTGCCCCGTCTGCAAATTCCAAAATGCAAAATTACGATCATTGCCTTCCGTTCGGATGAATTTCTCAGACGGCATTATATCGGCGCGAGAAATATCGTTCGGCCTTTCTTGTTGCCAACCAAAACGGCTGACCTCGGCAATTTTCACGTCACGGTCTTTCACCGAGATTTTAAGCAAGGCGATATCGTTTTCGACCAATTCTTGATTCCAATCAGGGTGAAGTATTATTTTTTCAACTACAGCATCAGTTTCGCCGCCTTCCGAAATAAGGTCGACTTCGAGGTTAATCGCATAGGCTTTCGGGTTTTTGTTTTCGTTAAAACAGTGAGCCGCTGTCAGTACCCACTCCTTGCCGATTAAGGCTCCACCGCAAACATGACGTAATTCCCATAAGGCTCTATCCGGGTATTTTCTTTTCAAATCTTGCGTTCGCGCATAGATCTCTGTGCTAACGATTTGAACTTGGAAAGGGGCTGCATGTTTTGGAATTTCCGTCGCATTTAAAGAATAACCATAAGAGGAGCATAATTCAGTTTCACCAACCATTTCGCAGATGACGGTCCCACCTCTTCGCCCTTGCGAGTCGATATAGTCTTGCTCAGGGAGTTCGTTCAAAATGGGGAAATCTGTAATTCCTTTGCGCGAGATGATGATGTCTCCTTCATCATTAGAAGGCGTGTCTTGTGGCGAAGAATCTTCCGGTAAAGGGTCTTGTGGGGAAGAGTTTTGAGGAGTTGTTTGACCCTTTGACAGAGAACTGCCCAAAAACACACTTAGGATACAGATAAGACATATCGGAAAAAGTTTAGTCTTCATTTTTTTGCGGCCCCATTAAAATAGCCTCTATTTTAATACCTAATGCATAGGTGTTTGACGCTACAAAGTCTAATTATCAATTCGCATAACCCGTTTTATACCTTATAGAGTGCGTGGGGTAACTGGATGAACAAGAACGAAAACCAACAGGGCATAGAGGAAAAAACCACTGTTTTTTTCAGCTATTCACGCGTTGATAAAAAACACGCGCGACCCATTATTTCCGCAATAGAGAAAGCCGGATATAAGGTTTGGTGGGATGGCATGCTCGAAGGTGGCACGAGCTATTTGGAAACAACTGAAGAGGCTCTTGAATCCGCCAAAGCTGTTGTAGTCTTATGGTCGGAAAATTCCGTCAAATCTCATTGGGTAAGAGATGAAGCTATGAGTGGGCGAACGCGTGAGCGCCTCCTTCCTATTTCTTTAGATGGGACCATACCCCCATTAGGATTCCGACAGGTTCAACTTATTGATTTTACAGACTGGCGCCAAGATCCCAACTCAGCTGAATTTGAAGAACTGCGTCGTTCTATGGCACAATTTCATGGACGAGAAGACAACATTGTTTCACCGTCAACGCTTCAACGTGCCAAACGTCCTTTATCACGTCGGGCTGTTTTATTGGGCTCTGGCGGAATAATCCTAGGCACGGCTGCCGGTCTGGCGATATCTGATCGTCTCGCTAACAAATCGGAAATTCTAGCGAATAGTTTGATTGTGCTTCCGTTCGAAAACTTGATGGGGGATGAGCAGGCTTCCTATATTGCTTCGGGTGTCTCATCTGAAATAAGGAGTCAGCTTGCACGAAATAAATCATTGAAAGTTTTAGCCAAATCGTCCTCCAATTCTGTCTCTGCAGAAGAAATGTCAGCTCAAGACGTATCAAAGACGCTGGGTGTCGCCTACCTGCTCGAAGGCAGCGTAAACAGATTAAGCGATAAGCTGGATTTTTCCGTTGATCTCACGGAGGGGCAGACGGGCTTTAATTTATGGTCTGAGAATTACTCCACTCCATCATCCGAAATTTTATTTGTAAAGGACAGTATTACGCGTTCCGTCTTGGAAGTTTTATCCAAAGTGGTGGATAAAGATAAGGTTGATATTGAACTCGGCGATACACGCGATCCGGCTGCGTTTGACGCCTATCTGAGGGGGCTTTCGCTTTTTGAAGCGTTTGAAAGTATAGAGTCTTTGGAGTTAGCCCTAAGTTATCTCAATCAGGCAACAAAGCTCGACCCTGAATTTGGTAAGGCGATGGTGGTGAAAGCGCAACTTTTACTCTCCTTGGCGTCCTACACAGGAGATATCGACATATCTCAGTCCTACAAAGACTTGGCATTAAAAACGGCCTTAAACGCGGTTTTGGTTGTGCCCGCGCTGGCAGAGAGCCACTCAGCGCTCGGGTTTATTCGAATGGGGCTTTTAGATATAGCCGGAGCCGAACAACCATATCTACAGTCCAATGAGTTGGATGGCGGAGGTTCCGCCGTGCAAGCGAGGTTTGGTCTCTACATGATGGTGACCGGAGACCATTCGAAAGCTCTTACGGCTATCAATAAGGCGATTGATATCGACCCCCTCAATGAAACCATGCACAGTTCGGCTGGGCTAATTCACTATGCGGCGGGACGATATGATGACTCCATTAAAAGTTATGAGCGTGTGTTGGAATTGGCTCCTGGGTTTTTCAACGCCCACGCCCAAATTGGCCTATCCATGATACGTAAAGGGCAGTTAGCACAAGGAATTGCCCGTTGCGAAATGGAACGTAATAATATGGAGCGCCTGACCTGTCTTGCAATCGGTTTTCATAAGACGGGCCAGACCAAAAGAGCAGAAAAAGCCCATGAAGAACTGATTAAGATATTCGGTGATAATGCGGCCTATCAGCAATTGCAAATTTTGGCAGAATGGGGGCAGGAGAGTGCAGCAATGGACATGTTAAAAAAATCTGTCGACTTGAAAGATAGTGGATTAACACTCGCCTTATTCGACCCGGCGCTCGACTCCCTAAGACACAAAAAAGACTTCCGAGACTTACTTGCGCAGATTGGGTTTAAACCCTAAGCTAAAATTTATTCGGGGAGATTATTATGAAAAAATTTGTTATTTCAGCGGCCGTCCTCAGTTTTGCTTTAAGCGCCTGCGCCCATATGCAGCCTGACAACAAAATGGACGACGCAGCTGCTGAAAAGCCTAAAGCGGAATCCATGGAAGTCACATGTAAAGAAGGCGATCCGGGCTTTCCACGTTGTACAACAGGTGGCGGCGCGACGGGCGGACCTGTCCTACGTGATTCGGACAATTAAACCGATAATACGTGACTGAACTGCGACGGAAAACACCATCAGCTAATGGTTCCGTCTCGTTCATTGTGCCTCAATCTAAATTTAATTCCTATGACTGTCTGTTCCGATGCAAGTAGCTAATCGCGATTTATTTGTTACGGACGCTGTTCAAAAGCAATATGCCAACATCCAAGCGCTGATCAATTCAGACCTGCTGGATGAAGCCTTTTTGAAACATGATAAAATAGCCAATCGGGCAAAGTATCAATATCATCGCCTCGGGAAGCTCGCGATTATTTTGGTCGCCATCAGTGCAATCTTTACCTTAGCAGAAGCTTTGATACTCAACGACAGTTTGAGTGGTTTTTTACCAACTCTGATTGCTGCAACTATGGCCGGAACAGGGATTATTCTTCAATGTTATCTCATTCTGACCAAACAAAAGACGAAATGGCTCGTCAACCGTTTTGCCTCCGAACGCATTAGAAGTTTGAAGTTTCAAGCCTATCAACTTGCTTTCAGTGCAAGTGATGCAGATGAATTGAACACTTTGGTCTCAGCCTTCGTTCACAAGCAGTTCTCCAAACTCAATAATGAATTGAACGCCGGAATTGCAGTTTTGAAAAACTTCTCACCACGCATGGGGTTGGAAATCGTTAAAGCGCCGGCGAAACCCAAAAACTCCAATATGTCTGATATGGCGTTCGAGGCTTATCATGACTTGCGCGTAAATTATCAGAGAAACTTCGCATTAAGCGAAGTCACAAAATTTCAATCCCGACGTCGACTTTTCAATTCGACACAAGATATGATTTATTTGGGCGCCGCTATTTTTGCCTTCTTGTCACTTGGTGCAAAAATCAGTGAAAGATTTGGTTTCATCATAGATACAGGCTGGATTGATTTCGTTGCCGTGACGCTCTTCGTCTTGGGCGCGACCGAAGCAATCATGGATAATGCGACTTTGGAAGAACAGTCGCAAACTCGGTATGAACAATATTCACGGGACATTGATGTGTTGTTGTCTGAAAAAGCAAACCTCAGAAAAAAACTTCCAGACCTTGTGGCAGGCATAGAACGTATCTGCCTTAATGAATTGGATAATTTCTGTCGGGCGGCTGATAGGATAAGCTACCGCTTTTAACGCCTAAGCAATAGGGATAATGATCACAGAGTTGGTGATTGAGCCGAGGGTAATCCCATGTGATGTCAATCAAAATCCCATCTTTCAAAGTCTTCAATCTAAACAAATGAAGCAGAGAAGGGAAAATGGTGCCCGAACCTGGATTTGAACCAGGGACACACGGATTTTCAATCCGTTGCTCTACCAACTGAGCTATTCGGGCGATTGATCAATGGCCAAGGCCTTCAAATCGAAGCGCCTTATAAGCAAAGGGGGTATCCGTGTCCATGCCCAAATATCGGTTATTTCGCTAAATTTCATACCCTTACACACATGTGCAATTTCATCGGTATTCTTGGCGTTGAACAGGTTTATTTGCGAAATCATTCACAGAAATATCGCAATAAACGGTTTTGCAATTTTAATTTATGGAGGCCGTGCGTGGCATCTAGGAGTCATTTATGGCATTGTCTTCGCAACAGCGAATCCTTTTGATCCCTCAGGTGAAATATGAGCGAACTTTCCAAATCCCAACACGACCATAAAGATATGGCCAATGCTATTGCTGCTTTATCAATGGATGCGGTTCAAAAAGCCAATTCTGGCCATCCCGGAATGCCGATGGGCATGGCGGATGTGGCCACGGTTTTATTCTCAAAGTTCCTCAAATTTGACCCGTCTGCTCCGGATTGGGCGGATAGAGACCGCTTTATCCTGTCTGCCGGGCATGGATCGATGCTCATTTATTCTCTGCTGCACCTAACGGGCTATAAAGCAATGACGATGGATCAGATTAAAAACTTCCGCCAGCTCGGCGCGATTACTGCGGGTCATCCCGAATATGGCCATGTGCCGGGTGTAGAAACAACGACAGGTCCGTTGGGGCAGGGGATTTCCAACGCTGTCGGCTTTGCCATTGCGGAGCGTCATTTGAATGCCCGTTATGGTGATGAATTGGTCGATCATCATACCTATGTCATTGCCGGAGATGGATGTTTGATGGAAGGTATCAGCCAAGAAGCGCTATCACTCGCAGGGCATTTAAAGCTAAACAAGCTTATCGTCTTTTGGGATGATAATAACATCACGATTGATGGCCCTGTGAGTCTCTCTGACTCAACTAATCAAAAGAAGCGATTTGAGGCCTCCGGCTGGAAAGTCATAGAGATTGATGGTCATAATCCGGTTCAAATCGCCAATGCCATACGCCGGGCGCATAAATCCGATTTGCCAACGCTCATTGCTTGTAAAACAGATATCGGCAAAGGGGCTCCTAATAAGGAAGGGTCAAATAAGGCCCATGGCTCTCCCTTGGGTGATGATGAAATTGCGGCAACGCGCGAAGCTCGCGGATGGGATCATCCGCCTTTTGAAATTCCGGATGATATCTACAAAATGTGGAAACGACCCGGACGTAAAGGCCGTAAGCAACATAAAGAGTGGAAAGTCCGCCTGGCATCAGCGCAGAAAGGTGAAGACTTTCAACGGGCTATGCGAGGTGAGTTAAATGCAGGTTGGCAAGAAGACTTCCAAGCTTACAAAGACAAAATCGCAGCCGAAGCCCCAACAATGGCCACTCGCGCATCCTCTGGTAAAGCGTTGGGCGCATTGACTGAATTATTGACGGATATGATATCCGGCTCTGCAGATTTGGAAGGGTCGAATAAAACCAAAACGCCAGCCACATCAGATGAGATTCAAGCCGGTCATTATGGTGGGCGCTACATCAATTACGGTATTCGTGAGCATGGAATGGCGGCGGCGATGAATGGTATGTCACTTCATGGGGGCATTCTGCCATATTCGGGATTGTTCATGGTCTTTATGGATTATTGCCGTCCATCTGTGCGTTTAGCGGCATTGATGAAAATTCAATCCATCTATGTAGCAACCCATGACTCCATCGGTGTCGGTGAAGACGGCCCAACCCATCAACCTGTCGAGCATTTGGCGTCTCTTCGGGCCATTCCGAATTGCTACACATATCGTCCCGCTGATGCGTTAGAGACGGCAGAATGTTGGGAATTGGCCGTTCAACGCCGTGATGCACCGTCTATTATGGCTCTGACGCGTCAAAATGTTCCCCCTGTTCGGGATAATGCCGCAAAAAATATGTGTGAGCGCGGCGGTTACGTTTTACGTCCGGGTGCAGGTTCTGACGATATTATTTTGATCGCTTCAGGGTCAGAGGTAGGTTTAGCCGTGGAAGCCCATGAAAAACTGGCCGAACAAGGTATTTCCGCCCGTGTCGTGTCTATGCCGTGTCTGGATGTGTTCATGGAACAAGATGAAAATTATATCCGCTCTGTTCTCGGCAAAGATTTACCCAAAATTGCGATTGAGGCTGGCATCCGCCAAGGATGGGATGCGCTAATCGGCCGTGAGGGTGGTTTTATCGGCATGAATAGTTTTGGTGCTTCTGCACCCGGTGCTCAGCTCTTCCCGCATTTTGGCATAACCAGCGATGCGATTATTGACATGGCAAAAGAAAAACTCGGTCGATAAGATGGGGGCGTAACATAGGAGTTGTCCGATGTATGAATTACCAGGTGATGTATTCGTTGGAGGGCAATTACTTCCGGCACAGGTGCAAGCTTTGGCCGAGCAGGGGACAATGACCTTCATAAATAATCGCCCGGATATGGAAGCGCCTCTACAACCCTTGTCGGATGATATAGAGACCGTGACGCAAAACCTTGGCATTGATTACTTCCACATTCCGATGTCGGGTGGCCTATCAGAAGGGCTGATTCAGGCTAGTCTCACGGCTTATGAAAATGCGCCCCGTCCCATAATCGCGTTTTGTGCCAGTGGTATGCGCTCAGCAGCCCTTTGGGCCTTTGCGCATATTCATTCATTGGGTTCTGAGGCCGTTATTGAAGCTTTAGAGAAGTCCCCCTATAATCTGGCGCAAATCTATCCGTCTTTAAAGGCGTTTGCAGAATCCAATGGAGGCACCTGACAGATTGACTTATCGAACTGAGTTTTACTAGATCTGGATTTGGGAATGAACGTCAAACGCTCAATCACAAGTCACTTTGATTGGTTGAAGGGATATTCTCCGGCCATATTCAGCGACGATTTGATTGCTGCTGTTATCGTTTCCATCCTCTTGGTGCCGCAATGTTTAGCTTATGCCTTGCTCGCCGGATTGCCGCCACAACTCGGGATTTATGTCTCGATTTTCCCTCTAATCGCCTACGCCCTTTTCGGTTCGTCTCGACAACTTTCTGTTGGACCAACCGCTGTTATCTCACTTATGACGGCCGCTTGTATTGCGACCTTGCCCGAAGAGATACGCCTCGTGAGCGCCGCGCTTCTCGCATTGATTACGGGCAGCTTATTGCTGATTGCAGGGTTGCTGCGTGGCGGTTTTTTGATGAATTTCGTCTCCCGCCCCGTCGTCTCGGCCTATATTACGGGGGCCGCGCTTCTGATTATAATTTCTCAATTAAAACACATATTTGGCATTTCTGCCTCAGGGACAACGGCCTTTGATTTAGTCTCTTCGCTCTGGAATAATTTGGCCAATGCCAAACCCATTGCGATGGTCATAGGATTGTCGGCCTGTTTGATTTTTTATCTCATTAAACGCCTTGTCGCTTTTGGTCTCGTGAGGGCAGGGATCCGCAGTAAACATGCTAAGCTCTTCGCCAAATTATTACCGATTGCTATTATCTTTATGTATATAGGGATCAGCACGGGATTGGGGCTCTACAGAAATTACGACTTGGCCATTGTCGGCAAAGTTCCAGGTGGATTGCCGCCTTTCACTATCCCGCCTTTGAGTTTTTCTTCATTGGAAATGTTATTCATGCCTGCGGCGGTGATTGCGATTGTCGCTTTTGTCGATAGTACATCGACGGCACAAGAATTTGCGGCGCGTAATCGGACAAAGCTGGATACAAATCGTGAATTAATGGGCTTGGGCGCGTCAAATTTTGTCGCGGGCGTTACAGGCGGCTACCCGATTAATGGCAGTATGTCACGCACGGCTGTAAACGCGTCTGCTGGTGGTAAGACTCCTATGGTCAACATTATGACAGCAGCCTTTATGGCCCTCACGGCCTTGTTTTTGACTCCACTTTTAAAAGCTCTGCCACTTGCCGTCTTGGCGGCTTTGATCATTGTTGCCTGTCTTTCACTTCTGGACTTTAAGAATATTTGGCGGACTTGGGTCTATAGCCGCACGGATGGTTTAACAGCCATCGCGACATTCCTCTCGGTTTTGCTCCTGGGCGTTCAATGGGGTGTTTTGGTCGGTGTTATTCTGGCCATGGCACTCCATATTCGGCAAACGCTGCACCCTCATATCGCGGAAGTCGGACGCTTCCCTGGCACAGAACATTACCGGGATGCGTCACGATTCATTGTCGAAACCAATGAAGAGATTAAAACACTGCGGATTGATGAAAGCCTTTATTATGCCAATGCCCGACATTTGGAAGAGAGAGTCTCTGAATTGATCGCCGGCAGTCCGGACATGCGTGATTTGGTGCTCATGTGCACAGCCGTTAGCCGCATTGATGCGAGCGCTTTATCTAGTTTACATGAAGTCAATAAACGCCTGAAATTGTTGGGAATTAACCTTCATTTTTCAGACATGCAGAGCAGGGTAAAGGAGCGTTTATTCCGGTCTAACTTCCTTGATGATTTGACCGGTCAGATATTTTTGTCTCAACATGACGCTATGGAAGCCCTTCGTCCGGAACCTGATTGGTCTCAATTTTCCGACCATATTGATATACATTAGGCCTGCATCAGCTTTTTCCTCAGTAAACTCCTCCATCACGAAAAGAACTTTTAGATTTACGCTTAGCCATCAATAGGTTAGCAAGGTGGGGAAGAGGCTGTGTGCGCGAGTAAAACGCGCCCGCCACAAAAGAGAGAAAAGACCATGCCGGACACGGAACCGTCCGGCTCCGAAGTTTCCTCAGCATCTGGCTCAGGAAAACGGAGACGGTCCGGCAGGCGCCCCCGCAATCGGGGAGCCATGCCGGCTACATTTGCAGCCCTTGATTTGGGTACGAATAATTGTCGACTCCTGATCGCTCGCGAACAAGGGGACAGTTTTCGGATTATTGACAGCTATTCCAAAATTGTACGTTTGGGGCAGGGCTTGGCGGCTACGGGTGCTTTGTCACAAGCCAGTATGGATGCGGCTGTGGACGCAATAGGCGTTTGTGCCCGCAAAATGAAATCCAAAAAGGTTAAGAAATGGCGCTGTATTGCGACTGAAGCTTGCCGCCGTGCGAGTAATGGTGAAGCCTTCATTCAACGCGTAAAACAAGAAACAGGCATCTCGCTAGAGATCATCTCTGCCCGTGTAGAAGCCCGTCTGGCTGTGATGGGCTGTATCAATCTGATCGACCCCACAAAAGACGTGGCCTTGGTGGTCGATATTGGGGGCGGCTCAACGGAATTGAGCTGGGTGGATATCCGCAAATTGCGTGACCCCAATCATGTTATGCGCACGCACAGGCCGCCAATCAGTGCTTGGGCGTCTTTGCCAGTGGGTGTTGTCACCTTATCCGAACGCGTGCCTGAAACAGGTGATCGGGACACATGGTATGAGGAGATGAAACAGGTTGTGCGTGACTGTATTGATGAAGCCGGGTGTAGCACGCGATTTACGAAAACTTTCGAACAGGGCAAAGGCCACATCATCGGAACATCGGGTACGATCACGTCTTTGGCCAGTATCTATCTGAAACTGCCCTATTATCAGCGCGATAAAGTTGATGGTTTATGGTTCCGCTCGCATGAAGCAGTGAAAGTCGCGCGTTTAATGGCCTCCAAAAGCCCCGAAGAACGCGCGAAAGAGCCTTGTATTGGCGCGGATCGCTCGCGTTTGCTGGTCGCTGGCTGTGCAATCACGGATGTGATTTGTGAAATGTGGCCAAGTAAAATGATCCGTGTGGCCGATAGAGGTCTGCGCGAGGGCATGTTAATGGGACTCATGAACCGCTCGCAAACTATTCGTGTCCTTCCCGATCAAGAGACCGCGGATGCGCCAACTGAGACAGCAAAGGATGTGTCCGGGCCTGAAGAAGGAGGCTCTGATGACGGATGAAACACCAAAACAGCCACATCGTATGAGTGGCGGTAAACCCGCTGCACCTAAAAGAGGTCGCAAAACACCAAAAGCCGATAAAAACAATGCAACTCGTATGATGCACCGCAAGGTTAAGACAGCGCGAGGCCGAAAAATATCGTCCAAATTATGGATTGAGCGCCAAATTAATGACCCTTACGTCAAAGAGGCCAAGATTAAAGGCTATCGGTCCCGCGCTGCGTTTAAACTTGAAGAGTTGGACGATAAATTTGGGCTCATTAAGACGGATAGTCTTGTCGTGGATTTAGGATGTGCGCCCGGTGGTTGGGTGCAAATCGCCATGAAACGCGGCGCCGAACAAGTTATAGGCATTGACCTCTTGCCTGTCGATGTAATCGCAGGGGCAACGCTCATCGAATATGACTTCATGGCAGATGACGCGCCGGACAAGATTAAAGCCCTATTGGGCCGTGCGCCGGATTTGGTCTTATCAGATTTGGCGGCTAATACGACCGGGCACAAAAACACAGATCATTTGAAAACGGTCGCGTTAGTCGAAGCCGCCGCTGATTTCGCCATGCGCACATTGCGTCCGGGTGGTCATTTTGCCACTAAAGTTTTCCAAGGGGGCGCGGAGAAAAAGCTCCTGAATGAATTGAAATCACGCTTTCAGACCGTCAAACATGCTAAGCCTAAATCTTCGCGCGTGGGCAGCCCTGAGATCTATTTAGTAGCGCTGAATCTGCAAAACCCGAAGACTTAAGCCCAAACAGGAAGCCGCCAACAAGCTGTTCATAATTTGAAGAATCTTGTTTTTTCGATTTGCGAGGCCGCGCGATAGCTGATAACCCCCGCTTGCAAAAGAGATAGGAGACTCCCATGGAGATTCGAGAAGGTCTGACCTTCGATGATGTCCTTTTGCAGCCCCAGGCTTCAGACATCTTACCGGCAGATGCATCACTCAAAACACGTTTAACGAAAAGCATTTCGATTAATGTTCCATTGGTCAGTGCGGCGATGGACACTGTGACCGAAGCCCGCCTGGCGATTGCTATGGCGCAAGTCGGCGGTATTGGCGTTATTCACCGCAACCTTTCTATTGAAGAGCAAGCCGAAGAAGTGCGTAAAGTCAAACGCTATGAGTCGGGAATGGTGGTTAATCCGATCACGATTGGCCCCAATGCAACGCGGGCAGAACTCTCCGCTCTGGCTGAGCATCACAAAATCTCGGGTATTCCGGTTGTTAAAAGTAGCGGGAAGCTTGTTGGTATTGTGACAAATCGCGATGTTCGTTTTGCGGATGATCCTACGGAATTGGTCTCCAACCTGATGACCAAAGAGTTGGTCACAGTCAAAGAGGGCGCGTCTGAGTCCGAAGCGCGGGCCTTACTGCATAAACACCGCATTGAACGTCTCTTGGTGGTTGATGAGGATTACAATTGCGTTGGTCTCATCACTGTCAAGGATATGGATAAGGCAGAGAACTTCCCCAATGCCTGTAAAGACGGCAAAGGCCGTTTACGGGTTGCCGCGGCCTCTACGGTCGGGCATGCCGGTTATGACCGTGCAGTGGCTTTGATTGAGGCGGGTGCAGATGCCGTCGTCATTGATACAGCCCATGGCCATTCATCAAAAGTCATCGATACCGTGAAACGACTGAAAACAGATTATCCAAACGCACAAATCATAGCCGGAAACATCGCAACGGCTTCTGCTGCTAAAGCGCTGATAAAAGCCGGGTCAGACGCGATAAAAGTAGGGATTGGCCCCGGTTCAATCTGCACGACACGGATTGTTGCCGGCGTCGGCGTACCACAACTGACCGCAATCATGGATGCTTGTTCGGCCGCGAAAAAAGCCAATGTTCCGGTCATAGCGGATGGCGGGATTAAATATTCCGGTGATATGGCCAAAGCGCTCGCCGCGGGAGCGGAATGCGCCATGGTCGGCTCGCTTTTGGCTGGGGCAGAAGAAACACCCGGTGAAGTTTTCCTCTATCAGGGGCGGTCTTATAAATCCTATCGCGGTATGGGCTCAGTTTCAGCTATGGCGCGAGGCTCGGCTGACAGATATTTCCAAAAAGAAGTCAATGATTCCATGAAATTAGTGCCTGAAGGCATTGAAGGCCGCATCGCCTATAAAGGCCCGGTTGCTCCTATCTTGCATCAGCTCTTGGGCGGCATTCGTGCCACTATGGGGTATACGGGGTCGGCAACGATTAAAGACCTTCATAAAAATGCGGAATTTGTGAGAATTACCAATGCAGGTCTGCGTGAAAGCCACGTTCACGATGTTCATATTGCACGTGAAGCGCCTAATTATTCAATGCCAAGCTAGAGATAAAAGAGATCCTCATGGAAAATAATCCCTTATACTTACCCATTCTCATTCAAGCCTCACTCTCCATCATCATTCTATTTTGGTTGGCATGGTCACGGGTGAGCCGTATTGCTAAGCATGGCATAAAAGAAATCCGCAAAACTGGTTTCCCTGTTCATGTGAACAACGCGAGTGATAACTTTAAAAACCAGTTTGAAGTCCCTGTAATCTTTTACGCTTTGTGCTTTTTCTTCATCGTTTCAGGTGGAGTGACACAAGCCGTTGTAATCGCAGCTTGGACGTTTGTTGTCTTCCGCATCATTCATGCTCTTATTCAACTCACGAAAAATGTTATCTTCCCTTGGCGCTTCTTGACCTTCCTTGTGAGCGCGCTTGCAATCGTGGCCCTGTTGATCATCGCCTTTATACAAGTGCTTGGCTAATGCGCCTCGGTGGACGCATTCAAGCGACCCTTGAGGTTCTGACCGACATTTTGGACCGTAAGACGCCTGCCACAATGGCTTTGCGCGATTGGGGGAAGGCACACCGATTTGCGGGATCGAAAGACCGTTCTGCAATCGGTAATTATGTTCATGATACCTTACGATGCAAAAGCTCGCTAGGCTTTCGCATGGATGATGAGAGCCCCCGGGCTTTGGCCTTAGCATCTGCCGTCTTTATGGGAGGGCTTACACCGCAAAGCCTAGAGGAAGCGTTTGAAGGCGACGCTCACGCCCCCAAACCTCTGACGCCTGAAGAAAAGGAAAAGCTTTCAGGCAAAATTTCATTGGATGATGCGCCTGATTGGGTGCAAGCCGATGTCCCTGAATGGATTTGGCCGGCCTTTGAAAATAATTTCGTCGAAGAGGCCATAGAAGAAGGGCAAGCTCTCACAAAGCGTCCGCCTCTGGATCTGCGGGTCAATACGATCAAAGCCAAGCGTGATGATGTTTTAAAATCACTCAACACTAAGGGGGCAAAGCCGACCGAGATTTCTCCCATTGGAATACGCATTGCCGCAAAAGAAGGAGATGGGCGATTACCCAATGTGCAAATTGAGCCGGAATATCAAACCGGCGCAATTGAAATTCAGGATGAAGGCTCGCAAATCGTCAGCTTGTTGATTGATGCAAAACCCGGCGAAAAACTATTGGATTATTGCGCTGGAGGAGGCGGAAAGTCATTAGCCTTGGCCGCCGATATGGAAAACAAAGGATCGGTTTTTGGGTTCGATATTGATAAACGTCGTTTGTCTCCGCTCTATCAGCGCGCACAAAGGGCGGGGGCCTCGATCATCGATGTGCGCCAACCGCCTTCTGAAAACCTAAAAGACCTTGTCGGGAGAATGGATCGTGTCTTGATTGATGCGCCTTGTACGGGCGTTGGGACATGGCGGCGAAAACCGGATGCTAAATGGCGCTTGTCCGAAGACGCTTTAGAGCGACGTAATAATGAACAACGCTCTGTCTTAAATAGTGCAAAAGGGTTTGTTCGTCCCGGCGGACTGCTTTTCTATGTGACCTGTTCCATGCTTGCAGAAGAGAACGAAGCGCAGGTCTACGCCTTCCTCGAAGATCATGATAATTTCGCCTTATTGTCCGCCGGTGAAGTTTGGGAAGAAAAATTTGGCGTTGAAGCGCCTAAACCTTGGTCAGCGGATGGATGCACTCTCACGCTCTCTCCGGCCTCCACCAATACGGATGGCTTCTTTTTCGCGGTAATGGAAAGACAAAAATGACAGACACGCATGAGACAATTGTCGGCCAACATGAGCAATTGCTGATTATTGATTTCGGGTCTCAGGTGACCAAGCTCATTGCGCGCCGTGTGCGTGAGAGCGGCGTTTACAGCGAAGTTCATCCCTATAATCGAGTTGATGAAGCGCTTTTGGAAAAATTCAAGCCAAAGGCCATTATTCTGTCAGGGGGCCCAAGCAGTGTGATCGGGACAGGCACCCCTCGGGCACATGAGGCTATTTGGTCACTGGGCGTACCGATTTTGGGCATATGTTACGGTCAACAAACCATGTGCGCCCAACTAGGCGGCTCTGTTGAGGCATCTGATGAGCAGGAATTCGGTCGAGCTGATATGGAAATTGTCTCTAAGAGCCCGTTATTTGAAGGCTTGGCAGATATCGGAGCCAAAGAACGAGTTTGGATGTCCCATGGGGATCGTGTCGACTCCATTCCGGAAGGCTTTGAGATTATCGGGCGCTCACCCAATGCGCCCTATGCCGCAATCGCCAATGAAACTCGTCGTTTCTATGGCGTGCAGTTCCACCCCGAAGTCATGCATACACAGAACGGGGCGAGGATTTTGCGGAACTTTACGCATGATATCGCAAATTTTAGTGGCGACTGGACCATGGCCGCCTTCAAAGATGAAATGATTGCCGCCATTCGTGATCAAGTCGGAGACGGTAAAGTCATTTGCGGCCTGTCAGGCGGCGTCGATAGCTCTGTTGCCGCCATCTTAATCCACCAAGCGATTGGAGAGCAACTCACCTGCGTTTATGTTGATACGGGGATGATGCGAAAAGGCGAAAGTGAACAGGTCACATCGCTATTTCGTGATCATTACGACATCAACCTCATCCATGTAGATGCCGGGAACGAATTTTTAGGTCTTTTGGACGGCGTCAGCGATCCGGAAAAGAAGCGAAAAATTATCGGCGGAACATTCATTGATATTTTTGAACGCGAAGCCAAATCAGTGGGCGGCGCAAAATTCCTCGCCCAAGGTACGCTTTATCCGGATGTGATTGAAAGCGTTTCTTTCGATGGTGGGCCATCCGTCACAATTAAATCCCATCACAATGTCGGCGGCCTGCCCGAGCGTATGGATTTGGAACTGGTCGAGCCCTTAAGAGAACTTTTCAAAGATGAGGTGAGGGATTTGGGTCGCGAGCTTGGCTTACATTCTGATTTCGTCGAACGTCATCCGTTTCCCGGACCTGGCCTTGCCATTCGTTGCCCTGGAGAGATTACAAAGGCGCGTTTAGATATATTACGCGAAGCCGATTCAATCTATCTCGACCAAATCAAAAAACACGGTCTTTACAATGAGATATGGCAAGCTTTTGCTGTGATCTTGCCTGTGCGAACCGTTGGTGTGATGGGAGATGGCCGAACCTATGATTATGTTTTGGCATTGCGGGCAGTGACCTCTACGGACGGCATGACAGCCGATTATTACCCTTATAGCCATGAGTTTTTAGGCGAAACCGCCACTCGCATTATCAATGAGGTCAGAGGCGTAAATCGCGTCGTCTATGACGTGACGTCTAAACCGCCCGGAACGATTGAATGGGAATAAGGTGAGCGAGAAGCAAGAAATATATCACATCTTTTCCGCTGCTACGGCGCGCAAACAGGCTGAACGCTATGATGAACTCTCGTTCATAGAGAAGCCGAAAAGCCTTTTATTCTTGTTTTACACATTTTTGCTCGTTTTCAATTTTCTGAAGGCTGGTTTCACAAGCACTACGGACACCGAATATCTATTGCGAATTATTTCCATTATTGCTTATTTAGGCCTGCTGCCATTTGTTTGGTTTAACAAACAATGGGCGCTCATTATGGCGGCGACCTTTTTTATACAGGAATAACGGTTTTATTTTGCCTTTTTGTCGCCTTTCCTATTCTAAGAGCGCCTCTGACGGTCTTCGTTTGTGTTGGCGTGACTGTTCGAGCTGTTTGGCTAACTGAAATGCTAAGGAAGAGCGATTAAAATGAAACTCATCTGCCATCCGATTTCACCCTATGCGCGCAAGGCCATGATTTTGGCGCGGTTGCATGGTATAGATGTCGAAGAAATTTTGCCAGATAAAGACGGGGCGAACGGCTATAAAGCCGGAGATAACCCACTCGGCAAAATTCCTGCCTTGGAATGGCAGCCAGGGCAGTATCTGTTCGATAGTCCCGTCATCTGTGAATATCTGGACAGCCTTGGCGAGAATAAAGTTCTGCCGAGTGACGGTCATCTACATTTTTTGAATAAATGGCAACACGCTCTGGGTGATGGTTTAGCTGATGCGGTTTACAACTATCGCTATGAAATTGTCCGCCCGAAAGACCTTCATTGGCAAGAGATGATTACGCGTCATGAAACGGCGATTTTGAACAGCGTTCAGACCTTGGAGCGGATTTGTGAGTGGTTGGGCGGACCGTGGAGTTACGGCAATCTCGCCATTATTACGGCGCTTGATTATGCCTCTTTCCGGGCATCGCATTTAAAATGGCAGGGTAAGGCACCGAAATTAGCGCAATGGCACACAACCTTTACTGATGATCCGCATTATCGTGCAACATATGGATATGATGATGCGTAAGCTTTCGCTCTTTCTGGTCGGTGGTATCGTTCTATTGATTTTGGCAGCACTACTTTGGCCTGAAAAGAAATATCGGCCCTTTGAAGTCAGTCAAGCCTATCAGGCGCAAGCCGATAAGTTCACAATCCCCAAAATGCCGACAGATTGGGAATGGAAACGGTTCAAGGCAGAAGACGGAACAGGTTTGCGTTGGGGAGAAACAGGAAATCGCGGCACGGCGGATACGACAATTCTGATTATTCCCGGTTATACGGCGACCCTCAAAATGTATGGCGAACATGTAGACGCGTTGGCCGAACGAGGTTTCCACGTCATAGGGATTGATTTGCGCGGGCAGGGGGGCTCTGATCGCTACTTTCAGAAACAACCCGAGAAGCTTTGGATTGATGATTTCTCAACCTATGCGGATGATGTAGCAAATCTGATTGCGGAACAGAATTTCGACGAAGGTCACATAGTCATTCCTATGGCGATGTCATTTGGGGGGCACGTGGCGCTGCGTATGGCAGGAGAGCATCCCGACAGTGTAGATGGGTTAGCGCTTATCGCCCCCGCCATTGAGCCTAAAGCCGGAGATATGGCGTTTGATAAAGCACTTTCATTGATGAATTTTATGCGCAAAATCGGTCAATCAAAACGCTATGTGCCGGGTGGGGATAATTGGAAACCTTTTGTCGAAGATTATACAATTTCAGGGATTGAGCATTGTAGCTCCAACCCTAAACGGCTTTACTTGCGAGACGCTGTCTATACTCGCCATCCCGAAGAGCGTGTCGGCGATGTGACCAATCAATGGGGCGCGGAGTTTTTCGAGAGCAGTGTCTACATTCGCGCGAATAATTTTCTTGAAGCGATTGAAATCCCCATCTTTATGGCAAGTGCAGAGGTGGATGATTTCGTCTCAAATGAAACAAACCGAATAGCCTGTGATGACCGTTTACCGAATTGCCGAAACGTCACCTATCCCGGGACAGGGCATTGTTTGCCACAAGAGTCAGACGAAGTTGTCTTTGGGATATTTGATGAAATAGAGAAACTCGCCCGACAGATAAAATCAAAGAAATAAAATCAAAGCGGGCGAAGCGAGAGTAAGCCTACTAAATCTTAAAGAACTCAGGAACGTCACCACCAAAGCCCGAATCTTTGTTCTCGGGCAATCCGTTGCGGTCACGTCCGCGTGATTTTTTCACAGGCTTTTGATCTGATGATTTTGGGTTTGAGCTTTTGCGCGATGTGTTCTTTTTCGAAGACGGTTTGTCAGCTTCTTTTTTAGGGGAATCAGAGCTATCCGATGTTTTGCTCTTTGCCTTTGAACGCGTGTCGTTCACCTCATCTTTTCTCGGGTCAGTTTTTGCTTTTGTCGGCGCTTTCCGACGTCTGGACTTTGGTGCGTCCTCGTACTTTTCACTCTCAACGGAGTGTTCAGGTTTTCCACGTGATTGTCGCGGTTTTTTTCGGTCTCTGCTACGTCCCTCTTTTTTATCCCCGCGACGGCCTCGTGTCTTTTTTCGACCGCCGTCCTTTGGGAAGTCCTCAATTCCCGGAACCTCAATTTCTTCAATTTCTTCAACTTTGATTAGATCAAGAATGTCTTGATAGTTTCGCTCATCAAGCCGAGCGACCAACATGACCGTATCACCTTCACGACCGGCGCGTCCCGTCCGACCAATACGATGAACATAATCTTCTGAATGGTTGGGCACGTCATAATTGAAAACATGACTGACTGTCGGAACATCCAAACCACGCGCGGCAACATCACTCGCAACGAGGAATTTTATGTCGCCCTTTTTAAACGATTCAAGCGTGTCCGTGCGAAGTGACTGAGGGAGATCACCATGAATCGGAGCCGCAGACTTACCGTGAACCGAAAGGGATTTCGCAACAATATCGACATCACGCTTCCGGTTACAAAAGATAATACCATTATCGACATCTTCTTGATCAATAATCCAACGTAATGCTGTGCGTTTTTGTTTGGGATCGGAAGACGGCATGCGAATAATCCGCTGCCTAACGGTCTCTGCCGTTGTTGATTGACGCGCGACCTGAATGGTGACCGGTTGATGCAAAAACTGATCAACGAGACGTTTAATCTCATTCGGCATAGTGGCCGAGAAGAATAAAACCTGACGGGTAAAAGGCGTCAGTTTGAAGATTTTCTCAATGTCAGGAATAAAGCCCATATCAAGCATGCGGTCAGCTTCATCAACGACCAGAGTTTGCACACCCGTCATCAAGATTTTGCCACGCTCGAATTGATCCAAAAGTCGCCCGGGTGTTGCAATCAAAATATCAACCCCCTTCATTAATTTACGGTCTTGCTCGGCGAAAGAAACACCGCCGATTAACAACGCCATTTCGAGCTTGAGGTATTTACCGTAAAGTTCGACATTCTCCGCTGCCTGCGCCGCCAACTCACGCGTGGGGCAGATGATAAGGCAACGCGGCATGCGCGCGCGTGCACGACCTTTTTCCAATTTGTGGAGCGTGGGCAAGGTGAAAGCACCTGTCTTACCTGTACCCGTCTGAGCAATGCCCAACACATCACGTTGTTGCAGGGCCGCCGGAATGGCACGCGCCTGAATAGGCGTCGGCTTTTCATAACCCATATCATCCAGGGCTTTCAGAATTTTCGGAGCAAGACCCAAAGCCTTGAACGTCACGTCCACGGCTTCGTCAGCAGGAACTTCTGTGATATTTTCTGAAGAGCTCAAATAGTGTCAACTTTTCGACAATGATGGCGGAATTAGCCCGCCAATTTTGCGCGCAACATAGACATGGAATAGAACACGTCAAGTCGAGAAACCCCCGACACGAAAGAGAGATTAAACCTGTTGCAATAATGCAGAGACGGGAAGCAAACCTTTTGGAAACTCGGCCTTTAGGGCCAAAGCGGATTTCAAACGCGCGCGATATTCCTCTCGCGGAATTTCAACGCCCCCAAGTGTCGCAAGGTGAGGAGTTAAAAATTGTGTATCAAGCAAGCTATAGCCATTATCGATCAATCCTCTTACCAAACCGACGAGAGCGATTTTGCTGGCATTCGTTGCCCGCGAGAACATGCTTTCGCCAAAAAATGCGCCACCTAAGCTCACGCCATAAAGACCTCCGACCAATTCATCATCGTCATATATTTCGACTGAGAAAACATGTCCATGCTTGTGAAGTTCAACATAGAGGCTTTCCAAACCTTCACTAATCCAAGTGCTTTCGCGGCCCTTTTGACTCTCGGCACAGAGTTGAATGACTTTGGGGAAATTACGATTATATTGCACCGTCCAATTTGAACGACGCATAAATTTCCGCAAGGATTTTGAAATATGTAATCCATCAAGCGGGATAATTCCGCGGTCTTCAGGATTCATTAAAAAGACTTGGGTGTCGTCCCGCGAATCCGACATCGGGAAAATGCCTTGGCGATAACAATCCAAAAGGGCATTGGGCCCGAAACTATTCATCGGCTAATGACACACTTTTCCGCGCCTGATTAGCTTTCAGACGGCTCTTTAATATCCGCACATCTTCGGCATAAAGAAACCCGAATGAGACGGCTCCATCACGTTCATGAACGGCATGATGCAAACGATGCGCTTGAACGAGACGTTTCAAATAACCATTGGGCGTTTTCACATAAAACGGCCAACGTTGATGAACCAAGCCGTCATGCACGACACCATAAAGAATACCATAAAGTGTCAGACCCAATGCGACCATCCAGAGCGCGGGATATCCCATTGAGCCGATAATAAAAAGCGTCGCGGCGATAACACTGAAACACACGGCGTAGAGATCGTTCGTTTCAAACAGCCCCTCTGTTTCGACATGATGGCTTTCATGCCAACCCCACCCCCAACGACTATGCATAATGTATTTATGCACAAACCAAGCGAAAGCTTCCATGCCAACGACACTTGCCAGAACGATAAATGTAGCCACATACCACGTCATGACTCCACCCTTTCAAACTTCTTTTTGGGTAATCGCCACCACGGCTCATGCGGGTAAAGGTGATGTTCGTGATGATAACCAAAGTGAAAACACGTCAACAAAGACAGCCAACGCGGATAATCATTGCTTCGCGCATTGTGATGGTCAGCAAAACCGGTTTCATGCCGATGGGTTCTGTATGTTCCGAAGTAAAAGAGCTGAACCGAAGATAAAATGGCCGGCACCGCCCACATAATAATCGTATTTAAATAATCCGCTCCAAATATGAAAACATAAGCGAGGGTAAAGCCGACCAGAACTATGATTTGTTGCAATCCGAAATACTGCCGAAAGAACTTTACATACCACGGCCAAAAGTCTTTGGGGTTATCTATATTAAAATCAGGATCACCTTCTAATCCCGCATGGTCATGATGGGCATGATGGGCCGTACGCATTTTTGACCAATTAAAGCCTGCATAGACAAATAATATCGCAGTGCCGATGCTTGCGTTTAACTTGGGATAACGTGGAACAAGTGAGCCATGCATTGTGTCATGGGCGACAATGAAAACACCCGTGTAAAGCCAGCATTGCAGAGCGATGAGACCTAAAGTCTGCCAAAGCGGTGCGCTTAACGTATGAAAAAACACGCTATAAACATGCACAGCCGCCCAAGCCCCGACGACTATTATCGCAAGGAACAGACCCCAATTTGGGGTTTGGATATCAGTTGTTGGTCCCAAAAAACGCCTTTATTAAAGTCGCATCATTTTATGTGATATGATGGCGGCAGAGGCCAAAAAGACCCCCGCTGATACATATATAACACTCAATACCGGCCAAAGGGACAGGACAGATTGTCCCCTTGCTAAAATACCGTAAAACCCTTCGATCACCCAGTAATTCGGCGTCAAAATGCCTAACCCTTGGAGCCAATCCGGCATCATAAAGCGCGGCACCATTGACCCGCCAATCGCAGAGAACAATAAAACCAGAAAGGTCGACACTGTATGCATTTGGGACGCTGACCCGCATAATGCCGCGATAAACAAGGCCAAACTCGCAGACAACATGGCTGTACCCAGTGTAATTAGGATGAGAGCAGGGATATGGCGTGTGACCTCAACGTCGAAAAACAGAGCGGCGACGGCGATAATAATGAAGGTCTGTATAAAGCCAATTTGTGTCAGAAATAGAAACTTTCCCGTCAGCATCGCCAATGCGCCCTTTGGCCCGACCATAAGGCGTTGGGAAATACCTGACCGTCTTTCATCAATCGAAATCGACGCGCCTTGCATCGAGGCAAACATGAGAAATAAAATCGCTGTAGCCCCGATATAATAGGTAACGGATTTATCCGTCGCACCTTCTAGTGTTTTTTCAGGCATGGCGGATTGGGTCACAAAAATATCACTGCTTTGGTCAGTCTCTGCTGCCAAAATTTGCCGAATTTGTCCTTTTATCACCGTCCCCGCGACTTCGCGGCTCGGGTCTTGAAGGATGGTCAAGCGGGGTAATGCAGGAACAGTTGATATATCTGGGTTTGAACCGATGAACAGCCCGACATCGGCTTGCCCCAAACGCACCGTCTCTCGAACAGTCTCCATCTGCCCACTCTCATCAAGCAATATGTCAAATGTCGCGTTATCTTTTATTCGCTCCAATGTCTGCGCAACGACTGGGTTATCGGTTTCTGCCCCCAAAGCCACGCGCAAGTCCAAAGTGCCTCCGGACGCTGTCGAAAAAATAACCGCGAAAATGGCGAAAATAAAACCGGGCAAGATAAAGGCTAGAAGCAAAGCACCTTTGTCTCGCCAAAGACGAAGTGCCATAGTTTTCATGACCGCGTAAATCATAATGCCATTGGCTCCACGGTTTCGATGTCATGCATGAGTGAGTTCAGACCCGGACGGCCAACCGAAATCTCTCTCAGACTATCGCGCTCAGAGCTTAATTCATTCATGACTTCCTGCACAAAAAACCGCTCATCCATATCTGTCTCAGTCTGCCAGATTGTTGGAAGTTCACCTTCGCGAAATTCAAAATCCTTTAAGGCGTGATGGATTTGCGCATTTGGAGGGGCAGCGAAGCGCAATCGGGCGGTGCGTTGCGACCCATAATAGGTTTCTAAAATATCAGCCGGGCTGCCGAAGGCGAGGGCGTCTCCTTGTCGTAATAAAAGGATTTTATCGCACAGGGCTTCTGCCTGCTCCAATTCATGCGTGATCAAAATGACGGCTTTACCGGTTTGCGCTTGTTGGCGGGCCAGTCTGTGAACAACATCCCGGGCAGGAATATCAATACCGGCTGTGGGTTCGTCAAAAATCACCACGGAAGGCGCGTGCATAATGGCCGCCGCCACATTGATACGGCGTTTCATCCCGCCCGATAAAGCGGAAACCAAAGCATCTTGTTTTTCTGTCATGCCGACCGAGGCAAGAACCTCATCCGTTCGCGCCTTGCGATTGCCTATGTCGACGCCTAGCAATCGCGCCATCACGTCCAAATTTTCTCGGGCTGTCAGCTGGGGGTATAGACCAATGTCTTGCGGCACCAGACCGATAAGAGCGCGGCGGTCTTGTCCGCGTTTAATGGGCTTATCTGCGATTTTTATTTGCCCTGTAGAATGCACATGTCCGCAGAGAGCTTTGACAAAGCTGGTTTTTCCGGCGCCATTTGGCCCTATGATGCCAACAAGTTCGCCGGGTTGAATGTTGAGTGAAATATCTTTGAGCGCTTGATGGCGGCCATAGGCAACGCTCATCCGCTCGACATGGAGGAGAGGGGCCTCATTCTTCACGCTTTGGGCCATATCCGTCGCGTCAGACAAAGAGCTTAAGCCTGATGGAGAAAGGCAAATTGTCGATCCATCGCAGCGTCCAAGGCTTTCATATTGCGCAAGCCTGCGCGATGCAGCGAGACTTTAGCCGATGATAAATAGGCTTTAAGTTGTCGTTTGGAATCCTCCGATCCCATTAATGCCAAAAGCGTCGCTTTTCCGGTATCCCGCCCGACAGATTTCTCGGCCTCATCATCACTCATCAGGCTGTCTTTCAAATCATCCAAAAGTTGAAACGCAAGCCCGAGATGATAGGCAAAATCTTTCAACTCTTCTTTTTGCCCTACCGAGAGTTTGGTCAAAATAGCGGCGCTGTAAATCGCATATTCAAACAGTGCACCAGTTTTAAGGTGATTAAGGCGTTCGACATCTTGAATATTTGTGTTCGCATCATCATTGGCCAAATCCGCCATTTGTCCTGCAATTAATCCGGTTGAGCCAACAGAATAGGAGAGTAAATCGACGAGTGCAATTTTGATTTCCGGTTCTATTGTATCCAATCGCGATAAAATCCCGAAGCCCCGATTAAGAAGCGCCACGGCACTCAATATTGCCGTACTTTCATCAAAAGCGATATGGGTTGTTGGTTGATTACGGCGTAGCGCCGCGTCGTCCATACAGGGCAGGTCATCCAGAATGAGCGAAGCCGCATGCACCATTTCCGCCACGCAACCGACGTCAATAGCTGCCTTGCGCAAAATGGGGTCATTTGTCGCCCCTTGAGCAATCAACACACAAAGGAGAGGGCGAAAGCGTTTACCCGGTGAGAGTAATGCGTGACGTTGCGCCTCATGCAGACGAATAGGCCATGTTTGGTCAGATGGCACAAGTTCCGCTAATCGCGCCTCTATAGAGCCTTGCAACGCCTTCAGACTGTCATCTGTGGGCAAATCATAGAGATTATCGGCATTGATATTATCAGCGGAAGACGGCACGGTTTATCCTGCGGAAAGAGACTTTTATTGTGTATACTTTGGCATTTTTAAAAGGTCGTGCCTATCGGAAATTCAGTCTTCGGACAGGCGCTCTTTTTGATTATCCAAACGCTTATCATTCACCATTTTCAAAAGCTCTGCTGCCGCTTGCGCATCGCATAAGGCGCGGTGATGGCTTTTCAAATCAATTTGAAACTCCTGACAAAGATTTTTCAAACTATAGGATCGATAGCCGGGATAAAGTTTGCGCATAGAGGCGCAGGTGCAAATCTTTGGGTGACGGAATTTGCGGTCAATCATCTCAAATTCCGTGCTAATAAATCCGTAGTCGAAATTCACATTATGCGCGGCGAAAATAGCGTCCCCCATAAAGTCAGCAAAACTGTCCGCAATATCGGCAAAGACAGGCGCATCCGCAACCATAGCTTCATCAATCCCTGTGATACGCGTGATGTTGGGCGGAATGGATCGCTGTGGATTGATAAGGCTTGACCATTCATCAATGATTTCACCGCCCTGTATTTTAACCGCGCCGATTTCCGTGACGCGGTGTAACCCCGGGCGTCCGCCCGTCGTTTCCACATCTACAACGACATAAGTTTGCTCAGGGTCGATGTGCCATTTGATGTTTAGAATATCAGCCTCATACCCAACGGATTGCAACTGCCGCAGACGCGTCAACTGATTGCGCCGAATGGCATCTCCTTCGGCTTTAACTTCAACGAAGCTCACACATCCATTTTTTATCACCATAAGGTCAGGAAAGCCGTCTTTTGTCTTTTGGAAATCCTGCGCCATAAGCCTTAGCATGGCCGGGAGAGCGTCATTCGGAGAGTTTAAAATCAAGGCTTTTATGCGATCTAAATTCTTGTGCTTTCCCCAAGGAAAAAGACCATTCTCGACCCCGAAATGTCGCGTGAATGTTTTTAGCAGCGACACCATCATTTGAGACGGCCTCTCCAAACCGGCCAATTTGACCTCAATCGCGTCCTGATGTTGCGTATAGAACTGTCCTGTTTTTAAATTTTCCGGCAATGACCACCCAGCCGGCGGTTTACCTCCATAAATTTCATCCCAGAACATGAGGCCAAATAAAACGCGCCAAGGCTTATTCTCTGCACGATAAGCTTCATAACCCTTTTGTTTGAAATATTGCAGAGCGGCTCGTTCCGGTGCGTTTTTAAAGGCTTCATCCAGATAGACTGTCTCGCTATCACGCAAGAGGTCGGTCACAATGCTGGTTTTTTTCTTATTATATTTTCTGGCGTAAAAATCCTCGGCGAAAGCGAGTTCTTCATCACTTTCGGGATTGTCGATCATGTCTTCCAGACGCGCCTGAGCCCAATCCCGGTCACGTTCGGAATTACGCTTATACCGAATACGAATAACCCGTTCATTAGACAGCGCATTATCATTCAAGCCGTAATAAAAGAGTGCCTGCTCAATATCACCTGTCCGTTCACTGATGCCACCAAGCTTTTGTAAGAGTTTTCCACGCTTTACTTCTGTGACTTCATCAACAGGGCAGGGCCAGTCCTTGATGCGCTCTTTTAAGGTTGAAATTGCCTGCTCATCTCCTTGGCGCAAATCAGACAGGGCGTTGGCGTAAAAATAAGCAGAGCAGGCTTCTTCATAATGGGAATAGCGGACCGTTTTCGGCTCGGTTTGAGGAGGGCGCACCAAACCTAACTCTCCCAATGTCTTGCTTTGTAAACTCGTTTCGATACGTCCGAAATACAAAAAAAGAAGGTAGTGAAAGCTCTGCATACGAGACTGCACAATCACACCGTCGGGAATGGTCAGATCATCAAAATCAATCTGTTCAAGACCAATATCTATCAACCGGGCTTTTTTCCAAGATCGTTTAAACTGCGTCTCACAAACCCTGTCGAGCATTAAATCGACAAGTTCAGGCTTCGTCAGAGATAGCAAATAGTCTTTGAAATCAACATTTTCAGGGTGTTTTATGAAGTTAACCTCATGTAAAATGTCAAATTGCTTCGGAATGTTTTGAATTTCAGAATAATGCAGGTGGTGGATATTAAAAACGCGACCCTTTCGTCCGGCAATACGAGCATAAGCGCATTGCGCCGCAAATGGTAGAGCTTCGAAATCGCGAATGAATTTCGTATGTTCGGGAGCCATTAGGGCCGTATAGCGTGTGGCCACATGAGTCAGCATGTCACAGAAATTGCGATGATAATAATATTGCGGCAATTCTTTCACCGACCATGCCCGTCCTTCAGAGGCACGCCGAAACCGATTGCGTTCCGCTCTGATATATTGATGGGCCTTGGCCAAATTCATCCCCACTTAGTCTTTCTTTGTTCCTCAATTATACCCGACATTGTCCACAGGCAAAGGTCAGAACAAATAACGAACACATCTATGAATCGTCACACTTTTCAAAGCAAGCCTTTATTTCAATCACATACTTTCCCGTTTTGCGACGTATAGACTATGAAAACATATAATTTGGTGGTTCCATGTCCAAAACTTTCAAAACTTTTGTCGCTCTACTCGTCTTTACAATACTTGGTTTAGGGGTGGGTTATATTGCTGGCGGGGAAGGGAAGGCCTTCCAAGGCACCTCCATTTTCTTTCTCTGTGCCCTTTGGGCGTTTGTCGTGAATTGGTTGGTCTTTATCCCATCGGCACTCGCCAAAACCGAAAAATATTATGACCTGACCGGGGCTTTCACCTATATCACTATGATTATCTTAGCCGTTTATCTTGCCCAACCCTTAGGCGTCAGAGGTATGGTGGCCGCAGCTTTGGTCGTTATTTGGTCACTCCGTTTAGGGCTATTCCTCTTTGCGCGCGTCAAAAGGGATAAGGGCGACAAGCGTTTTGATGAAATTAAAGTCAATGGCCCTCGGTTTTTAGTGGCGTGGACCATACAAGGCACATGGGTCATTCTAACGGCAGCGTGTGCTTTGGCCATGATCACGACAGCTGATCCTAAAGGATGGGATGTCTTTGCGACCATTGGCCTTATTTTATGGATTATAGGCTTTAGCATTGAAGTTACGGCCGACGCACAAAAATCGGCCTTTCGCAAAGACCCAGAGAATAAATCAAAATTCATCAATACAGGTTTGTGGGCGCGATCCCAACATCCGAACTATTTCGGAGAAATCCTCTTATGGATAGGCGTTGCTGTTATGGCCCTCCCCATATTGAGTGATGGCACGTGGATTGCGCTTATTTCGCCATTCTTCGTCATGTTCCTTCTGCTTAAGGTGAGTGGTATTCCTCTTTTGCAAAAGGCGGGTATGAAAAAATGGGGCGATGATCCAGACTATCTGGCCTATCGCAAAAACACCCCCAAACTCATTCCAAAACTGTTCTGAAATTACCCAGCACTAAGGTAATCCAATCATGGGGTTGAGATTGATCCTCGGTTAGCATTTTAAAACCCTCAATAAATTCAGTCTCTTGTGAGAAATTCAAGAGAATGATCCCCACATGCTGAAGGTGCGGTATAGTGAGTTTGTTCTTCACGACGGGCCTAATCGTACGTTGGATTGGC